>VBHI01000213.1 GCA_005881495.1 Chloroflexota bacterium
GGGTGTTGTCAAATTTTGAATCCCAGGATCAGCAGTATCGTGAGGATATGGAGCAATTGATCGGCCCAGATCGGGCCAATCACCTTATAGCGCGACTTGAGAGGATCAACCACAAAGTGTGTACCAAACAGAATAGCGGCAGCAAGGATGGACGCATGTGCGAAGAGCACAAATACAGCCGTATATGTGGCGCAATGATAAAAGTTTACTTCCCAACTTTTCCCCTTCTCGACACTCATCCAGGTGCTTTGAAAGGCAAAATCACCGACAAAATGGCAGGCCAACCAGACAAGCAACGTTGGTACCGAGATATCGATGAGTGTGGTAAACATGGGCATTGTCTCTCCTCAACGAAAAGTGCTTTACCCAGAGTATAATGGAGAAGAAATAGCGGAACAATGAACTGAGTCTCCTAAAAAATGTGAAGAATGACACAATGTGCAGTCAGAACGATGCTACTTACGCCCTTCAGACCTTGAGCAGATGCCGTTTACAAAGGCAGATCACGGTCAATGCAGCGTCACAGCTTCAGATCAATTCCCCAAAACCTTGCCTTTTAGGCTGCTCTTTCTCCATGTGGTTCCACTGTAAAAGCGAAGCAGGAGTAGTGCCACTATCATTATCCAGAAGCAGAAAGCTAAATCTTGCTCCAGAAATGCGCTATCAACCAGGCCCTGCACCATGGCCGCCAGCATCGCAGCCCCAACCCCAATCGTCATCCATTGGAATGGCAGGTTCTCCCTTGTCTCATGAGAACGAAGGTATCGCAGAATGCGTATAAATAGCCAGGCAAAGAGGATCAATACACTAGCAAACGCTAAAACCCCAAAGATGCCGATACTCACCCAGACATGCAGAAAAACATTATGCGGGTGGGACAAATCAGGCTCGAACTTGAGGTCTGTTGATATATGCGTTACAGGATCGAGAGTAATCCAGTAATGATGCAGTTGCGGGGTAAAACAAATCTTATTGTTGCTATAATGACAGAGCCAGTTATCCATGCCATAGCCAAACCAGGGGCTATCGTGTATCATATTCAACGCACTTCTCCACAGGTAGAAGCGTTTAGTCGTTGTACTGACGTTGTGTATATCAACATGGCTACCAAAGAGAAAGTTAGTGATACGAGCATGATACAGAAAAGCTGATATCCCCATGAGAACGAGAAAAATAAGTATAGCTATCAACAATACTTTGCGCTTGCGAATCGAAATGGCAGCAATAAAAATGGCAGCGACAGCGATGGCTACCCAGGCGCCAATTGATTGCGTCAAGTAGAGTACATACAGCATTGGTAAACAGACAGCAATAGCCAGTAGTCTATTTTTCCAGAAGGCCCAAGTGTTCAGCGTGAAAAGTGATTTCGCGACAATCAATGCAAATCCAATAGGTAAAATATAATCAAAAAGCAAGCCAATACTATTGGCGCTACCATACATAGCATGAACACGGCGTATGCCATCGGGCTCGATTTGTATGAGGTTTCTGAAGAAAAAGAACTGGATCATGCCAAGTATCGCCATCATCAACCCGGTACCTAACATCGCAAGCAACAAACGGGTTACATCTTGGCGCGAACGTAGACAGTAGAGAGCCAGCGTTAAGTAGAGAAGGGGATCAACGATCTCCTCGCGATAATAGCGCAGAGCTACAACCTTGTCATATGCTACGAATATTGAAAGTGTCGCTGCTAAAAAGAAAACGAATACTGGGATAGAAAATGGCCCCAGGCGGTCTCGCAACTCTCGCCAAGAAAGCCAGTATGGCCAACTACTTCTCTGGAGCACAAGTTGTAACAGGGCAACCAGCAGACAGACACCCAGGGTTATCTCGGCAAGGCTAAAAGAGTAATGGCTAAATATCGTCTTTTGGTAGAAATAGAAGGGTAATGTCAAAGGAAATAGTGCGATGGCAATTGGTAAACGATACCAGCACAATACCGCGAATATCAGCAAAAACGGCAGAGATAACAATGGATGTAACGCAAAGAGGAAACCCGTACCGAGATGCTTATTGCCAATAACGTAATAAGCAGCCATTGACAAGATAAGGCTTATTTCAATTATTCGATCATACCAAAATGATGAAATACCCTTCGTATGATTTCTATTATCCACGGGCGGCTCAGTCGGTTTGTCCGTAATTGTATGATCTACGTCCCCAACTTCATATTCTCCAGAAACAGCATCTGATAAAGGGATGCTATGATTACTCATCTTCTTACAACAATTCTATATATATTTTTGTGTACATTCATCAACACCAGGAAAATTACGACACCAGTATATCAAAGTACTTGAAGTTAGTCCAACACAGCTATGGTTCATAATCAGTTTTGGGACTTTAGGTAAGCTGTTAAAGAGAGGGGAGGGAAACTCGTAGCATTTGAGTTTTCCCTCCCCTCATTGAAGCCGCCTATCTATCTTGTCAGCTCAGTAACAAATTGCTGAAAGACATGCAAATGATGGTCTATATCAGCCTGTGTGTGCTGAATTGAGATTGTCCACTGATCATCAAAACCTGGAGGGAAGAGAATACCACGATTTGCCAGGAAGAGCCAATACGCATAGGAAAGATGCATATCTATATCCCACCATGCACGATAGTTACGCGCGCGTTCATAACGGAACATGGCACAGCCTTTTGCGCCGATCTGGGCCACATGCATGGGCATATCAAATTCCTCGATGATGCCCACATATCCTTCTCCTAACTGTTTAGAAAGACCTATTGCATGAGTGTGGGCCTCAGGCGTAAAAATCTGCGTCAGTGTGACCAGGCCAGCTCGCATCGACATGGGATTACCGTTGAATGTCCCTAGATGCAAAACCTCCTTGTGGTTAATGCGGCGCATGATCTCTTCGCGACCACCAAAAGCACCAATAGGCATCCCACCACCAATTGACTTGGCAAGGCAGATGAGGTCTGGGTCCACAGGATATAACTCGGTAATTCCACCAGGAGCGACCGTAACTCCCGTTTTTACTTCGTCGAAGATAAGCAGTACCCCGTGCCCGCGCGTAATATCACGCACACTTTGGAGATATCCCTCATCAGGCAGCACGATCCCAACATTCATTAATACAGCCTCGGTAATTACCGCTGCGACCTCGCCTTCGTGTTCAGTTAGAATACGTTCCAGAGCCTCCGCATCATTAAAGGGAGCAATAATGGTATTACCCTTGACGCCAACTGGTATACCTTTCGAAGCTGGAACAGTATGTGGCCGTTCAGCCGGACCGGCTGCCTCGACAGATGGCTTGGTGCTCATCAGAACTGTATCATGATGCCCGTGGTAAGAGCCCTCGATCTTCACTATCTTATCACGGCCAACATGTGCGCGTGCTAAACGCAGCGCATCCATTGTCGCTTCGGTACCTGAGTTACAGAAACGCACTTGTTCAATCGGCGCGAATCGTCGTACCATTTCTTCTGCCAGATAAACCGTATCAGGGCAGGGCAGTGAATAGAGGCTTCCCTTACCAAGCTGGTCGCGCAAAGCTTCCACCAATAGGGGGTGCGAGTGACCAACAAGCAAGCTCCCAAAACCAAGGTGGAAGTCCACATATTCATTGCCATCATAGTCCCAGATGTGACTGCCCTCTGCGCGACTGATGAAAAGGGGATAAGGGCGTACCGCTTGAAACGAACTGGAGACACCCATAGGCATCGACGATTTCGCGCGTTCGTGAATCTCCTTGGAGCGAGTTGTACGCTTCTTGAACTCCACTTCCTCGCGGTCGACAATCTCTTCTACGATCTTGGGGTTAATCGTAATTGGTTCCCGAAGCATAAAAGCTCCTTTCCTGCTGGGAAGAGGTAATCTTGAAAATAGTACCTACATGTGTTGTATTACAATGTCCGCTGTCTACACTATTGTAACCTACAACTGATGAAATTAGCAATTCTTTTCACAGCAAATGTTGCGAATTTCTCAAATAAATAGGATATTCACTGCGAAATTCGCAATAATAGCAGCAAATGAGCGCGTGAATCACTTGAGAGCCTCGTTTGAGTGATATGTTCAGGAAAAAGTTACGTTTGTGGATAATACTGAAAGAAGAGAAATATTACTGGATTACCCAAATTTTAGCCGCAGCTGATTTGCTGATACAAACTTCACGTTCACCGACTTGTACAATAAAGCTCTCATCCTGTTCATTTCCAATACCACCCTGAACAAGAACCCGTAATTGCGTTTCAGGTGTCAGACCTTTCTCGTGCATGTAGAGAATAAGGGCTTCTTCGTCCTCAACAACTTCAGAGATGCAAAGAATAGTGACCACGCCACCAGTCGGGACCGTTGATAGCCGTATTGCGCCATGATCTTTGAGGTAACTGCGAGCATTTACTACTGAACCAGGTATGGGATTGCCATGGGGACAGGTAGTTGGATTGTTCAAGGAAGTAATAACACGTGCCTCTACAGCACCAGATATGAAATGTTCCAGACGACAGGCCTCCTCGTGTACCTGGTGCCACTGCATACCGAGCATATCGACAAGGAAACGCTCTGTTAACCTATGCCGGCGTAACACTGCTTCAGCGGCTTGATTGCCTGATTCAGTTAACGTCACTTGACGCTTGTTGTCCATCTCTATGTAGCCGTCGCGTACAAGACGCTTAAGCATTTCCGTGACTGTTGGAGGTGCAACGCGAAACTTCTCCGCAAGACGCGCGCCAATCACAACTTCGTCTTCCATGCTCATATTATAAACAGTCTCTAGGTATTCTTCGACTGTTGCGCTCAGAGGCTCTTCCAATTTCATCGCTGTTCCCATTCTGGTACAAAGTATCCGACTGTTACACTCAGATTTTATCACCTATCTCTCTCCCGTCAAGTAGTACGCCAATGAAGTAAATGACGCTCCACCCAAATATTAAAGGTGGAGCGTCACTATTTGTCGCATTGTATGTCGGGTTTACTCTCGGTTAACTTCCTTCCTCTAAGACTAGTACGTATTTCACCGTTGCTTCACCGGTAAGAACCAATATCCCCTCCTGATTTGTACAATCAGTACGCAACGTGACGATGTGTTTATCTTCCCGTAGGGAGATTACCTCAACAGTAATCGTAATGGTGTCGCCAATACGTACAGGTGCGAGAAATTTTAACGTCTGACCCAGATAGATGCTTCCATGCCCAGGAAGATCGTTGCCTAACACTGCAGAGATCATCGATGCGACCATAATTCCATGCGCAACACGTCCTCCAAAAGGTGTGCGCGCAGCGTATTCTTCATCAATATGGATGGGGTTTTTGTCAGTGCTGACGTGCGCAAAGAGGTCAATATCCTCCGCAGTGATCAGATGTGACCGTGATGTTTGCGTTCCAACAGGTGGAAGCGGGGCTAAGACCTTGGTGTGTGTGTGTTTGCTCATACTTTTCGTTCCTTGAAAGTTGAATCACGCAGAAAGTTGAATCACTCACTATTTTCTTCTTAACACAGGGACCAACATTCTTGCCGTAATTACTCTCACTGGCATGTGTATCTTCTCCTCCCGAAATTTCACTTTTTCATCTCCACTAACTTAGATAACTTCGCATCTATATGCTTTTTGATGAGATATAATAACAGCATCTATATGCATATTACATTTATGCATGCTATTTGTCAAGGGGATGGTTGGCTTGGTTCTACGTCCTACAGAGTAAATACCTTGCTAAAACGCAAAAATGCCCTTATGTTTTGTACAAATTATGTGCAGCATATTGATTTTCTTAACAGAGTGTAGAAGCCACAATTGTGCCCAATTCATCGCGCACCGCGATATGGATCAACTCCCCTGGCTTGTGCAGTGAATCGGGCCCCTTTTGATCACCTGGAAATATATAGACACTGTTGCTCGAGGATCAATCGAAAAGAGCGAGGGCTTTATGGTTTTGCGGCCATAAAGCCCTCGCTCTTTTGTGAGGCATTTGTGATACACTAGACGCTCAATCGCTAGGCGTCGAGTGCTGTGATATCTCCGACGGGTTCACCAAGTTCTCTGGCGCGGACAACGCGCTTCATGTTGCCAAGTAGAGATACGCTACTTTGAGCGCAGTTCTAACCAACTAAGAATCTTTGGCCAGAGAGACTTCTTCGCGTCTGAACCAGTCAACAGGCCGACATGTCCAGAATCCAGCACGAAAAATTCTTTATCCTCGCTCGAGATGAGGTTCATGGTAGCTTCTGCCTGTGGCAAAGTACAGATATGATCCTTCTTCCCCGCAATGTTTAGCACAGCACAGTTGATTGCTGAAAGGTCTACCCGCATTCCACGAAGCCTGATCTCACCTTTTACAAGCTTATTCTGCTGGTAAAATTCGCGAATCCACTGCCGGAATGCCGCCCCAGGAAATGGGATGCCGTCGTTCACCCACTTATTCATAGCCAACCAGGTATCCATAGGTTTGCCCTGCAAAATACGATCCCACATCGTAACATAGGAACCTACGTAGTTGGTCACTGGTTTGGCCAAACGGTTTCCAGTATCGACGAGATCACCAGGAATGTTTCCAAAAGCTGCTGCCATGTGATCAGGGTTAAGGTATTTTTCATTGGTCCATAAGCCATAGAGACCCGTATTCTCTGCTGTGAAGTCAATTGGTGCCGTCATCAGGATCAGGTTCCTGAGGGGTTTGCCAGGGAAAAGTGCTGTGTACATCGCCGCCATGGTTCCTCCCATGCAGTAACCCAGTAAGGTAAATTCTTCAGCATGGGCAGTTCTAAGCACCTTTTTGACTGCTCGAGGCATATAGTCCAGTACGTAGTTTTCAAAAGTGAGATTGCTATCCTCATCACCTGGTATCCCCCAGTCGAGCATAAAGACATCGAAGCCATGGTTCACCAGGTACTCTACCAGGCTATTCCCAGGCATCAAATCCAGCACATAGGGCCGATTGATGAGTGCATAGACCAGCAGAATAGGAACAGGATACTTCTTTTCGACTGTTGGCTCATAGTGGTAAAGCTTCGCCTTGTTCTTCGTCCAGATAATCTCTTTAGGTGTCTGCCCCGTGTTAGCTCTCGCTCCCTCAACAATAATCTGCAAACCTGCCTCATATTTCTTGAGGTTGCTTTCAATGTCTAATTGTGTATCATTTTCACTCGTCATTTCGCACTCCTCTCCGCTGTGTATTGCGACACTGATGGTCTACTTTGCTGAGTTTATACTGTTTGTTTTGCTTCTACTTTAGAGCCGTTGGCCTTTGGATTTCTGGCATTTTTCCTCGTTGGCTTACGAGTAGCTACAACATCCACTTCAGTAGCTGTGGAAGAAATGCTGGCTTCGTTCTTCGCAAAAGCCTCAAGGACTTTATCCAGTTTCTTCTCCATTCCTTCCGTATGCTTTGCAAGTTTCTCTACTGTTTCAAGCTTTTCCAGTGCTGAGGAGATGGCGTCCAGTCTCTTCTCAACACGACTCAAGCGCCCTTCCAGTTCCGTTATTACGTCCTTTGTTGCCACCTGAGAATTTCCATCCTCAATGTCATCTAAGGCGTCATCAAGGCGATCAACCTTCTCCTCCAAAGCGACGATAATCTCAGCAACACGGGCTAAATCCGAGCGAGTGGGGAGTTGGAGATTTCTAAAATAATCTTCATTGGCACGGCGTGTAGCCATGTAATAGCTCGTATAGCTCTCTATAAATTGGCTAGCGTTTTCGACAAATTTCTCATTCCCAATGATATCACCAACTATTTTTGCCCACGTGTCGCTAGAGGCATCATACCACTGCTTAATAAATGTGAATGGATCAGCTGGGACTGTTCCTCCCGAAAAAATTTTGGACCGGTTTTCTTCCATTATCTCCAACCACTGGGCAGTAAGACCTAAGGGATCTCCACCCATTTCTGCAGCTTTTGCCCACGCACCAATTGCCGCTTCATACCATTGTTTCCTCAACTCGGTCGGTTCTATCGTCCCCTTGGCACTCTCTTTCATTTGTTCCTGGGCTACTTCTATGCTATGCAGCCACGGTCGATACAAACCATAGGGATCTACAAATGTTCCTTTGCCGCCTTCAAGAACATTTGTCCACATTGCCGTAGAGGTTTCGCTCCATTGCTTCCAAAAATCCAGCGGATTCACTGGACCTTGAGCTTTTGATCCTTCTGCCATCTCGTGCTGCTCCTTTCACACATGTAAATTACATTCACCACATATAGTAACTCACACAACGAATTACCACAAATAACAAAAGGGCCGGGGCTTTCGCCCCGACCTCAAATCATCCATGCAACATGCACTTATTTGGAAGCTTTTTGCGTTGTATTCTGCGCCTGGTGAGTATAACTCTGCAGGGTATCTAGCCCCTGGCGCGTGGACTTCTGGAAAGTCTCCGTGGCGGTCTGAAAGGTCTCCAGGCCCTGCCGGGTGGCAGACTCAACAGCATTGAGAGCCTGTTGATAGTAGGTGAATGGCGAGCGGAAGAAGTTTGTGAGACCTGAATATGATCCTACATTATCAATGAAGCAATATGAATTTTTGGCACTCCTAGTACTTGACACAAGCACAAATCACCCTTATACTTTCCTCAAGTACAAAAGAATATCTGAAAGCAACGAACAGGAAAAGTATACGTTATTGCAAGGGTAACAGAGAATTGGAGCAGGTGGAAACCGATACCTACGCATCCGTAGAATGGGCCTGGGAGTCAGAGTACGAACATTTTGTAAATTGCTATGCTGCAACAATCAGTAGTCTCTTGCGGAATGTCCCCCGTTATCGAGGACAGGATATATCTGCTATGCAGTCATTCAATGTAGGGTGCCAATTTATCGTGTACCCATGGTTGATTGTATCCGGCAATGAGGGATTATCTGCCTTTTCCTGCTAAGGGTAAGCAAGATAATCTGAATCTGGGTGGTACCACGAAAGCTTTACGCCTCTCGTCCCTTCAATAGGAAGAGTGGCGTTTTTTAGTGTTGTTTTACTGATACTTCCTTTTTGGCATCGCTGCTCTCTTGCTGACTTTAGTAGATGATTTCTTTCAGCTTGCCTGACCGTAGGCAGAAGCGCTACAAGAGACCGCAGTTAGCAAGTTGGATAAGATACCTAAGGCACAAGAGGGCGTTATTGCATTACGACGATGGATTTCAAATTCTATGTCGATGGAGGAATGAGCAACCATGCTAGTTGAAACCGATCATGAAGTCAGAACAGGGGAGGGGAGCGTATATCGAGCGGAACGTAGCGAAGCCGATATAGCGACGCGGGAGGGGTATGAGGCAAACAAAAAAAGGACTGAGGCACCAGTGAAGAAGCGCGTTTTTTCAGGAGTGCAGCCAACTGGTAATCTTCATATAGGTAACTACCTGGGTGCGATTCGCAATTGGGCGGCGGCACAGGCAGCATACGATAACATTTTCTGCATCGTTGACCTGCATGCTATTACTGTACCTATGGACCCAAAGGAGCTGCACTTGAGCATTCGACAACTGGCGGCTCTCTACCTGGCTTGTGGACTGGATACACGCTATTGTAAGCTGTTTGTCCAGTCACATGTTCGCCAACATGCTGAGATGAGTTGGATTATGAATTGCTTCACACCGATGGGTTGGTTGAGCCGTATGACCCAGTTCAAATCGAAGGGTGGCGAAGATGTGGATTCCGTTGGTACGGGTCTCTTTTGCTATCCGGTGTTGATGGCGTGCGATATTCTGCTTTATCAAACCGATCTGGTTCCGGTTGGCGATGATCAACGGCAACATGTGGAGCTGACACGTGACCTGGCGCGACGTTTCAACAGTTTGTATGGCCAGAGGGTGTTTACTATTCCTGAGCCACAGATACGCGAGGTGGGAGCGCGTATTATGTCTCTGGATGACCCTACGAACAAGATGAGCAAGAGCGATCCAAACGACAATTCTCGCATCAATGTGCTTGATGATGCGAACATTATCAAGAAGAAGATTGCACGTGCGACGACGGATTCGCTACGCCTGGTTACCTTTGATGCTGAACGCCCTGGTATAACGAACCTGCTGACTATCTACCAGTTGCTAACTGGTCAGACGGAGCAGGAAATCGAGGCTGAATTTGCGGGTAGAGGGTATGGGGATTTTAAGGCGGCTTTGACTGAGCGGTTGGTTGCGACCCTTGCGCCAATTCAGGAGCGTTATAGTGCGTTGATGAACGACCTGCCCACTCTGGAGGCTATACTGAAGCAGGGGGCAGACCAGGTTCGCCCAATGGCAGAAGCTACGATACAACATGTCAAAGACGTAATAGGACTGGGATAGTTGTCCAGCGGTCAACCGAGGCAAGGAGATGAGTATGTATTATCCAAAGTTTGACGAGATCAGGCAATTACGAGATGTAGAAATGAATCCCGCAGTCGAAAAAAGCGGAATGCCTCTTCTGCCACTCCACTGCGACATTCTGGCCGACCTCGAGACGCCTGTCTCGGCTTATTGCAAAGCTGCCCAAGGCCCATATAGTTTTTTATTGGAGAGTGTTTCAGGTGGTGAGCGTATCGGTCGCTACTCCTTTATTGGGATTGATCCCTACATGGTCATCACACATCAAGGCGAAATGGCGACGGTCTATACAATCGCGGACACGGCGAGTCGCGATACATCGAGGTCTACTGTAGACCCCGATGTATCGAGGGGCGAGCGAAGCGAGGACATTCCCTGTCATGACCCGTTACGCATGATTGAGGCCGAACTTGCGCGATATCGACTGGTTACACCAGCGAGTGTTCCCCAGGATGAGTTGCCGCGTTTTCATGGAGGGGCTGTGGGCTATCTATCATATGAAGCAGCATCCCGCTTTGAACATCTCCCAGTTTCTGAGAAGAACGAACTTGGACTACCGCTGGCCGTCTTCTGCTTTACTGAAACTGTGTTGGTTTTCGATCACGTCAAACACCGTGCCAGGATAGTCACTCATCTGCATCTCGACGCGCCAGATATTGTTATCGAATACCAAAGAGGCAGAGCTATTCTTGAAGCAATCCAAAGTAGACTGCAACAGCCAGTTCGTTTACCTGAGGAGTCTTCTTCTATCTCCGATGCGACAGCATTGCAAGTTACCTCCAACCGCACGCAAGGCGAGTTTGAGGAAATGGTTCGCCGCTCAATAGCCTATATCAGAGCTGGAGACGTCTTCCAGGTCGTGCCATCACAGCGTCTCAGCCGCCATGTCAACGCAGCGCCATTTACTATTTACCGCGCTCTTCGTACTATCAATCCCTCCCCATATATGTTCTACCTGGATATGTGTGACTTTCATATCGTCGGAGCATCACCCGAATTGCTGGTACGCTTCGAGGATAACGAGGTAACCATTCGGCCTATAGCCGGCACGCGCCCGCGAGGTGTCGATAGGCAGAGCGATGAACACTTTGCCAAAGAACTGAAAAACGATCCCAAGGAACGAGCAGAGCATGTCATGCTAGTTGACCTTGCGCGTAACGATGTTGGGCGGGTGAGCACGCCTGGCAGTATCAACGTCACAGAGCTTATGGAGATCGAGCGCTACTCACATGTTATGCATTTAGTTTCCAATGTCACTGGCCAACTACGCGAAGATGTAACTCCTTACGATGCGCTGCGAGCAGGTTTTCCAGCAGGAACGGTATCTGGTGCCCCTAAAATACGAGCGATGGAGATCATCAGCGAATTAGAGGGAGAACAGCGCGGTGTCTACGCTGGAGCAGTTGGGTACTTCAGTCACTCTGGGAACCAGGAGACAGCCATTGCCTTGCGCACGATGGTCATTAAAAATGGCCGTGCCTATATTCAAGCCGGCTGTGGCGTTGTGGCTGATTCCGATCCCACCGCTGAATACCAGGAGAGTTTGAACAAAGCCAGGGCACTCCTTCGCGCTCTTGACGAAGCGGAGAACATCGCCAATGAGCGCAGAGGGAAGGCTGACCGCAAGAGGGTAGGTTGACCGCAAGGGCCAACCCTACTATACACGGTATGATGCTGCGCATCGCATGCGCGGTTTATGGGTGGGCAGATATAGGTTGACCCTTGCGGTCAATCTGGAAGGGAAGACCATTATGCTATTATTGATTGACAATTACGATAGCTTCACCTACAACCTGTACCAGTACCTGGCGGAACTTGGAGCAGATATCACCGTATACCGCAACAACCAGGTGACGCTAGAGCAGATCGAGGCAATGCAGCCTGATCACATCGTCATATCGCCAGGGCCATGCACTCCAAACGAAGCAGGTCTATCCTGCCAGATTATACATTCTTTTGGTACGCACATTCCAACACTGGGTGTATGCCTCGGTCACCAGGCCATTGGACAGGTCTACGGTGGCAAGGTTGTGAGAGCGCCAGAACCAATGCATGGTAAAACTACCTTGATGTATCACCAGGGACAGGGAGTATTTAAAAACCTCCCTACGCCATTTGCAGCTAACCGTTATCACAGCCTCATTGTTGAGCGTTCCACTCTCCCGAATGAGCTGGAGATTACCGCCGAAACGGCTGAAGGACTGGTCATGGGTCTGCGGCACCGTACGTACCCTGTCGAGGGCGTACAGTTCCACCCCGAGTCAATCATGACCCCCACGGGAAAAGACCTCTTACGGAACTTCTTAGCATACTGGTCACTACAAGACCGGACGGCCACAGCCAAGACCGGGCGACCACAAGGGATCGCCCCTACTATGGACGATGAAAGGATGCAGGGATGCAATGTAGGAACCCGATTTATCGCGTCCCAGCCAGAATGAGAGGGAAACACCAATGATGATTCGTGAAGCAATCGCCCACGTCACCGCCGGAGCTACGCTCAGCGAAGACGAGGCCGCGACAGTCATGGAAGAGATTATGTCCGGCGTCGCTACGCCGGCGCAGATGGGAGCCTTCCTCACGGCTTTGCGGCTGCGTACTGGTGGCGAGACCGTTGAAGAGATCGCGGGATTGGCGCGCGTCATGCGCGAAAAAGCTGTGCAGGTTCACCTTAAGGAGATAGTTGCAGCACACGCTTTGGATACTTGTGGCACAGGCGGAGACGGCGCGGGCACATTCAATGTCTCGACGGCAGCGGGTATTCTCGTTGCCGCGGTCGGTGCATCTGTAGCCAAACACGGCAATCGCTCCGCCACCAGTCGTTGTGGAAGCGCCGATGTACTAGAAGCACTTGGAGCACGCATTGACCTTGGACCGGAGCAGGTTGCCCATTGCGTAGAAGAGGTGGGATTCGGCTTTATGTTTGCTCCCGCTTATCATCCTGCTATGAAATATGTTGGCCCAACACGCCGCGAAATCGGTATCCGTACTGTCTTCAACATCCTTGGACCATTGACTAATCCTGCCCATGCGCGCTACCAGGTACTTGGGGTGGCTGACGGAACGTTATTGCGCAAGATGGGCCAGGTATTGCTCCACCTTGGTTGTCAGCATGCCTTGATCATTCACGGGGAAGACGGCATTGATGAGTGTTCCCTGAGTGCACCAACCCGCATTTGTGAGGTGCATAATGGCCAGGAGCTACGCGAGTATACGATCACACCTGAAGAGGTAGGCCTGACCCGTGTTACTGACAGACAAGCATTCCAGGGTGGTGACCCTGCCCATAACGCCGAGATGCTGCGTACCTTGCTGAGCACATTTACGGCGAATCCTGCCACTGATATGCTGTGCCTAAACGCGGGAGCGGCTTTGTTAGCAAATGAGCAGGTTACCTCGCTAAAAGAGGGCATTAAGCTGGCTCGTGCTACGCTCCAGGAAGGCAAAGCAAAACAGAAACTAGAGGATGTTATCGTGTGTTCTCGCGCTTTGAGCAGTTAAGGTGACCTTGATATGTATCTTGAACAAATTGTGTCCCAAACCCTTATGGACTTGGAGCAACGCAAGCAAGAACTCCCACTGGCAGAAATGATGTTACGCGCGGTCGCTCAACCTCCACCGCGGGATCTGCTTGAGGCTTTGCGGCCATCCCATTCACCGAGCGACCACAAGGGATCGCCCCTACAATGGACGAAATCACAGATACGTTTGATCGCAGAGGTGAAACGAGCCTCTCCTTCTAAGGGTTTACTCGCGCCACATCTCGATCCTGTGGAACTGGCAATGACCTACACAGCCAATGGGGCTGCAGCTATCTCTGTCTTAACAGAGCCCCACTTCTTTCTCGGCTCATTGCAGTACCTGAGAGCAATTAAAGAGGCTGTGAACGTTCCGGTCTTGCGTAAAGATTTCATCGTAGACGAGTACCAGGTATACGAGGCCCGCGCCTGCGGCGCCGATGCTATTCTGCTTATCTGCGCTATTCTCAGCGACGAGCAACTCCAGTACCTGCTCAAAGTTGCTCATGATCAACGTATGCGTTGCCTGGTTGAGACCCATAATGCCCAGGAAGTACAACGAGCTGTGGCTGCTGGAGCAGCAATCATTGGGATTAACGCTCGTGACCTTGTAACTTTCGAGGTGAACCCCTACCTCTTTCGAGAGCTACGCCACATTATCCCAACAGATCGAATAGTTGTTGCAGAAAGCGGTATTCGTTCTACCGCGGATACTCGACGGCTGGCACGTTATGATATCCATGCCATGTTGGTTGGTGAGTCACTGGTAGTATCAAACGATGTACCAACTCAGATACGACTGTTATTACATGGAGCCAACAACGGCGTGCAGGTAAAAATATGTGGCCTTCGTACACACGAACATCTGAATACTGCAATAGAAGCTGAGGCAGACCTGCTCGGCCTCATGTTTTATGAACCAAGTCATCGCTATATCCAGCCAGAACAGGCAAAGATGTTGCTGGAAAACACACGCTTCTCCTCGGGCGCTAAAAATTGGGCTCCCACTCCGGATCTCGTCGGCGTCTTTGTCAATAAAGAGTCCGACTTTATCAATGATGTGGCTGAACGAATCGGGCTACATTTTGTGCAATTGCACGGCAATGAGTTGCCTGAGTTCTGCCAGCTCATCAATCGCCCTGTGATTAAAGCGCTGCAATTAGAAAAGGGCAGGGACAGAGAAATGGTTAGAACCTTTCGAGATGTAGCCTGGCGTATTTTACTCGATACACCCTCTGCCACATGGGGTGGATCAGGTCTCACACACAATTGGCATCTCGCTCGCAGGATAGCGCAAGAGACACCCATCTTTTTAGCTGGTGGTTTGACACCAGGAAATGTCGCTGAGGCCATTTCCCAGGTTCACCCCTGGGGGGTAGATGTCAGTAGCGGTGTAGAGACGAATAAACACAAAGATGTCGCAAAGATACGGACATTCATTGAGAATGCGCGACAAAGCTCCGAGATGCAAGGAAATAATTGAAAGGCAATAGAGCATTGCAGACACAACAGAAACAATATGAAGGCACCATCTACCCGTATCAACACAATATTTACCCGGATGAGCGTGGCCGTTTTGGCCAGTTTGGCGGTAAGTTTGTTCCCGAGAGCTTGATGGGAGCGCTCACAGAGTTAGAAGCTGCTTATCAAGATGCCCGTAAAGACCCCGCCTTCCAGTCCGAGCTACAGACACAGCTTACTAGCTTTGTTGGACGCCCAACGACGCTGCATTATGTACCCCACTTCTCTCAAATGGTAGCCCCTGGCGTCAAAGTCTATCTCAAGCGCGAAGACCTGGCACATACTGGGGCCCATAAAATCAATAATGCACTAGGTCAGGGTTTGTTAGCGAAACATATGGGCAAAAAACGCATCATCGCCGAAACTGGCGCGGGGCAACATGGTGTTGCCACCGCCACGGTCTGTGCCATGCTCGGCCTCGAGTGCATTGTGTATATGGGCGAGCTCGATATCCAACGTCAATCGCTCAATGTCTTCCGCATGAAGTTGTTGGGGGCGGAGGTTCGCACGGTGAGAAGTGGCAGCCGCACTTTGAAAGATGCTATCAACGAGGCCATCCGTGACTGGGTCACCAATGTCGAGACAACATTTTACTTGATCGGTTCAGCAGTTGGACCACATCCCTATCCACGCATCGTGCGCGACTTCCAATCGATCATCGGCACCGAGGCGAGAGAACAGATTCTGACTCAGGAGGGTCGCATGCCTGACATGGTTATTGCCTGCGTAGGCGGCGGTAGCAACGCTATTGGACTATTTTATCCTTTCGCCGATGCAGCAGGGGTACAGCTTATTGGGGTAGAAGCCGGTGGCATCGCTCTGGAAACAGGTAAACATGCTGCGACATTAGTGGCAGGCAAGCCAGGTGTATTGCATGGAGCCTTGAGTTACCTATTGCAAGACGGTGATGGACAGGTAGTAGATACCTACAGCATCTCAGCAGGACTTGACTACCCCGGTGTTGGACCTGAACATAGCTATTTGAAAGAGACAGGACGCGCATCGTATGTCTCCGCCAACGATGCAACCGCACTGCGAGGATTGCAGCTATTAAGTCAGAATGAAGGAATTATTCCTGCATTGGAACCAGCACATGCCCTGGGCTATCTACTTCAAATGGGGGAACAGGGTGAAATTCCTGAAAAGTCCCTGATCATCTTGAACCTGTCGGGTCGTGGCGACAAAGATATGCTTTCTGTAGCTCAGGCATTAAACGTGACGTTGTAAGAGAGCAAGGGAGCAAGGAAGGGAACACAATATATATATGATGCAAACGACTAACGGCAATGGAAAGCGCAATCTAAAGCAGACTTCCACAGATATAATGCCAGCAACCAGGATTACTGATGCCTTTGAACGCGCACGAGAAGAGCAAGGGAAGAAACGAGGGGTACTCATTCCTTACTTTATGTGCGGCTTTCCTTCAGCAAAACAGAGCATCGAACTTGTGCTAGCTGCAGCAGCAGGGGGAGCCGATATCATCGAGCTAGGGATGCCTTTCAGCGATCCCCTGGCCGACGGAGCTACTATCCAATTTGCAGGGCATGTCGCCCTTGAGCATGGTATGACCATTAACGGTTGCATGGAGATTGCTCGCCAGGTTGCGTCACAATCTGCAGTGCCACTTATCTTGATGGGTTACTACAATCCAGTCCTGGCATATGGCCTTGAGCGCTTTTGTCAAACAGCGGCAGCCAGCGGCGTCTGTGGCTTCATCATCCCCGATCTCCCTCTCGAGGAGGCGCTGCCATTGCAAGAGGCCGCATACCGTTTTGGCCTTGCGCTGATCTTCCTTGTGCCTCCAACCACCACAGATGAACGTATTGTTCAGATAGCTAAAGCAACAGCCAGTGGCCCGGGCGGATTTCTCTATTGCGTCTCACTCAGCGGCGTTACGGGTTCGCGCACGACCTTACCGACGCACTTACGCAGTTTCATTGCTAGAGTCCATGGCTATACGAAAGATTGTAACCTGCCTCTGGTTGTGGGTTTCGGCCTTTCAACTCCTGAGCATATTGCAGAGGTAACCAGCTACGCCCAGGGGGCTGTCGTGGGCAGCGCCCTGGTCAATCTCATCGATCAACATGAGGAAAATGAACAGGTAGAAGCAGTGAAAAAATATATTGAGGGCCTCCGTACTATTCCGGAAGGAAATCACGTTTGATGGTGTTAATATCCTCTCAATAATTCACAGGCCGTGCAGATGCCAATTACCAGCCTTCCTAATACTTGCCCACATCCCTTACAATAGGAACATTCCATACTGTACGGAACCTTGTAACAGTATTCAGCATAGATAGGTATTAAAGAAAGGGTAAATCAATACATGTATTGCCGGGGTATCAGGGGAGCAACTACTGTCGAACATAATGAGCGCGAGGAAATATTGGCGGTTACGAAAGAACTATTGGAGTTGCTTATCAGTCGCAATGAGTTGCGTGCGGAAGAGATTGCCAGCGCTATTTTTACCGTCACAGAGGACCTGGACGCGGAATTCCCGGCCCTGGCCGCGCGTCATCTCGGCTGGACAGAGGTGGCCCTGCTGTGCACTCGCGAGATCCCTGTCCCCAACAGTCTAGAAAAATGTATCCGTGTTTTACTGCACGTCAATACAACGCACAGTGCCGCAGAGATGCAACATGTATACATTCGCGGAGCAGTCAACCTGCGTCCCTCACTAAGCGAAAATCCATAGCTCGTTTCATCCTCTTAAAAAGAGAGAAATGAGAAATTACTGCAGGCAATCATGACGATGGTGTTAAGATATGCCTATATGCTGACAATGACGAGCCAGCAAGGAAGCAATAATCCATTTTGACATTCTTAAACATACGTAAAAGGAGTTCTGATCATGATTGTCGTTATGAAAGCATGTTGCGATGACACAGACATCGAGCGAGTTATTTCGTTTCTCGAAAACCACGGCCTCAGCGGTCACCCTTCACGGGGCGTTGAACGCACCATCATCGGAGTCCTGGGAGGCGTTGGCCCGTCCGGCACACCTGGCAGTATTGGTGGTATCAATCCCACTATAGGCGAAGCATTGGAGTGCCTCCCTTGCGTCGATTCAGTGTTACGCGTCACCAAACCCTACAAGCTCGCCAGTCGTGAATTTCACCCGGAAGATACTGTTGTAGATGTACCCGTTGCCTGTATTTCAGCGGGGACTGTACAAATCGGCGGTAATGCAGTGGTTATGATGGCCGGGCCGTGTACGGTCGAAAGCGAAACGCAGTTAATGACTACGGCTAAGGCAGTGCGTAAGGCGGGAGCGGTCATCCTGCGCGGAGGAGCCTTCAAGCCCTCAACCTCGCCGTATGGTTTCCGCGGAATGGGCGAAGAAGGCTTGAAATTGCTGGCCCAGGCCCGCTTGGAGTTTGGTATGGCGGTGATCACCGAGGTCATGACCCCCGCAGATGTACCGATGGTCTGCGAGTATGCCGATATCCTGCAAATAGGCACACGGAATATGCAGAACTATATGCTCCTGGATGAGGTTGGCCGCACCAACAAGCCCGTGATGCTCAAACGCGGCATGTCCGCCACTATCGAGGAGTGGTTGTTAGCTGCGGAGTATATTCTCTCCCAGGGTAACCGCAACGTGATCCTTTGCGAACGTGGTATTCGTACCTTTGAAAGGGTAACGCGCAATACGATGGATATCAGCGCTATTCCGCTTATTCAGCACCTTTCGCACCTGCCAATAATCTCTGATCCCAGCCAGGGAACAGGCCGGCGTGACCTTGTCACTCCTATGTCCCTGGCATCCGTAGCCGCTGGCACTGACGGACTGCTGATAGAAGTACATCCCAACCCCGATGAAGCTCTGAAAGATGGTGCCCAATCCCTGACTATCGAACAATTTCAAGATTTAATGCCACAATTGCATGCTATTACGCAAGCTGTTGGGCGCATGATAGTAACAGCTTAATGTAGCATCGTCATCCAAAGCAGCAGGGGCGCGATGAATTGCGCCCCTGCTGCTTTGGACATCAACCAGGGTGAAGAATAACAATTCACTCCCTTTTACGCAATGATCTGCGGTAATAGGCCATCTGTGTTGCTGCTTCCTCGACGCCGACCATGATTGTGTGGAGATGCGAAATATCATATTGTCCAAGCATGACATAAAGCTCGGCGCAAATGTATTCGGCAAGGCGCTCTGCCGTTGAGTTATCGATGGGCAATTCGACTACGTCACTACGAGGAAAGACATAGCGTTTATCCTGAAACTCTATCTCCCATGAATCTGGAGTTGCAACCATTTGCAAATGTGGATTGTGCAGCGGTAACAAGAAACGATGATTGAGCTTCTGGCAAATCTCCCTGGTAAGCCGTTTCAGCACAGTGAAATCAAAGACAAGATGATCCTCGTTGAGCGATCCCTCTATTTCAACCAGCACACCGTAATTATGGCCGTGTAAACGTTCACACTTGCCGCCATAGGTGATAAAGTGAGCCGAACTAAAGCGCAGATAGCCCCCCTCTATTTTCACTTTCCGTAAAATCTGCTCATCCGCCATGTTATGACCCCATTCTGTTTTCTCGAGCCGTTTCCATACCTTTCTGTGCATTAAACCACTTTCAAGATATCATACGGATGTCTCATGTAGCCAGTAAAGGTATGATACTTTGTCACTTTGGATCTAGCGTGGTATACTGTCGGGCATGAGCGCTTCAAAACGCTTGCCCTGTGCCGCCAGTGAAGGTGCGTGCGCTTGAGGAAAGCCAGGAAGATCCGGTATCGTCGTCAGTTGTCAGTTGCGCACTGACGACTAACGACTGACAACTGACAGGGGGACCAGAATGACCGAATCCTTTATCACCCTAGGAGCCCTGCACTCCTCCACTCGCGAAGGGCGTGCCCTCATCCTCGAATACGGCGGTCCACGCGTTGCGATCACAGTCCTGACCGATCGCATGATCCGGGTGCGGCTGGCACCTGATGGGATGTTCGCTGCGCGCCGCTCCTGGGCGGTCGCACGGGCGGACGATCAGTTCCCAGAGACATCGTTCGAGATCGAGGAGTCGGGCCAGGCTCTCGTGCTGCGAACGGCCTCGCTCACGGTGCGGTTCGAGCGCGACCGGAGAAGCCTCTCCTTCGCCGATGTGCAGGGGGAGCCATTCTGCGCCGACGAGGCGGGCATGCAGTGGGATCAGGCCGCATCGGGGGGGTCACACCGAGTCGCCTGCGCCAAGCGCATCGAGGCCGGCGAGCACTTCTTCGGCTTCGGTGAGCGCACCGGGCAACTCGACAAGCTCGGACACCAACTGATCAACTGGACAACCGATCCTCCCATGGGCCATGGCCGCGGCACCGACCCGCTCTACCTCGCCATCCCAGTCTTTCTGGCACTACGGCCCGGACTGGCCTATGGCGTCTTCTTCAATAACACGTGGCGCAGTCACTTCGATATAGGGGCTACACGACCCGGCGTCTGGGAGATGGAGGCTGCAGGCGGTGAACTCGACTACTACGTGGTCTACGGGCCGACACCAGAACAGGTGAGCGAGGGTCTCGGCACGCTGCTGGGTACTATGCCGCTGCCACCACGCTGGGCACTTGGCAACCACCAGAGCCGCTGGACCTACATAACGGATTCGATGGTGCGTGAGCTGGCGGCCGAGTTTCGCACTCGCGACATCCCCTGCGACGCGATTCACCTGGACATCGACTACATGAACGGGTATCGCGTCTTTACCTGGAATCCACAGGGCTTCCCCGATCCGCAGACAATGATCGACGACCTGCGCCGCGATGGATTCCGCATCGTGACGATCATCGACCCCGGCGTGAAGAGCGATCCCGATTACCGGGTCTACCGGGAAGGGTTGGAGCGCGACGTGTTCATCCACCGGGCCGACGGCGCGGTCTTCCACGGCTACGTCTGGCCCGATGACGCGGTCTACCCCGATCACACGCGACCAGAGGTACGTGAGTGGTGGGGTGACATGCAGAAGGCGCTCGTGGATGTGGACGTCAGCGGCATCTGGAACGATATGAACGAGCCAGTGGTATTCGAGCTTCCGTTCAGCGAGGGTGTTGGCAAAGTCGGGACGATCGATCTCGACGCCATCCAGGGTCCCGAGGGTGAGCGAACGACTCACGCCGAGGTGCATAACCTCTACGGCCTTGGCATGGCCCGCGCCTCTTATGAGGGGTTGCGGCGACACTCCAGCGACAAGCGGCCTTTTGTGCTCACGCGCTCAGGCTTCGCTGGCGTGCAGCGTTGGAGTGCCTGCTGGATGGGCGACAACACTTCCTGGTGGGAGCACCTGGAGTTGGCAATGCCGCAGCTCATGAACATGGGCCTGTCGGGTGTACCTTTCGTCGGCACCGACATTGGCGGCTTCAACGGCAACGCCAGCGGCGAATTGTTCGCCCGCTGGATGCAGTTCGGTGCTCTGGCACCCTTCTGCCGCAGCCACTCAGCGACCGCTACCGAGCCCCACGAGCCCTGGTGCTTCGGCCCACGCGTCGAGGCAATTTGCCGCGAGTTCCTGCGGCTGCGCTATCGGCTGCTCCCCTACCTCTACACGCTCTTCTGGGAGGCGGCGCAGCGTGGGATCCCCGTGCTGCGGCCATTGCTCTACCACTTCCCGGACGACCCGGCCACCTACCCACTCCACGATCAGGTACTGTTAGGGCCGTTGCTGATGGCGGCCCCGATTTACCACCCCGGCCGTGAGCATCGCCACGTCTACCTGCCAGCGAGCGCATGGTACGATTGGTGGACCGACGAACTGATCGCCGGGCCGGCGCATCTGCTAGCGTACGCGCCGCTGGAGCGCATGCCGCTCTACATCCGTGCGGGGGCGATCATCCCCAGCGGGCCGGACCTGCGCTACGCCGACGAGCGCCCGCTCGACCCGCTGACGCTGGATCTCTACCCAGGCAACGGGGCGTTCACGCTCTACGAGGATGACGGCCACAGCTTCGAGTACGAGCACGGCCAGTTCTCTACGACTAGCTACACGCTGCGACGGGCGGAAGATCGGCTGGTTTTCGAGATCGGTGAACATGAAGGTGCTTACGTCCCGCCGACGCGGCAGCTCCTGATCCGGGTTCACGCTGTAGGCGAGCAGGCGGCGGAAGGGCACCCCGGCGCGGGCTACGATCCTGATCGTCACCTGCTGACGCTCCAGGTCGACGATGACGGCAGCGCACGGACGTTGAGCTTTAAGCTAAGTGTATAGTGTAACAGTTAAAGATTCGCTAACTCAATCACATATCCTTCGTCGCTGCGCAAGAGGCAACAGTTCATCAGCTTATTCTGCCAGCCAGATCTGTACGAGGCCATCGTCTCCGCCGGAGGCGATGTGCATACTATCCGGAGACCATACTGCCGTAAGCACCTCGCTATGATGACCACGATAGATCAAGAGCGGATTATACATGCTCGTGTCTCTCGTTCGTACGGCGGACCAGATCTGTACGGTGTCATTCTTGTTCGCGGAAGCGATACGTAAACCGTCGGGCGACCAGGCTACCGAATTCACCCAATCGGCAGAACCGATATAGAATAGCTGGTGCTTGCCTGTAGAGGCGTTCCAGACCTGCACTGTTTTATCAAGGCTGGCAGAAGCGATGCTGGCACTATCGGGCGACCAGGCCACTGCGGTGATGATGTTGAAATGCCCGCGATAGGTCAGGAGTTGCTTGCCGATGGCAGCATTCCAGACCTGCACGACATGGTCAAGACATGCGGAGGCGATGGATGTTCCATCGGGTGACCAGGCAACTGCCGTAACCCAGTTGAGGTGGCCCCGATAGACCAGCAGCGTTTTGCCTGTGGAGGCCTGCCAGATCTGCACCGTTTTGTCGAGGCTAGCAGAAGCAATATGCTGATCATCAGGAGACCAGGCCAGAGCAGTCACGGCGTCCGTGTGTCCATAGTAGGTAAGTAAGCGCTTGCCCGTGGTGGCATCCCAGACTTGTACCGTTTTGTCATAACTTGCTGAAGCGATACGCGTTCCATCAGGCGACCATGCCACTGCCGTAACCCAGTTAGAATGCTGGCGGTACGTCACGAGGCGTTTTCCTGTGGTGGCATCCCAGACTTGTACCGTTTTGTCATAACTTGCTGAAGCGATACGCGTTCCATCAGGCGACCATGCCAGGTCACTTATGGCATTTAAATGCCCGTGATACGTATACAGCATGGTTCCTAAAGGCCGAATGATATCGATATGGGATGGACGAACTGTTGCGGGAGAAGAACACGCACCGAGTAAGAAGAGCAGACTGTAGAGGTAATAGAGCAGAAGAGGGCGTAGCATCCGCCGAGGACGTAAAGTGCCCGTCATATTTCCCCCTCTCAAAAGGCCAGAGGTAATCTACCAACAGTATGAAGGAACGGTTCTACAGGGTACCTGATCGTTAGCACACGAGTTTCTTACTACTAGAGAACCACTACGATACAGTATACTCTATATTTCAAGGGCTGATCTTCACCCATTTTTGTGGAGACCCCAAAGAGGGGATGTAGCCCCTCACTTGTTCATACATGAGAGGACTCATATACTGCAAGGTTGGATGTCTTCGTGTTCAATGATAGAACCGTTGCTAAAATGTGTAACTATCCCTAGCAAGAGAGAGCTATCCACACAATCGTAAGAAGATATGCTTCTTCTGAGACGACTGGAGAAAAGCCGAACCGAGCCAACCAGGGTAGTAACAGATCTTTCCCGAAACAATCGGGCGGGCATGAGAACCCGTCGGTGGCAACAGCAGCACCGCGCCAGTGCCCGTGTAGGACACTGGCTTGCCCCGTGGGTCAGAAATCGAGTAGGAGTGCGCCCTGCCCGTGTGTTTCATTTGCACCAAGTAGGCGATGCCTAAGCGGGCGATATTGACTGAGGCGCAGTAATCCCGGTCGCCATTATAGGAACACGCGTCACAATGCATCCACCGTCCCCACTTCACCGCTTGTTTGCGGTCCGATGGCTCGCGATAGGTTTTCGCAGGTGCCCCGCAGCGGGGGCAGGTATGACTGGTCCCACGGGGTTGTTCGGTGTGGAACCGCAGGCCGATCAGATGATATTTGTACCGCAGGAGTCGCCAGATTTCTCCTCGTATGGTCGAGTTGTTGCGATAATTACGCCATCTGCCTCGCACTCCCCGTCCCCGGCCGGTGGTTTTCAGTGTTTTTAAGGATTCCATCGAGAGCAGCGAGCAGCCATGCACCTGACACAAGAGCACCAACACATTACTTGCGAGATGAGCCAGGGCACGATTGCGCTGTTCATACTTGCGCCAGCACCGATCAATCTCCCGACGAAATAGGATGAGCTTCTGATTAAACCATGCTCGTTTAGCGTGATCTTCTGGCAAGGCATCCCGCAGTTCTTCATACCTGGCAACCTTCTTCTTTAGCTCGTCGATTTGCCGTCGGGTGCGGGCTTGTCTGCCATCAAAGCCGCCAGTGTTCAGGAAAAGTGGTCTGCCCACTTGTTCGTTGTGTTCATCCACGGCGGTTGCCGTCAGGAGCGTGTGGATACCCCATTCTGCGCCTAACACGCGCTCAACGCTTTCCCAAGTTGGCAGTTCCGCTTTTTCGACCTCGATGATAAAGTCGAGGACCGCGAAGCGCTCCCCATCCACTCGATGCTCTTCGCGCAGGGCGGGAGCCATCAGATCCCCGTCACGCAAACGCTCGCGGACAGCGTCTGGCAAAGGAATGATCGTATCTGCCTGGCGCCACTGCCAGACTCCTACCTCGTCGGGATAGCGGAACCGAAACTGTGCCACGCCCGCATCCAGATCCAAAGCCAAACGATATGCCTGGCCCTTTTCGCCTCCGTCGTCGCCTGCATACGTCAGCATGCCGACTTGAAGCAAAGGGATCGGTTGTAGTTCTTCGTAACTGCTGGGAAAGCGATCCTGTTGGAAGAAGAAATTGCAGGCTTGTTCAATCACATTTTGTAGCGCGACGAAGCTCGTTTCCTCCTCTTCCAGGCTTTTTTGCAAGGCGGTAATGGCTTCCTTGATGGCTGGCCGGTTCTTACCTGCCGGTCGCTTCTCTGTCTTGGGACGAATGAAGCCGTCTGAGAGGATCGGCAGCACCCGGTCAAAAGCTTTCTTCCGTTCAGCTTGCTGACGTAAAATTCTCCCCACCACTTCACTTACGCAGCGCCATTGGCGATCACCATGAGGGGATGGGCTTCCGATGTATTTGCCAACCTGTTTCCAGGCAGGGCCAACACGATCAGTGGCAAACTCATCGAGATGAGGCCAGAGGATCGCAAGTGCTTGATTGACCACGGCTCGGCTGGCATCGAGTAACCGCAGAGCGTCCGCCTGCGCCTCATTGGGCAAACGCACATCGTAGGTTAAGGGCTGGTGAGTACGGCTGTCGCGCATTGCAGCAACTCTTTCTGTTTGTGCGATCGCATACCATAGAGTCGTCCTGAAAACGAAGCGATGAGCACGAGCAAATCATTGGTGAGTTCTTGTTCAGGTGTCTTCTCTTCTCCTGGCTCCAATACCGTGAGCGTCACATCGAAGCAGGCAAACAGCGTTTCCAAAAATGCTTGCCCGAAGCGGGTTAAACGATCCTCGGAGGTGATGGCCACTTCCGCCTTCTGTCGTACGTGTGGTGCCAAACTCAGTTTCAACTATAAGGCGAATATATGGTAATTGTGATGTTCTCATCTTTTTTCGTCTATTCTCGATTCATTTGAGCAAAAATTGATCGGACATCAAAGAACTGAAAAAGATACAAGTAGGATACAATAGATAGATAAATTTGGCAACTGTTAGCAACCCTTCGATGTCTTCAAAGGGACTGTTCCTTGCTTGCGCTCGTGTCGAAAAAGCTGCACCATCAATGCATTCACCCTGAAAGCTATGAAAGAAGTTTTCCATCGCTGCCCTATCGTAGCAGTCGGCAGTACGGCTCATACTCGATTGCATGCCTTCTTGCTGCAAGAGCGCTTGATAGCTCTCGCTCCTGCTTCACAATTTCCAATGCTCGCTTGAGGTGGCGTACCTCCTTGCGAAATTTCTGGATCGATGTGTCTGAAATGCCCAATTCGCGAGCCACTTGCGCGATCGGCTTCCCACTGGTCTGGACCAGCAGCACCGCTTCTCGCTTAAACTCAGGTGTATAAGTCTTTTGCCCTTTTTGCATGATTCTTCTCCTCCTTCTGAAAGAGTATATCCGAAGATTTCCCTCTTCCACAAATTCGGGGCAAGATCCAACCGACCACCTGGCTATGATTTCCCCTGCCTTCGCCCACCCAAAAAGCCACCTACCAAGCCAGCTGCAACATTCAAGACAAAGGTTAACAGCGCAAACAGAACAGAACTCCCAAAGCCCAGGCTTAAGAGGAAGAGAATGAGAGCAACGACCAGGCCCAACAGTAAACCATGCAGAGGAGCCTCTCTTTCTACCTTGCGCGCAACCCATACGGCGCCCCCAAATGTCAACAGGAGTAACAAAATATACGTGATCCAGGAAGAGATCTGAATGGCAATCTGAGCTTGATCCGGCTGGCCCCATACACGTGTGGTGAGCAAAAGCAAAACTGTATTGAGGATGACGACCAGGATGACAACCAGAACGCCAGTCAGCAAAACCCGACCCCAATTCACATACGAGAATAGGGCTTTCATTATCACACCCCCTGATTCCTGAAAGAGCTTTGTTTAATGATGCCTTGCAATTCTTTATTCTTGACTTGATTATAGCACTGCTTGATTGTAGCGCAAAGCGCAAGCCAGGGGGGATAATTCCTTCATGATTGTTGATCGAAACAGACCTGTTGGGCGACCTATCACTCAAAGAAATGGTATGGAGAAAAGCTTTCATTTTTTGCTACTGACTCCTACCAAATGCTATCATCTCTTGCAAAAGACAACTTCAGAGAGTATACTGAATGCTATGAAGTTGTCGAGCTATGCTAAAAAACTGGGAATCCATTACAACACAGCCTACCGAATGTTTAGACGAGGCCAGATCGCTGGGTATCAGCTGCCTACCGGCACGGTCATCATTGAGGAGCCTGTCGAACACGTACCAGCTCGGTCACCGAAACAGCCCATCGTCGCTGTGTACGCACGGGTGTCCTCGCGTGAGAACAAAAAGAATCTCGACACGCAAGCGCAGCGGCTGATTACCTGGTGCAACGCGCAAGGCTGGTCGGTTGGCAAGGTTGTCAAAGAGTGCGGGAGCGGGATCAACGATCAGCGGCCCAAGTTTCTGGCCCTACTGGCGAACCGGGAGATTGGCAGGATTGTGGTGGAGCAGAAGGACCGAGCGTCCCGTTTCGGAGTCGCCTACATCCAGACCCTACTGACTCTCCAAGAACGGGAACTGGTGATCGTCAACACGGCGGATACCGAGGAATCCGATCTCATAGGCGACTTTGTGGTGATCATTACGTCATTTGCCGCCCGGCTCTACGGGCGCAGGCGTGCTAAACGGAAGACAGAGCAGGTGCTGGCTGCCTTGCAGCAGAATGGGGATGGGCATGAGCCGGAAGCCAGAAAAAGAAACGCAGCAGGATAAGAAAAAGCGCAAGCGCAAAAAGAGGACGCAGCAAACGCTCACGCGTGCAGTGACGCAGATTCGCCTGATCGAAGCCAATCCTGGCAAGCTGGACGCATTGGATCAACTCGTGGGAGAGTACCAGGCGCTCACCCAACAGTACGTGACGCTGTTCACGACCGAGCTTGAACCCAACAGGTACGCGGAGCCGATGGGTGCAACCACACTTTCTGAACGTTGGCATCGCGTCGCTATTCAGCAAGCCGCAGGCATTGCCCAATCATGGCGGAGTAATCGAGAGAACGCTTATCAAGCCTATCTAGAAGACCTGACTGACTACGCTGAAGATCAGGCCCGTCAGACTCCTGATCCGAAACGAAAAGAACCTTTCTGGAAAGAATGGACTACCCCGATCCTTCGCGTTCCTTGCATCCAAGCCAATGTCAATGTGGTCGTGCTTGAACCGTCAGCGGACTCGACCTTTGATTATTGGCTGCGCATCTCTACATTGGACACGGGTCATCCCCTTCGAGTCCCCGTCAAACTCGCCCCCTATCACAAAAAGGCCCTCTCCGGCCACACGATCAATACCTCAACGGCTCTGCACAAACGCGGTGGCGTCTGGTGGCTCACCCTGAGTTTTGATGAGGACGTTCCTCAAAAGACCGAGCCAGAAGCCCCGTGCGTGGGCGTCGACGTGGGGATCGCCAATTTCATCACGACCTCGACCGGCAAAACCTATGGGAGCTTTCAGGGGAATCTGGCCAAAAAGCACAAGCGCGATCGAGAGAAGCGCCGACGCAAGGCCAAACTGCGAGCCTGCCTCGAAAAGAAGGGAGTGCCCAAGGAACAGCTCCCTTCTCCCAGCAGCGCGAGCGGGCAACGTCTGGGCCGCCAGGTGCGTCAGGATATCAACCGCGCTGTCAACGAGATGGTGGCTGATCACGCTGCTGCTCGCATCGTGTACGAAGAGCTAATCTGGGGCATATCCCTGAGCAACTTGCCTGGGCCACGGCCAAGCGGGGCATGGCGGCGCATACGGTCAAGGCGGCCTATTCGTCGCAGGAATGTTCTCGCTGCCATTACGTCGATCGCGCTAATCGACCGGATCAGAAGACGTTTCGTTGTGTCGTCTGTGGCTATGAGGACCATGCCGATTACAACGCTGCTGGGAATCTGGCCGGACGCTGGGGAGACCAGGAACTGGCAGCCTGCAAAAACAAAGCCGAGGTCAAAGCCTTATTGCGCGAGCGGCATGCCGCATGGAAGAAGAAACAGGGGGCATTTGTAGTATGTCCCGCCGTCCAGTTGAGTCTTTGGGATCACTCAGAGGCTTCAACGGACGTAGCTGAACGAAACCATGGCCAAATGTAATATTTGGTTATGGCGTAGGCAACTATTAAACCATTTCCCAGACGTCCAATGCCTTGATTCTGGCGCTTCCACCGCGTGCAAAGAGCCCAACGCCAAGGCTATCAGTTCTGGACGGGTAGACCCGGCTGCTCATGCACAATCGGTAGTTTGCGAACACTTCGATCACGGAGCGGTCAAGGAAGATATGCAACAGCAATGGCTCATTGGCAGCAAGCGGAAGCGGCCCTGATCGTATGTCTCGCTGCACGTCCTCGCTCATGCTGGATCGTTGGCGATCAATGAGTAGGCGTCCTTGCAGGCGGTCATAGCGAATGAGAGTCTGCTCCGTGCCATCTGGTGCACACCGCACCCCGATGCCCAGTTCCGTTGCTTCGCCTGGGACCAACTCCGCCTGGATTTCCAGGCAATCGCCCTGAACCTCCCCGAGCTGCATCAACGACGTTGGCAGGATGGACAGATCCATTACACGCTGATGGGTGCCTCGGAGCTGCTTCAGCTCTGGAGCCGGCTCCAGGCTCACCGTGCTGTCGGCAGACAACGAGAGGACACGCGGTAGGGACATGACCCCTGCCCACCCGGCAGCCCGCTGTGCCTCGTCACTGCGTCCCTCCCAGAGCCATCCCCATAGAAGGCGACGACCCGTGGGGGCGAGCATGGTCTGTGGCGCGTAGAAGTGGCCGCCGTAATCAATAATGCTCTGGGTCCAAGGGGTAAAAGTGTGATCAGTGTAGGCCCCAACGAAGGCGACGGCGTAGTGCAGACACCCCTTATACGCCCCCTCGCGAAAGCGACTGTCATCGTAGACCGACACCAGGAGCACGGACTTATCGCCCAGAGGAAAGAAGTCGGGGCATTCCCACATGGAGCCGGTCCACACCGGCTCGCTGCGGTTCCGGTCACCGATGTAGAGGGGATGCGTGTACTCCCAGTCAACAAGGTTCGGCGATCGATAGAGCAGAGCCGTGCCTCCGACTCCTCGGATCCCAGCACCGATCAGTTGATACCAGGTAGTTCCTTCCTTCCACACAGTATGGTCGCGGAACGCAAGCAGATCCAGGTCCTGCGGCGGTGCAGCAATCACCGGATTCCCCGGATACTTCTGCCAGGTGATCAAGTCATCAGGACTGGTGGCCAGGCACGGTAACTGGTGGCCTCCCCGGACGCCCGTGTAGATGAGCGTTGGGACACCATCGTGGTTGACGGCACAGCCTGAGAAGCATCCATCCTGGTCAGGTCCTCCCGGCGTTGGAGCTAATGCGACCGGCAAGTCGAGCCAGTGGACGAGGTCGGCGCTTACTGCATGGCCCCAATGTTTTGTTTCCCACGGCGGATCGTCGGGGACGTATTGGTAAAACTGGTGATAGTGTCCTTTCCAGTAGATCAGCCCGTTGGGATCGTTCATCCACGCCGAGGGTGGCAGAAAATGATAGCGGGGGCGGTGAGGATCAGCGGCGAACATCTGCTGGAAGACTTGCTCCCTTTCTGCCTGCCCATGGAAACACGCCGCTTCCGTTGACTCATTCATAGCTAGCCTGTTGAGATAGGCACAGGGTCATTCCATCGCTACCGCTGCGCGATGGGTACCACAATGCATAGACACTGACGTACCGACAAGCCTGTGCAATAAAGCCTCTTGAGAATATTGGTAACACTCATGCCACATGTTGTGAACAACATGTGGCATGATGTTGTATGTACTTTAGCCTTTTACTGCTCCAGCGGTCAGGCCAGAAACGATACGACGCTGCAAGAACAGCACCACAATCGCAAGCGGGATGGTCACAATCACCGCGGCGGCGGCAATTTCGCCCCAGGGGATGGTATGTTCGCCGGCGAAGCGTGAGACCCCGACGGTGATCGGCTGTGCATTTTCATCGGTCGTCAATGTCAAACCAAAGATGAAGTCGTTATAGACACCGATGAACGTGAGAATAGCCGCTGCGAAGACGCCAGGGGCTGTGAGTGGCACAATCACTTCCCACAGGGCACGCAGTGGTGTGGCCCCATCCACCAGCGCTGCCTCTTCCAGGTCTGGCGGCAGATCGCGGAAGAACGAAGTCATGAACCAGACTGTGACCGGCAGGGAAATCACCAGGTCGGGGATAATCAGGGCCACATACGTGTTGTAGACCGGAAACGGGCCGGTGAAGAACACGTAGAGCGGCGCGACCATCGCGATAAGCGGTATCATCGTCACCGACAGGGTGATCCCCAGCACGACGGCTTTGCCGTGGAACTTCATACGCGCGACGGCATAGGCGCAGAGAATACCAATGATCAGAGCCAGGAACGTGGTGATGGTTGCGATGATGGTGGTGTTGAGCAGATCACGGGTAAAGGTGGATAGTGCCAGATCGCTTAAGTAGTTCTCCCAGCTGAAAGAATGGGGAAACAGGGTGGGCGGAGAGGCGTTCAGTTCGATGCCACTTTTGACTGACGTTGCAATTGACCAGTAGAGAGGAGCCAGGGCGACGAACACCACGAGCACTACCGCTGTATAGCGACCTATCTTGCCCCATGGTATGCCCTTTCGCGGTTCTGCAGTGCTTGCCCTCGCTTTAGCATCGGGGGAAACCTGCTCCTTAACTGTCATAAGACATCTCCTTCCTTTCCAGGAACGGCTAGATCGACGCCCTAGCGTTGATTGACACGCATCCACAAGACGAAGAGCACACTGATGATCAGTCCGGTCACAAAAAGTATAACGGCGGCTGTCACTCCCGGAGCAAAGTCGAACGTGGAACGAGTAAACATGTTATTATACGAGAACGATGCCATGCTCTGCACCTGATTGCCGCCCAGGATGTAGAGCAGATCGAACACGCCCAGGGAAGCGAGCGTGCGGAAGAGTAAGGCGATGATCAGCGGCCCACTGAGCATGGGCATGGTAATCTGCCAGAAATTCTGGAAACGATTACTCCCATCGACGCCGGCCGCTTCATACAATTCATGGGGGATGACCTGAAGACCGGCCAGGAGCAAGAGGGCCATAAACGGCGTGGTTTTCCAGACGTCGGTGATGATGGAAGCAGCAATGATGCCATTACTCGTCCGCAATAACGTATCACCGGGTGCCAGGACGTGAATCCGCTGGAGGAGGTAGCTGACAATGCCCGTACGGTCATTGTACATCAGATACCATATCTGCGCGGAGATAACCGTGGGGAAGGCCCACGGGACAAGAATAGCGGCCCGTACCAGGCCACGACCTGGAAAAGTGGCATTGATGAGGAGGGCAATGCCCAGGCCAAAGATCGTCTCCAGGGCTACGGCGATGATCGTGAAGCCGAACGTCGTGACAACTGCAGTGCGGAACTCGCTACTCCCCAATACCTGAGCGTAGTTGCTCAATCCAGTAAAACTTGAGCTAGGGCTGAGAGGATTATCGAGAAAGCTGAGCCAGATGGAATTCAGGATGGGGTAAGCCGCCACCGCCAGAATCACGATGATGGTGGGAAGTACCAGGAAGTACGGTGTGAAGCCACTTCCCAAATCCAAGCGTTCCCGTAGGCTCTGCCTTCTGATGGGGACTTCTACTGCTTGTGTTGCCATATGCACTTATCCCTTTCTACCGCTATCCCTAGCGAGAGTGCCTTTCAGCAAATATGCAAAGTGCAAATACATGCAAGGCGACCTCTCGATAGGGAGAGATACATACCTACACAGACGACTTCTCTGCGAAGGTCATCTCATACAGTGGGGTACCTGGACAGATACCCCACCTCTCGCTACGCACTACATCATACTACTTATTCACGATGGTCTGCAAATCCGCCGCTAGTGCAGTCAAAGCATCTGCAGGACTGGCTTGCTTGGTCAGGGCATTATGGATGCGCAGCTGAATGGCGTTGCTGACGTCCGGGTAGAAGGGAGTGACCGGGCGCGGCTGCGCATTCTGGAAGACGGGCTGCATTTTGGCGAAGAACGGGTTCTTGGCCAGCACGTCGGGGTCCGTGTAGATGCTCTTGAGCGTGGAGAAGAGCGACAACTGGATTGCAATGGTTTTCTGCGAGGTAGGGTTGAGCTGGTGCTGGACAAACTTCCAGGCCGCGTCGGGGTTCTTGGAGAAGGCATTGATGCCATATTGCCAGCCGCCCAGGCTTGAGTGGCCGGTGGTATTGCTGCCTCCATAGAGCATGGGATGGATGTCAAACTTTTTAGCAATCTTGGAGGTCGATGGGTCGTTGCCCAACGAATAGGCATAGGGCCAGTTGCGCATGAAGGCGGAGTCCCCGTCTTGCCAGGCTGAACGGCTGTCCTCTTCCTTGTAGGTGGTCACTGCCCTTGGCGAGATCGTCCCCACCCAACTGGCCATCAGCGTCAGGGCGGCCATAGCTTCCGGGCTGTTGACGGTGACCTTCTTGGGATCATTGGGATCCAGCACGGAACCGCCATAGCCGTAGAGGACCTCGGTAAAGTCACAGACGAGCCCCTCGTACTGCGCGCCCTGCCAGAGATAGCCAAACTTCACTTTGGACGGGGAGGCTGCCTTGGCCAGAGTTGTCAGTTCATCCCAGGTAGTTGGAGGTGTTGAGATGATATCTGTGCGGTAGTAGATCAGCCCAGCATCGGTACGGGTCGGCGCAGCCCACAACTTGCCATTGTAGGTACAGCCCTGCAGCGGTCCTGGCAGGTAATTCGCCCGATCACTGGCTGGCCATTTAGAATCCAGGGGAACCGTCCAGCCATTGGCCCCAAACTCGGCAGGCCAGATGATATCCATCGGAAAGACATCGATGGAGCTACCACGGGCGCGTAGCATGGTCGTGAGGATCGTCAGGAGTTGCCCGGTATCAGCGGGAGCATTACTATTGTAGGTGACGTGGACACCATTATTTTGCTTGTTAAAGTCGCTCACAAGTCCTGCGTAAACGCCATTGGTGTCACGTTCAATATAATTAATATTGACGGTTTGCCCAGTGCCGGTAGAACTGTTGCTCGTGCCACCGCAGGCTTCCAGCAGCGAGACGGCTGCAGTGCTGCTCAAGCCGACGGCGACGGCACGCTCAAGGAATGTCCGGCGGGTCATGCGACCAGCGCGGATTTTAGTGATGATTTCGTCGATGACTTCACCTTGCTCAAGAATCATGTGTGTTTCTCCTTTGAACAAACTGTTAACGAACATGGATCGAAAGCGCTACTCGGAGTTTCCACTCCCTTGCCTGCCAGACTTCTCTGTTCGTTGATCCCCCAATTGGATATGTGTCATGAACGTCTTGAGAAGAGAGGCACTATGAGAGACGACCCTGCCTCTTCTGTAAGATATCTGCGTGTACTATGTCCTACACGACCGGTACGTGTTAGGAGTTTCAGCTATGTGCCTGCAGATCGCTCCTTTCTTCGCGAGCAATCACATTTCCACTGTTTAGATCGTTGCCCGCTCGCTTATAGCAACTACTTAACAAGTACGTTAGCGCAACGATAAATCTCTCAACGAGTGGAACTTTGGGTATGCTGACAAAAATAACTCGATGAGCATTACGACCTTTCTTCTGGCTATTGTTGTATACAACAATACCATAAAATAGCTCCAAATAACAGGGCAGTGTCGCAATATTGTGCTGGCGCAATGAAGAAACAGGTCGATGTCTGTGTCAACAATGAAATAAACTGATCTACTGGAAACGTTTCCATAAACTTATCTAAACAATACCATAAAAATTCTGTCTTGTAAAGATGAGAGAAGTATGTTATGCTCAAATCAGCAGCGTGAGCGCCAAAGGCGTTTGGAAACGTTTCTACAATGTAGTGTGCTACTCACTAATTTTGATGGGAATGAAGCGGGATGACTATTACCATACATGATGTAGCGCGCGTCGCAGGCGTTGGTATTGGAACTGTTTCGCGGGTTATCAATAACAGTACAAATGTTAAGCCAATGACTCGTGAGAAAGTGTTACACGCCATTGCTCAGCTCGACTACAGGCCTAATCCCATAGCGCGTAGCATGATTTCAAAGCGTACCGGTTCAATAGGTGTAGTTGTCCCATTTTTCACCCGCTTCTTCTTTATCGAAGTACTGAGGGGTACGGAGGCAGCTCTTGCTCAGCTGGGCAGGGACCTTGTGTTATATAACGTCGAAACAAACGCTCAGCGCGACCGCTATTTTACTGAACTCCCAATGCACCGCAAGGTAGATGGATTACTGATCCTCTCTTTGACTCCAGAAGACGCGACTGCGAGTACTTTCGCAGAAAAAGGGATGCCTGTGGTGCTGGTAGATGCTTACAGTCCATATCTTCACTCACTGGTGATCGACAATGTAAAGGGTGCGTACCAGGCAGTGAAATGTTTGATTGAGAAGGGACACCGGCGTATTGGTTTCATCAATGGTATCGTTGAGGGTAATTTCAAGTTTAACCAGGCGAATGACCGTTTGATTGGACTGCATCGTGCTTTTGGCGAGGCTGGGCTGCTCTTTGAGCCAGAACTTGTGCTTGCGACTGAGTGGAATCGGCAAGGGGGAAAGGAGGCTGCCACGCAGCTGCTCTCACAAAAAAACCGGCCAACGGCGATTTTCGCGGCCTCTGATGTGCAGGCAGTTGGTGTGCTGGATGCGGCTAGAGCTTGCAAGCTTCAGGTACCCGCCGACTTATCCATCATAGGGTTTGACGGCATCGAAGTCTCTGAATTGCTTGAAATAAGCACCATTCAGCAGCCAATGCAGCAAATGGGGCAGTTGGGCGCGTATAAGCTAATGGAGCTTATCGAGAATCCCCAGCAGCCGCCAGAGCTTATACGACTGAGTACAACACTGATAGAGAGACGTACGACAGGTCCTGCTCCATTCATGGCATGAGATAGTATTCATTCAACGGGGCTTCCGCCATTTTGCGAAAGCCCACTTCCTTATTAACGAAAACGGATGAGAGTTGTATGACAAACGACACACGCTTAAAGATTCTGATGGTCGCAACCGAGGTGGCTCCCTTTGCCAAGGAAGGCGGCGTGGCCGACGTCATCGGGAGCCTGCCCAAAGAACTGGCAGCTTTGGGGCACGAGGTGCGCATCTTTCTGCCCCGCTACGGGAGTATTGATCCCGCCTATTGGGCACTCAAACACACGGGAGTCGTGCGCACGCTTTTCATAGCAGGGTTCGACCGAACCGTGTCTATCTGGCAGACTATGCTTCCCGATTCGCCAGTCACTGTCTACCTGCTTGACAATGAGGAATGCTTTGGTCGGCATCAGAGCATCTACCTGGGCCTTGACCAGCGCGACGAGCAGCGGCGTTTTCTCCTGTTTTGCCGAGGCCTGCTTGAAGCGCTGCCGCAGCTTTCGTTTACTCCCGACATCCTCCACCTCAACGATTGGCAGACGGCCCCCTGCGCTGCCTACCTGCGTACATCCTATCGCCATCTTCTGGGACATGGGGCGGCACGCATCGTCTATACCATTCATAACCTTCAATACCAGGGGCGCTGGGATCCCTCTATCCTGCACGAGGCTGGGCTGGATCCTGCGAACGTTTTCACTGCCGACGGTCTGGAGTTCTGGGGCGACGTGAATTGGATGAAAGCCGGCATCATGTACGCCGATGTGGTGACAACCGTCTCGCGCCGTTACGCCGAGGAGATCCAGACGCTGGATTATGGCTGGGGCCTCGATGAGGTTCTCTTCCAGCGCCATCCGCGTCTCTATGGCATTCCCAATGGACTCGATTGGGATACCTGGAATCCCGCGACTGATAACAACCTGGTAGCGCAGTATTCCGCTGTGGAGGCACTACCCGCCAAAGTGCGCAACCGTACGGCGCTGCGGCAGGAGTTCAGATTGCCAGATGACCCGGACCTCCCCGTAGTGGGTATCGTCAGTCGGCTCGTGGATCAAAAGGGCTTCGATCTTATTGCCGAGATCGCCGATGAGTTGCGAGAGCTGGCACTGCAACTCGTGGTGCTGGGCACTGGCCATCCACACTACGAGCAGATGTTCAGGGATCTTGCCACAAGTACCAGCAACATTCGCGTGTATATTGGTTTCGACGTCGCCCTCTCCCACCGCATCTACGCTGGCGCGGATTTCTTTCTGATGCCGAGCGCGTTCGAGCCGGGCGGCCTGGGGCAGTTGATCGCATTACGCTATGGGACGCTGCCCATCGTCCATGCGACAGGTGGCCTGGCCGACACGGTCACCGATCTGGATACTGATCGCAGTGCCGGTAATGGGTTCAGCTTCACACCATACGCGGCCTCTGCCCTGCTCGATACCCTGCACAGAGCATTGCATCTCTACGCGAAGCGCGATCTCTGGTCCGCTCTCGTCGCACGTGCGATGGATTACGATTCGCGCTGGTCTGCCAGTGCCCGTGCCTATAGCAAACTGTATCGAAGCGCGTTACACCTGCCGCCTACATGAAAATGCTTTCAAGCGAATGGTACAAGGAATTCTTTCAGCGCCTTTATTATATTCACTAGCAAAGAAGATTGACAACATTTCCTATCGAACAGGGGTGCAACTGCCTGGTAAGGTAGTTACACCCGGCTGTCTTAGTGAAGAGTGGCTCCATCCAGGTCAACTTCCTCAAGGTCTGTCTCGCTGAGATCTACCCGTCGAAAAACGGCACCATGGAAGTGTCCCCCGCGGAAGATTGCGCCTTTGAACAGCGCCTCCCAGAGATAGACCTTGAGGAAGTAAAGCGCGGCTGAGGATTGCCCCACTGAGGTTAGCGTGCCTCAAGTTGGCTTCACGCAGGTCTGCATCTCTGAGATCGGCTCTGCTCAAATTGACCTTATAGAGGAGTGCCCTGCGTAAATTTGCTCCCGACAGGTCTGCACCTCTAAAGTCCGCCAAACTGAGATAGGTGTCCTGGAGATTGGCCCCGCGTAGGTTAGCTCCAGTGAAATTCGCACCGTTGAGATCGGCGTTTCGGAGGTTGATATGCTCGAGGTTGGCTTCACTTAATTCAGGTGTAGTAGTGAGGTGTACGTTCCTCCATTGATTCCAGGCCTCGGTTCCCTGCCTGAGCAGTTCGAGGTGTTGTTGGTTTGCCATCTGGATCACCTCCTTGTGAATCCGATAGGCCTACTCCCATTGCGTCCAGGCAACCTTCAGTTTATGGCGTAACAGAAACAAGGCTGTGGCAAGCACAATCAACATCACACCAAGCACCATAAGCGCCAGCGAGGGTGGAGTTGTCAGGAATAGCGCTCGCAGCGTCCCTACTACAAGCAAGGCTGCGCTACTGAGAATAAAGATACGAAGTCGTGTCGCGATACCCAACAGGAGCAAGGCCAGAGATTCGCCTATCAGAACCAGCGTTGGAGTCAGGTTACTGTCGTAGAAACTGAACCAGAGTGCCGGCAACAAGAGCAAAGCTGCACCTGCCAAGGCCACGACCTGCCCGACCCAATGCCGTCCTGGAAGCGTCTCGTCACGCATGAGGAATGCCGCTACGACCGAGAGGTAACTGGCGGGAGCTAATAAGAGCACATCGAGTCTCGTCTGACCGAACGCTGACAACTCCCAGGAAACCACCAGGGAGAGCAGCAATCCTGCCGCATAATAACACCAGTGTTGTAATGCTTTTGTATGCTTAACACTTTGCAAACGCAGCCCTTCATCATTCACGGGAGCGCTCGTGCGCGCAACTATGCCTGTATGCAGAAACCCATACCAGAACAGCATGATAGCCAGTTCGAGCAGCGACCCGGCTCCTACGTGCACCAATTGCCCCGAGTCGTTGGAAAGCCCGCCCTGTCCGATGATAACCAGCACTACCAGTACCTGACCACCCAGACCGAGGATGACGTGCGGTACTGGCGCTGATAGCCAGAGTGAAGCAGGGGGAACGATTCTCCAGATGAACTGCGTAGCAAAGACGAGCAGACAGAGGATACTATACGCAATCATCAAAGGAACAAGGTCTAATGGAGGTTTCTCCCACAGCCAGATGGTTCCTGCGGCCAGGCCGGCAGGAAACACAAGCAACTCTGGTATGCGCTCTACGAGCATAATCGCCAGGGCAATAGCGGTGAATGCCAGCATGCTATAGCCAATGGAGCCAGTTATTGGTTGCGCTAGGGGCAGAGATGTCCAGAAACCGATCAATACCGCCGCAACCGATGCCGTTACATACCAGGGCCAACTCCAGGTGAATGATTGCAAAGGCTGGATCGATTTCGTCGGCGAAGTTTTGCTTGCGAATCGCTTCGCGAGAAGACCCGTGATCAATCCAGCCAGAGCCATCGCTACACCGATGCCGAGCACATAATAGGCGGTCAATTCCAACGCGAGCGAGGTACCCCAGATGGTGAAACCGGCAACCAGCCATAACCATACGGGCTGTCTCTCAAAGACCAGGAGAGCAAAGGCTACCACAGCATACATCAGCAGAGCATCTGGAACTGCGCCATAGAAAGGCTTATTGATATTTGCAAGCGTGCCGTAGATGCCTGTCAGAACCGCTGTCGCAAGGGCAATAGCATAGAACGGTAGGGCATACGCAAGAAACCTATTTCTGCGCACTGAGCCGAATAACGGCATAGGCTTGAGATTGAGGAAGCGCACAAAGACACCCAACGCGGCACAGACCAGGGCAACGGTTGGCGGGCGATACAGATCGCCCAGGGGACCGGCCGAGATGATTACCGACCATATGGCAAACACAGGCAGAATCCACATTGGGATCTGTGTATTTTCTATTACACCAATGATATAGGCAAGCACTGCGAAGCCAAGCAAGGCCCAGCTCGTTGCAAGCAGGTGATCCTGGGTATAGCCCGTGTATCCAGTCATAATGCCAGAGAGCACAGCGACGATGTACAGCGGCAAAGCCCAATCTCTGCCAGCGAAACGGCTGATGGCAACACCTGGCAAAGCCAAAACAGGAGTGAGGCTGAGCAATACCCAGAACGAATTGTTGGGAATGAGCAAAGCGCCGATGGCAAAACCTATCGAGGGTATCAGCCACAATTTCATCCGCGCAAAAGCCGAAGAGGCATACCAGGTAACCGACAGCAATGCTATTTCCACTGCAATCGGGACATTCATGCCAAACGTATATTGCACAGCGCTCATATTGTCTATCACGCTATGCATGGAAGCCATTGTACCAAAGACAAGCCCAGCAACCAGTAAGGGCCATTCCCATCCATATGCAAGACCCAGACTGGAGAGCGCCCCTTTACGCGCGACGTTCCACCTGTTGGAGATGAACTTGTGGATAGCTACGGATACCAGTGGCAGCAATACGCCTACGAGCAGTATTACCAATGGCCGATTCCACAGTGTTAGCAAGGCTGATAAGGCAAAGAGGAGTGGCAAGACAAGCCAGTTTTGACGCTGTTGGTAGAGCAACACGGCGTACAAAAGAGCAGCGAAGGAGAGCAGCAGAGCGCTGATACTATCCTGGTTCTGGTTGAGGCTCAAGCTGAGGGTAGAGAACATCCCAAAGAGGGCCAGTACGTCCAGTGGATTAGCCCATGCCGCACCAAATAGCCAGCGGACAACCACAGCGCCTGCCATGGTAGCCAGCGTCAGGCCAAGGAAAGCCCAGACAGGCTCGATTCCAAAAGCCAGCACCACAATGCTGTATTCCCAATTGAGCAAGAAACCACTCAGCAAGAGCAGCCAGCACCAGCCAGCTTTCAAAGGAGTTTTCCCTAAGCCGGCTCGGGAGAACGTGACGCTGACGGTGAGGATAATGCCGAGACCCACTGCGATGAGTTCAGCCACCGTTCGCCAACTGGTTTGAAAGTGCAGGAACGATGTTAAGTCTAGTAAAGGGACGTAGGCAGCAACGAAAAGCTGTAAAGGCAGAAGTGGTGAACTAATCAAAGGTACTACAAACACTAAGACTAACGCTATTTGATCCAGGCCGAGACTGAGGACCCCAAATGGCTGGAGACGACGACCTGCAACTCTGTTAAGTCCATGATAGAGGAGCGCAACGCCTGTTAAAGCCAGAGCGTAGCCGATAGGCTCAAAATCAAAGACGTAGCAAAGCGCCAGTACTGATGCCAGAGCTAGATAGGCAAGAACAAGTACAGCTCGTGTCCACTTCGCCAGCCACAACGAGAGGGTTGCCCAGAGCAGCACAAGCACTGACATGCTCAGTATCGAAAAGCGCAATTGCCTGATTGGCGAACCAGAAGAGTCGATACTCAGGGAGTAACTTATGGCGTAAAAGAGACCCAATAAGCTGGCAGCTACAATGGCATACATAACATAGCGCAAAGGATCACGCAGCACAGCCCAGCGATCCGTAAAGGGCCAGGCGCTACCATCGGAGCGCTTCAAAGAGATAGTCGCTGGAATAGCCAGCAACATTGCCATGCTCGGCCACCACCAGTAGGCAAGGCCGAGGGCATCGGCCACTGCCAGGTCTGCCACGAGCAGAGCGACCATACCCAGGTAGGCAAAAGGCATAAAGCGCTGATAAATGGCCATGATGGTGTACATGATCGCCGCGTAGAGCGCAGAGATGGCGACGAGAACAGGTACAGAGAACTCAACGTTGCTACCAGTTAACAATCTATAGGCGGAGAAGCCAACCAGTGGGATCAGGAGAGCGAAGATGATCGTATAAATGGTCGCAACGATACGAAATGTTGGGAAGCGATAGGTAACAAAGCCGGTAATACCAAAGACAGCATGCACAACGAAGATAACCAGAAACGAGACAAGGAGGTTAGAGGTTGTGATTGTAAAGCTGAGCGAGCCAATCAACAGGAGAAACGCTCCTACAGAGGCGACAATGTTAATTGCCTGGTCAGCAAAGAAAGATCGCAAGGAGAATACACGACGTGGAGGCTGTGGTCTCACTGGTGGAGGAGCAGTGACAACTTGTTCTATTTTGGGAGAGAGAACGGGTGCAGGCGCTACTTTCGCCTCTTCAACATGTGGAGTGAATGGCTGAGCGGCGATTGGCGCTACGTGTGACTGTGCTCCGACAGGAACCAGGGGAACAACAGGCGAGGAGAGCTCTTTGAGATGGCGCACGGCACTCAAGCGGAACTGATAACGACGTATCAATTCAGCAACCCTGATATTTTCTCCACCATAGTTCGCAACACGTTGAAGGTCGTTGATAGCTGACTCCAGGAAACGCTCTTCTTTATCTGGATTCACTGGATAATTGCAGCGTGGACAATTTTCCGTTGTCTGGGGGTCAACGGACAGGCCACAGCAATCGCACTGTGCTACAAGTAACTGTTTCATCGTACTACCCCCCTTTTGAATAAGGGTATTCTTACCCACAACATTGCAATCTGCATACTTGCAGAAAGGTATATGTATATGGTATACGAGACATTCACCCGGATGGAGTGTCAAATGTCCCATTTCTCAGTTACCTATTGAGATTGATCCCAACGTAAGCATATTGTATGTGCATCACAACGTTATCACCCCGGCACAGCTGAGTCTCACGATCCTGTCACAGATACAAAATTGGAGCAGCCGCCTATGCTGAATACGAAGAGAGGCTTCACGCCCAGTCCATTCTCGCAGATTTTTTGCAACACAACCTCAAAAAGCGCTGTTTACCCCTGCTATGGCCGTATGCTATACTATAGCAGTGCCGCACATCACGAATACGCAGTCCCTCTCAATCCGCTTGACTTCTACTTCCACCATACTACAATACGATCATATTACGGTACTGACAGCCAAGTTGACAGCTAAACGCCTCAAAATGCTGGTTCATGCGCGGGGAAACACACGAGAGCAAGATATCACCAGTGAAACAGCTTGTTTGATTAAGAAAGATCATCAAAGATGTGGATGAACTGAATAGAAACACATGATAAGATGCTCAGTGGGCTTGAAAGCATGATGCCGTGAATTTGGACGAAATTTAGGCAGGTGAGGAGTATAAGAGCAGTTGTATTTTGTGCTTTCGCTGTCAGATTTGCTGTTGTAGCGCCCGCAGAGAAATGGGTAACCTACTTCACATGCAGATTAGAGCCAAGCGAGATGACATGGTTTTCGTTTTTGTACCAAGTCATCCATTCGGCACCCCATAAACATCGTACGGTTCTTTTTTGTATAGCGGCAAATGAGGTGCTCGACAAAGTTCTTTCGTTAGAGACAGCTATCAAGGATCATGAAGAGGCGGATTGAAAACGGGAGGACAGTCGAGGCTACTCTGTCAGAGCTTGAGGCAAATGGTTGGCATATCACGATCGCAATGTACCTGCTCTGGGCAAGTGGGTGGAATGGGGACTGTATTAATGACAGTGTACAATCGTATGAGCAGAGAGGACGATGAAGACATCATTGACAGTCTGGTGAGCAGTATGCAAGTGATCACCATTGTACTCAAGCTCAAGCTACTGTACTTGATATGACTCCCGCTCCAACTTTTCTTTTCGGACACTTTCTGTAGCTCTTGCATTGTATAAAATATTGTGCAGTTAATAAATAGCGATACAGATTCATGTGGCAGTAGATAACAGAAGCGATGTCGAGAGCATTAACATTAGATGTTTAGCTCAATGCGAGCTACTCTCATTGGGTAGCCATGATACAGAAGGAGCCCGCTGTGGAAGATTACAATCGCATCACAGAGGATGTTCAACAGGCTTTTATGACGGGAGAAGTCTATGAAGAAACTCTTGACCCAGCATACTTAGAGGAATCAGTAGCTGCCTGGGAGCGTGTATTACACAATCCGGCCTTCAGGTTCGCGCCAGAAGAGTTCCAATTGCCAGTACTTGCCAATGCAGGACAAGCCTTTGTGCGGCGTTTTCAGCAAACAGAGATGCTAGTCGATCTTGATCGAGCTATACATTTGATGCGCGATGCCAAGAAACTTGCCTCAACTGATGTCTCTCGGCTACCTATCATACTGAATGCTCTGGGCGATATTCTGAGCATGCGCTACGATTACACAAGGCAAGTCAAAGACCTGGAGGCATCTATTGCCTACTACCGCGATGCGATATCATACACATCACCTGACGACCCAAACTTACCCGTCTACCTTAACAACCTGGGCACGGCTCTGCATCATCACTACAAACGAACAGAGACGCTAGCTAGCCTGGAAGAGGCTATCAAGGTACTTAGGGAGGCACTACAAAAAACTTCAGCCACCTCATCCGAGTATGCAACATATGCCAATAATCTTGGCAATGCCTTGTACAGCCGCCATATCCACCTCGGAGAGACCCGGGACCTCCAACAGGCCCTGGAGCTTCACCAGAGAGCCGTTGAAGAAACAATACCGGGTTCGCCATCTTTACCGGGTTATCTTTCCAACCTGGGTAACGACATAAGCAGACGCTTCGAGCAAACTGGTGAGATCAAGGATCTTGAAGAAGCCATCGACACATACAGGCAAGCCGTTTCCCTCGCCTCATCAGATGACCCTCAACGCTCTTACTATCTCAATAACCTGGCCGGATGCCTGGGAATATACTACGATTTTACGGGCAAATTGGAGGCTCTGGAGGAAACCATTCAGCTCTTCCAGGATCTGGTACAACACACCACACATGATGATCCTGATTTTCCTGACTACCTGGCCAATTTGGCACATAGTCTCCACAGCCATTTTGAGCAACTTGGACAAATCCAGGATCTGCAAAAAGCCATCACTCTCTGTCGAGACGCCATTACCCTCCACCAAAATTCACCCGACCCTTTCGCATTGCCTGACTACCTCAATCTTCTCGGCGATATGTTGCTCGATGCCTATGAGTACGAGGGACTCACTGAGTACATGAAAGAAGCTATTGAGCTTCATAAAGCAGCTTTAGAGCGAACTTCACCCGATCATCCTGATTACCCAAGATATCTGATAAGCCTTCTAGCAGTATTCAGAAGCCGCTATACGCGTACCGGACAACTCACGGACTTGCTGGAGGCAATCAATCTGGCGGAAGAGGGGATAGACCAGGTACCTGAAGCATACCTTGTAATGCATGCTATGCTGCGATACAACCTTGGCCAGCTTCTTCTCGCTCGTTACGAACGGACCCAGCAATGGGAAGACCTCGAGCAGGCGACCAAGTATTTCCAGTACGGAGTGCAGAACTTCCCGCCTGGTTCATTAATGCAAGCGCGTAGCTATAATACTTTAGGCAACGCTCTGCGCAGGCAATACCTTCAGACGAAGCAACAAATCAACCTGGAGAACGCCATTGAGGCACTTCAAACTTCTATACATCTGCGCCCTACCGATTCACCTGAACTCGTAGGTGCGTACAATGATCTCGGCAATGCCATGCGCGATCGCTCTACTTCGACATCGAAAGTGGAGGATCTGCAGGAAGCGATCAAGGCTTTCCAAAAAGCGCTGCAACTGCTTCAGAATACCTTTTCAATCAATAGACCCATCATACTTAGCAACCTTGGGAATGCCTTGCGTGAATACTACCTTCATCTGAAACAGCAGGAAACTTTACAGCAAGCACAAGCAGTTTTACAGCAAACAAGAGAGGTGTGTGAGGAGGCTTGCCAACGAGGCTTGCAAATTATACCTGAGGTGGCACTGGGTACTGCCCGTTTCTGGGGAAATTCGGAGGCGGACCAGGGAGAGTGGACTGAGGCTGCTCACGCTTACACGTATGCGTTACAGGCGCTTGAGCAGCTCTACCGTGTCCAACTCCTGCAGACAGATAAGGAACATCGGTTGAGTGAGGTGAGTGGCCTCTATATCCGTGCTGCCTACACAATGGCCCGTGCCGGACAGATTCGTGAGGCCACAACCACGCTTGAACAAGGGCGAGCCAAGCGATTAAGCGAGGCTCTTGCTCGAGATCAAGCCGTCCTTGAGGATGTCCAGGAATTGCACTCAGATGCCTACCAACACTACCGGAATGCTACGGAACGGCTGCGTCAACTTGAGCAAGCCGAACGAGAAGGGCGTATTCTCAACTTTAGCAGGCAAGCACAAGCAGTTCCAAAAATACAGGGCACGAGCATTACTGGTGAGCAAATCCGTAAGGCTCACGAGGATTTAGAGATGGCTATTATGGGCATTCGTCATATTCCAGGCCGTGAGAACTTCCTGACTCTACCGACCTTTCAAGACATTATCAAGGCTGTCCTTCCCGGTATCCCTCTGGTCTACCTGGCAACAACGCAGCGTGGGAGCTTCGCATTACTAGTCCATGGCGAGAGTGAAAGCCCTGAGGCAATCTTCGTAGGTACATTCACAGAGGATCATCTACGAGGGCTGTTGGTCAAACTAGGAGGAGAAGTATTCTTCGAGGGGTACATCCCTGGTCAAGAGTTAGGATCACCAGCGCTGCTGAAGCGCTCTCTGGCGGAGATACTCCCCAGGATAGGAACTGGCCTTCTAGGCGTTGTAGCTCGTCGTCTATCTGAACTGGGAACGACTGGAATTGTCTTGATTCCTACAGGGCTGCTAGGAATCCTGCCACTTCATGCTGCCTCTTATGTATCCAACGATAAAGAAACCACCCTGCTCGAGGAGTTTGACGTAGCCTATGCTCCTTCAGCGCGAGTACTGACAGCAGCAAGACAGGAGGCACAGAAACGTAAAGCGGCCTCTCCACACTTTGTCGGTGTAGGCAACCCTCGCCGTACTGAGGTAACCAGCCTGCCCTCTGCACATGTTGAAGTAGAAACTATTGAGCAGATGCTACCTGTAGGGTCTTTCGATACACTTTACGAAGAGCAAGCGACAGTAGAGAACGTCTGGAAGATACTACCACACGCGACTATTGCTCATTTCGCATGCCACGGAAACTTTGAGATCTCTGAACCATTAGACTCCGCCCTGCTTTTATCGGATGCAAACCTAACCTTGCGTGACCTGCTCAATGCGCAACCAGCATACCTCGCTCGCCTGCAAATGGTGGCTCTTTCCGCCTGTCGGACTGCCTTTACCGATTTCCAGCACCTTCCCGACGAGGTCATAGGACTACAGGCAGGTTTCTTGCAAGCAGGCATCCCTTCCGTCATCGGGACACTATGGCCGGTGAACGATCTCAGCACTGCACTGCTCATGACTCGCTTTTATGAATTCTACCTGCGCGGTGATGCACAGACAGGTCTCCCTCCACAACCACCAGCACGAGCTTTGCGCCTGGCACAGCATTGGCTACGGAAACTCACTGCTGATGACATAGACGCTTACCTGGAGAATCAGCCAGACAGACAGGTGCGCCCAGTCGAGCAGGACGCTATAACACCAAACAGAGAACATCCCTATGCTAATCCATATTACTGGGCTGCCTTTGTTTACTACGGAGTGCTATAGCACATTCAGAGGCAATCGCAAATGATTGTAATAAACTAATGTACATCTAAAATAACAAAAGCCTGCTGTGCCGGAAGAGGCTCTTAAACAAGGGGCTCGAGGCACGAGTGCAGAACAAGTCACCTGGCTACGGCCTCTCCCTTCAGGAGGAACTATGCACAGTAAGATACCTAGAGAGTCCAGGATATATGCGCTACTCATTGGGATCGATTGTTATTTGCCCAATGCCTTACCAGATGGTTCTTCTTACGCCAGCCTGGGAGGATGTGTTCGGGATATTACCGAGGTAGAGGCTTTCCTGAACGGCAAGCTAAGGCTTCAGGATCAGCAGATCATCAAGCTGACCGCCTCTAACGGCGGAACAACGGAGCCCCACGAGCCTCGTGAGCAGTGGCCTGCTTATGAAAACATGGTGGCCGCGTTCCATAAGGTGGCTCAGCTAGCGCAAGCAGGTGACCAGGTTTATATCCACTATTCCGGTCACGGCGGGCGAACGCAACCAACGCTGCTTCCAGAACAGAAAGGAGTGAACGGCTTTGACGAAGCGCTCGTCCCAACAGACATCGGGAACTCGACCACGCGTTACCTACGCGACGTTGAGATGGCGCATCTGCTAAGGACCATGGTGGACAAAGGACTGATTGTCACCATTGTGCTCGATAGTTGCCACTCCGGCAGTGCAACGAGAGGGGCCAGTGGTGACACCGTACGAGGTTTGAGCACGATCGATACGACCTCACGCCCGATGGAGAGCCTTGTCGCATCCAGAGATATGCTGGCTGAGACCTGGCGACTCCTGGATAGAGGGGGAACACGCGGCTTCCAACTGGGCAGTGGTTGGCTCCCCGAAGTCAAAGACTATGTCCTGCTGGCGGCTTGCCGGGCCACCGAGTCTGCCTATGAGCATCGTTTCGAGCAGTCTGGGAAACACGGTGTGCTAACCTACTGGTTCCTGGATTCGCTTAAGCAGCTCAGACCAGGACTCACGTTTAAGCAGTTGCATGATCGCATCCTGGCGAAAGTACACTCCGAATTTGTCCTTCAGACTCCTCAGTTGCAGGGTGATGCGAACCGTACCGTTTTCGGCGTCGAGCACATACAACCTTTCTACGCGGTCAACGTCATGCGGGTTGAGCCTGTGCAGAAACGACTACTGCTGAATGGCGGACAAGTGCATGCGATACGCAAGGGAGCTCAATTTATAATATATCCGCCTGATGCTACCGATTTCGCTCAGGTCAGCCAACGTCAGGCACTGGTCGAGATTACCGAACTGGGCGCAACAGACTCCTGGGCCACCGTTCTCACCTCTTTCCGTCCTGAGCCTATCCAGCAGGGCGCGCAAGCTGTGCTAATCGATCCGGGATCGATTCGGCTCCGTCGCACTGTTCGCCTCGTGAAACAGCCTCATCTCCCTGCAACCATCGCTCAGGATCAGGCTCTCAAGCAGGTCGAGCAAGCGATTCTCCAACACGGCAAAGGTTTTATCACCCTGGCTGGTCCTGATGAAACAACAGACTACCAGGTGACCATCACTGCGACCGGTAACTACGAGATCTGGGACCCGGCAGGTGTGCCACTTGCCAACGTGCGTCCTGTCCAGTCTATCGAGCAGAGTGGTGCTGCCGAGCAGGTTGCGCGAAGGCTGGTGCATTTGACCAAGTATCGCAACACTCTGCAACTTGACAATGCAGACATCACATCGCCTCTAGCAGGCAATCTCCTGGTCGAACTGGCGGGAGTACAAGCAGCATATGATCCCCAGGATAGGCCGGAACCGCAGCCATTTCGTGATCCTGGCGACACTCCCGTATTGAAGCCTGGAGAATGGACGTTTCTGCGTGTGAAGAATACCTCTCCTCAGGTGCTCAATGTCACGGTGTTAGACCTGGGACCGGATTGGAGCATTACCCAGATCTATCCTTCCCGCCAAGATACCCTCTCTATGACCTTTGACCCGGGTCAAGAGATGTTGTTCCCCCTGCAAGCCTACCTTCCGGAAGGCTACACCGATGCTCTTGACATCCTCAAGGTCTTTGCGACCGTGGGGAGTACGAATTTCCGCTGGTTGGAATTGCCCGCTCTAGATCAACCATTTGTCAGCAAGGGA
>VBHI01000001.1 GCA_005881495.1 Chloroflexota bacterium
CTGCAACTCAAGTTGGGTCGCTTGCGCCTTCAACTGGTCGGCGATCTGCTGCAACTCTTCCGCCGGGCGCTTTTGCTTCTTGAGGGCCTTGAGTTCATCCACCAGAGGATAGCCCTCTTGAATTTGACAGGTGTGTTTGGGGCGAGCCTTCACCCCCATATCCACCACTTCCAACACCAGGGTATAGGCCGGTTTCTCTTCCCCGGTCAGCTGGTCATAAAACACGGAGTCGCGCACATCGACTCCCAGCACTAATCCTTGCATATCCATAAGCCACCTCCTAAAGTTTCTCTTGACATGGCGGTTCTCAGAGGAGAGAATGACCTCTGAGAACCGAGCTTGTGACACGTTACGCACGACAATGTTCTCCGCTCCTTCACTGTTTGCAGCAATGGAGGAGCATCCTTAAAAAGGCGGGGGATAATGCGGTGCCACTAACACCAGCCACAAACCAACCAGGACCACCGCCAGCGTCAACCAGAACACATCTTTGTGACGCATACACACCTCCCTACTCGCTTGCCGTTGGGCAGACACACAGACCCAGACCTAGAACTTGGGCAGAACCAGAGACCAGGGCGCATACAGGTACAAGTACAACAACGCCATGACGATCACCAACACCAGCCAGATCACACGTCCATTTCTCATCGGCTTCACCTCCTACCACTGGCTTGCCATACGACGACTGGTACGTCCGACCTGCTGCGGACGATAGACATTCAACCCCACCTTGACCGCTTCCCACCCAGGCACTGCCACATTGCCACCGGTTGTCGCGATGATGACCGACTTCCCACTGGACGACACCCCAAGCTCCTGATTGAGATCAACCGTAATCACCAGCTGGTCACCCTGTACTTCAAACTCGACATTTTGCATAGGCTTCCTCCTTTCCTGCCCTAATGGCTTGCCACTACTGACAGTTCACTATTCAGCTGGTTGAGACGCCAGCACGTCCAACACAAATTGCCATAGAGGACGTAGTTATGCGTTTTGTGCAAGGTGGTGCTGCACCCATCGCAGGAGTACCACCATCGATGCACTTGCTGTGCATATCGATCAACCCGCTCTTCCACCCGTTCACGCCGCCGCTTGTGTCCATGTTGTTCACTCATAGGCCCTCCTTGCACTCATGGCTTGCTATTAAACACATCCGTTACGAATACGAGCGAACTCTTCGCTCACGATACGATTGCACCACCCGAGAAACATCCCAACAATCCAATACACCGCTCTTGTCCCATCACCTCCTAACACATTGTGGTATCGTCCAGTGATTGATTACTGATACGTACCAATTATATCTGGTACGTACCAGCATTGTCAAGTCTAAAACAAACCAGTTTTCGCACTTGGAACAAAAAAACATGGAGTTTTGTTTTTTCTTATGGTACACTTGGTATATCACTGGTTCTTACCAGGAAAAGGAGGTAAAAAGGAGATGGTTGTTGACAGAGATACCAAGATAGATGAGGTAGCAGCAGAACTCAAGAACCGAATTGATCGAGGAGAATATGCCGCTGGACAGCGTCTCCCATCGGAACGAGAAATCGCCGATGAACTCAATGTCAGCCGTGCGACTGTAAGAGGTGCATTGCTCAGACTGCAAGCAGAAAACATGATCGACATCGTACCAAGAGGGGGTGCTTTTGTACGATCTCCTAGTTCCAAAATTCTCGTAGGTCCGACGAACCCTGGTATCGCAAGTGGACTAGAACTCAAACGCGCAGGTTCTTTCATACGCGCTATGGAAGCACAGGGGAGAAAAACGCTCATTCGCTTTATTGAACCCTCTTCGATTATCCCAGCAGGAGAGGAACTAGGGGCAAAAATGGGAATAAGCCCAGATACCAGCGTATTACGGCGTTACCGTGTCCATCTCGTTGAGAGAGTACCGTACCGCATCTTAGATAGCTACTATCTTGCATCACTGTTAGGCGACTTGCTTGGTAAGGATGAGGGGTACACCCCACTCTTCAAATGGCTACGCGAACACACAGGATTACGAGCCGCAAGAGCGTTTGAAAAAATGAACGTACGAATGCCATCTTCAGAAGAGGCTACCCTACTGAACATATCCAGATCACAGCCAGTCGTGGACATGGATCGCTGGGTCTGGGCGCATGATAACACGCTTTTCGAGTACACCCACATTATCGCGAATGCTGCTTTACACGAATATACCTATTCCTATGACATTGACGAGGAAGCCAGCAAATGACGACGATCGACGAGAACACAAAAACTGAGCTAGTACGAGAGATAGCAACAGCACTGGCAAAAAAGCAACGCCTTGCCTTTGCCTCAGACTTTCACGCTTTTGCCGAAGGGCGAACACTCGTCCTGGCAGGAGTTCCTTTTGAGGACTTTCCAAAGGGACCAAACACCAAGAGAAGCGATGGTGATGTTGTCGCTCACGCCATCGTTATGGCTCTGGCCGGAGCTACCAATACAGGCGATATTGACGACTGGTTTCCCGATAAAGGGGAAACGGGTGTGAGATCAATGGAATATCTGCCAGAAATGCGCCGACGCCTCATTGAGGCAAAGCAACTCATTATCGGCACCATCGATGTCACTATCTTGTGTGGAGAGCAACCACGCATGAAAAAGCGCACACCAGAAATGCAGCACAATATTTCTGAAGGATTAGGCATCAGTCTTGACCGGGTGCATGTGAAGGTTAGCAGCATGGATGGTCAGGACGAGATCGCTCGTTTAGAAGGCATTGAAGCACGAGTACTGGTAAACCTCTGGGAAGGATTCTAACCATCTCATTCTAAGTATTAGATTTTGGGGGAACCTATGAATGTTGACAAGTATGTTGTTGAAAAAGCAGCCGAACATGCAGCTGCTCTTCTCTCTCCGTTGGGCAAACGCTGGCGACACGTCCAGGGAGTTGTTCAGAGAGCGTACAGTGTACGTACACTATTTGAGGAAGAAGACCAACAGTATCTCATTGCCGCCGCCTATCTCCATGACATCGGATATGCACCATCACTCAACAAGACAGCATTTCACCCTCTCGATGGAGCAAACTATGTGATACAGTTCTTTAGAGATGTGCGACTCGCTTCGCTGGTTGCCCATCATTCTGAAGCAACATTTGAAGCGCGACTACGAGGATATGCTCATGCTCTTCATGCGTTTCCATGCGAATACTCAGCCGTGGCAGATGCGCTGACCTTTTGCGATATGACAACAAGTCCAGAAGGAAAGCACATCTCTTTTGAAGAGCGTATCGCCGAAATCCTGTATCGTTACAAAGAAAACGACATTGTATTTCAGTCAATTCTTCAGGCAACGCCCGCTTTATCTCTCGACATTGAGCGTACAGAAAAGATGCTTCGCAAACATGAACGAAACACTTTCGATAAAGTTGGCGCTGTATAATTAACAGCTTGCCATTAAGCGTACAAGAGATAGCAAAAGAGTACAGCAACCCTCACAAACAACCACAAGAATAAGCAAACAAAACAAGAACTTTTTGAGCACGAAAAGGACGATGGAGGACAACCATAAACAACCCGTGCCATATCCGGCCTTTGGCATGATCATCTATAGCTTGCCATTTGAAGTCCAAATAGGCCACAAATGAGCTGCCAAGAGGAAAACGATGACAGCAAAACTGGCTCTCCCGCACTTTGATACTCCCCTGGAAATAGCCTTATATGTTACGTCATGCTCTAAATACCGCTATTTCCATGGATTCTGGTGCGCCAGCAGCGCATGAATTACTGTTGGCGAACCTCTCTTTCCACCTCCAAACGGATGCGAGGTCTGCCTATTGCAGGAACAATGTGACTTTACAAGCCAATTCATCTAAAGCGTATGGGAAGAGAAATTGCTTTCTTGCGACACAATAACACTTTTCAGAGGGTTCGCCAACAGTAATTCATGCGCTGGCACGCACCACTGTCCATGAAAAAGTGCTATCCTTTTTATCAGGAGAGGGCAATGCCAGAGATCGGTTTGATGCTCGTGCTACGAGCCTGACCAACAGGATGATCCGGATGCCTCACAAGCACCACTGTCTGTCGCTCGCCGGCCTGGGCGAAGCACGTATGAGAGAATTTGACTCACGCTTGGCATCCCGTTGTCCGTATCCTCGACGAGTCTCCTGGCTCGTCTACCCATAGAGAATAGCTCATCCGATGGAGAGCACACGCCATCGGCTCGTATTTTTTGCTTTCTTCACGCTTTTCCCCCCTCTCCATCTACTCTCTCTGCTTATTCTATGCTCATCCAACTTTTTCAAGAGAGAGAGTATCGATGTGCGGGAGAGCCATTCTCTGGCGTAGTTTCTTCAGCATTATGTGGCGTAGCGAAGGATCGATCCTGATTGAGGAAATTTTGGACCTTAAGTCTCGTATCGTCTCCACCAATGTGTCTTTTAATCCAATGCCTATAGGCCTGGAGCCTTACGAGAGTTTTGAGAAGATGAGCGTTTCTCACATGAGCTTCTTCAGCTTCCCTGTTGTCTCTTTGCCCTCACTCCTTTCTCTCAACCTTTTTGAACAATTTTTAACTCACCCTTAACCTGATCTTCACCGGCTCACTCTTACGAAGTGTGCTGTCCGGGTCTATACTAGTCTTGCTCCTGGGTGATTGTCTGTGTGGTGGGAGAAAGCACTTCTTGTGCCAGCATCACTGCTTTGCTAAGAGAGAAGACTAGTGGCGAGCGGGAAGCTCGTTCGGTTCCTCCTGTCTATAGTCGGTCAGGAGACTTTTTTCAGGAGTGAGGAACGAGGTAGGCTCAACTTTTCAGCCCAGTGGCTGGGTATCGGATGGTTGGTAGCTCTACCGGATGAATGGTTGCGGAGACATGGGGTGGTGGCAGATGCCTCGCTCCTTCGTCGGTTGTTCTCGTTTTCTCGTACGGAAAGGATTTTTGTATGCTCAGAACACGTCTCTCTTTGCGTCGCTGGGGTCTCAGCGGCATCCTCTTTGGTCTACTTGCCGCAAGCCTGCTAGGTAGTTTCGTGGTCCGAGGCCATTTGCCCTCAGCTCATGCGCAGGCCAACCCAGCCAAGTATGCCTTCGTGGTCCTTCTGGATGGAGGCCACCCCGAACTGTACAATGCCACCAATGCCCCGTTCCTGACGGGCTTGAAGGCCAGTGGGGCCAGCTATACCAATGCGCAGGCGCAGGCCCCCGCTGACTCGGTCACCAGCATCATGGGAGCGTTTACCGGAACGGACGCTACCCATCATGGCTTCCCCTATGAGGTCTTCTGGGATCGCCAGTACAATCACCTGATTGAACTGGATAAGAAGACTGTGCTCCCGCCGCAAATTACGGAAGCTCGCAACGTGGGGCGGGCGTGTACCCTGTTCCAGGCGGCCAAAGCCGTGGGCTTGAGCACCGCCTTTATCTCCAAGTATCCGGCTTATTCTATCCTCAATGGTCCCAACACCTGTCCAATTTACAGGGGACCTGGCCTTGATAACTTGCAAACGCCCAACTTTGCGACTTTCTCGGGCACTACGCAAGATTATGATCTGGCGAACTTTAACAGCGTGCGGGCACAAATTGCCAGTCCCACGCGTCCCAATCTCTTTGGGCTCTATGCGCTCGCGCCCAATTACGCCATGAAGAGCTACGGCATTAACTCGCCTGAGGTGGCCTCGGCTATTCAGTTTGAGGATAGCCAGATTGCCCTGACCGTGGCCCTGCTCAAGTCGGTGGGCATCTACAACAAGACCGAGATCGTCATCACCAATGATCATGGCAACACCGCCCTGACGCAAGCCATTCCCGATCATGGACCGGGCAGCATCGATCAATACCTCTATGACAATGGCATCCCGACCGCGCAGACCACGACCGACCGCGTGGCCCTGGTCTGGTTACAAGATCCCAGCCAGGCGCAGGCCGCCATCAATCTGCTCAGTACGCCAGAGAACATGGCCCAGTTCGGTATTCAAGCCATCACACCCGCTTCGGGCTTGGGGGACTACCTGGTGACGCCCCAGAACCGCACAAAAATATCCTGATGCTTCTGGAAGGACCTGGCATTCCCGTCGGCTACACAAGCAGTCAGCATGTCTGGCTCATGCAGTTGGCCTCAACCGTGGCCACCACCATGTGTCTCAGCCTGCCGACGGCCACCCTGCCCGCCCTGCCTGGAACGAGTGCCCCTCAAAACTGTCACAACTAACGTAAACGAAAGAGGCCTAGGAAGCGCTATCTGGGTCAACAGAGGTGGAAGCGGCACAGCTCGTCAAGAGCAGCGGCAAACTGATGACCCAGATGGCGCGAGAGTTGAGGATCAGCGAGGAAGGTACATCGCAAAACATACATGCTTGTTTCTCACGCTATCCAAAAGTACTGTTTTTTAGATAGATGAACAAAAGTAGATGCTGTTTTGCTATACTAGAGGCGCAGTTCTCGCTGTAGATGGCTACTAGAGAGGATTAGATCAGGGTCTAGTCTTCAGTGAGTGGCAGGTATTCTTTTAATCTGTTACATGATGGGGGAGTTCCTTTGACAGGATTGCACAGACTTGCCAGTTGCGAAGCGTTGGCAAGCAACCGCCGCATCCTGTTCTCCGGTAGGATGTGCTCCGTCATTTCTAACATGTAGAAGTGATAGCGAACACGGCAAACCATGCAGGGAATGATTGTCTACCTCGACATTGCTAGCTTGTTTCCCCTGGAGGCTCGTTCTCAATAGAATTCTTTTTGCTGTGAAAGGATGCAGCGTGTACACGAGTACTTTTACTGAACTTGTACAGTTGCTCAAGGAGACACAGAAAAACTGGGTGGTCAATATCGAAACTGAGGAGACCGGCTCTGAAAAACTTTGGCAAGCGCAACTCTCCTTTGTTGATGAAATAGTGACCGTCTGTCACGTCTGGCGTAAAGCAGACGGAGGCAGCCTGTTCGCTGACGGGGGAGCGATCAACTGGCTGACAAACCTGCCGTCCCTCAGGTGGACGCTGGAAAGGCCGACGCCGCAACAGGCATTGCCACAAGCCGGGAATGGCTCTCAGGCCGTCCTTTCATCGTCACCGCGGGTTCCACAACGGTTCAGGCAAGTAGAACAGAGGATGATCCTTTCCTTGTCGCGGAAACAGAGGCAAGTCTTCGCATTAGTCGATGGAACGAGAAGTGCCGAAAGGATTGCAGCCATATTGCGTCAACCGGCTGAGGTTGTTGTGGGAGTTTTGCACGATCTTGAAGCGATGGGCGTGATTACGCCGGAGTAGCTGAACGTGTGTGAATCAAAGAGAGCGGAATACGTAACTTCCAGCATTTTTGAGCTGACAAGATGCTGTATGCAGACAGAGTGAAAGAAGGCCGTACTTCTTAATGGGCATTGCGACCACAGTTCTCATTATTGACGATAGTTTGAGTGCATGCCAATTCATGGCCGGCATCCTTGAGAAGGAAGGCTATCGGGTGATTACTGCCACTGATGGACATGAAGGGGTAATGAAAGCTCTTCAGGAACGCCCGCATTGTGTGATCCTCGACGTAATACTACCAGGAATCAGCGGTTTTGAAGTATGCCGTCGGCTCCGAGCTAACGATCATTACCATCACCTTCCCATTATTCTGGTGAGTACCAAGAACACCCCGGTCGATCAGAGTTGGGGGCTACGCCAGGGAGCAGATCGGTACCTACCGAAGCCATTCACCGAAGAATCGCTTGTACAACTGGTTGGGGACGTGCTGCCTGAACAACTTCGCCCTCCTGCTGCCTTACACCACAGAGGAGCAAGCCCGCAGAGGCTTGCTGGACAGGAACTTCTGCTCGCGCTGCAGAAACTCATCCCCCGTCGGAGCGAGGACCCGGATTTGATGAGGTTAAGTAATCCACTCGATGGCTCTGTGGTCATTCCAGATAAGCAGGCTCGCCGTCTGTATGCAGCCATCGATGGGCGGAAAACTGCGGACGAACTTTGTAGCATCACACACCTCAAAATGAAAGAGATCCACAGGGCTTTGCAGATCCTGTTGGCTCAGCATCGCATTCAGTTGTACACCAGAGACGGGAAGCGAGTAGACAGCTCGTTGTTCCTCAATGGGCAGTAATATCCCTCTTATAAGCCGAAAAAGGAGCTTGTGTATCATGAATCAAAACGTGTGTCTTGTAGCTATTGATGATAATCTGATTGCGAACATCCTTGCGATAACACTCTTTTTCGCCTCCCTGTTCATCTCCTTGCGTGCGTTCTCCCTCTACATTCGAGCACGTACCCCGCGCCTGCTCGTCCTGGGATTGTCCATGGGTATGATCGCGTTGACAGCTATCGCCAGCTATATTGGAGATAATGTCACCACGCTCACCTTTAATGTCAAGTGGTTCCAATACATTGCTCAGACCATCAGCTTCCTCTTTATTTTGCTGAGCCTTCTGCGCAGCACGGAGGACTACCAGCGCAAGATCGTCCGCTGGCAAATCATCGCCTCCGTGCTGCTCGTGCTGCTGCTCGTGCTCACACCTTTTCTCCCAAAAGATTTCCCTGACCCTGCTGTAACGAAAACGCTCTTGAGTGGCTCCCGTGCTGTGATCTGCATTATCATCTTCTTCTCCCAAGTATTTTGGTCCTGGTATGGAGCAAGTTGATCAAGTGGGAGATATTGTGCGCACCTGTGGAATTCTCGTATTACTGATAGCTGTTTCGCTAAGGCGAAACCCGGCCAAGCTTGGCCGGGTTCCTCTCCAACTAGAAAACCCTCCCTCTCATGCATGATGAGTGGAGGGAGTCCCATCTAAAGACGATCCAGAGGATGAGATCATATCCAATGCCAGTGCAGCTTGCCTACAAGAGAGGAAAATACCGAGGCTCTCATGAAAAAGGGGTGAAGAAAGGGATGAGCAGGGGAAGGAAGAGAAGAGGGTGCGAAGTGCATAAAAATAGAAGCCGATAACGTCTCCTTGCCATCGGATGAGCTTGTTCTTCGCGATTTAGAGAGGAAGCAACGGGATGCCAAGCATGGGTCAAATTCTCTCATACGTGCTTCGCCTCGTGGCGAGCAACAGGCAGTGGTGCTTGTGAGGCATCCGGATCATCCTGTTGGTCAGGCTCGTAGCGCGAGTGTCAAACCGATCTCTGACGTCGTCTCCCTGCTCAAAGCATAGCACTTTTTCATGAGCAGTGGTGCGCGCCAGCGCATGAATTACTGTTGGCGAACCTCTCTTTCCACCTCCAAACGGATGCGAGGTCTGCCTATTGTAGGAACAATGTGACTTTACAAGCCAATTCATCTAAAGCGTATGCGGAAGAGAAATTGCTTTCTTGCGACACAATAACACTTTTCAGAGGGTTCGCCAACAGTAATTCATGCGCTGCTGGCGCACCAGAATCCATGGAAATAGCGGCATTTAGAGCATGACGTAACATATAAGGCTATTTCCAGGGGAGTATCAAAGTGCGGGAGAGCCCAAAACTGACAGCAAACCCGAGAGAAAACCACGAACAATGGGAGACTCCAGTAGACAAAATGGTGCGAAACGAGCGTCACCGAGCCGCGCAAACAAGACTCTATCAGGTACAACAAACGTGTGTTATCATCTCCTCTTGAAAATCAACATCAACGCGGTTGCGTAAGAGCCAACCCTCTGGCAAAGTACAGTAATACTGGTACGTACCAAATAAATATGGAAGAACTTCCTGTTTAACAGCCTCAGAAAGTAGCATAGAAAGCTCTTTCACGCTGAAATGAGGCAACTATTGCTTCCCCTTAACTTGAGAAAGCTTTCACCATTTTCAAACTTATTAACCTACTTCAGAAGCCATTCTATAGCAAACGAGCAATAAAAATTGGCCTGGGTAGCTATGCTTTATGGATAGGTTAAATTTGTGTTAAATCTTTGCCCCAGGGATAAGTTCTTCTAGAAGAGGAGTAGCATAGATACACAGTCTCAATCCAATACAGGTTCAATCACATCAACATATTAACTCATATATTACCTATTGTTAACCTTCACTTAACATTCCCATAACATGCACAAGATATCCTTTTATTTGAGGAGTTTTTGTAAGCTGTAAACCTATCCTCAAGGCAAGGAGATAACCTTTTATGATTGAAGAAAATCTAGTTGATGATGGGCGGAATCGAGAAGTAGTAACTAAGGCGCATCATCATGTATTGACAACATTGGACAACAGTTCGCTTTCAGGTTTTCACTTGAAAGCGATGCTTACATCAGGCATGGGTTTTTTCACAGATGCTTATGATCTCTTCATCATTGGTGTTGTGCTGGCAATACTGACGCCTATCTGGAACCTCAACAAGTTTGAAATATCCTTAATTGGCAGCACATCGTTGATAGCAGCGGCACTCGGCGCGATCATTTTCGGCCGCCTGGCGGATTATGTTGGGCGTAGATCGATCTACGGCTTTACGCTGATTGTACTGGCAGCCGGAGCTATCGCGTCAGCCCTTTCGCCCAACGTGATCTGGCTGCTGATCTTCCGCTTTATCCTTGGGCTGGGTATCGGGGGAGATTATCCACTCAGTGCTACGCTCATGAGTGAGTACGCCAACCGGCGTGATCGTGGCAAGCTCATTACGATGGTGTTTTCAATGCAAGGTTTGGGCCTGATACTTGGTCCACTTGTTGCCATCCTGCTGTTGGTGAGCGGATTGAACCACGATCTCATCTGGCGCATCATGCTCGGGCTTGGCGCAGTTCCGGCACTGGCTACATTCTACCTTCGTCGGCAAATTGCCGAAACGCCGCGTTTTGCGTTAGCGATGCAAGGAGACGTAGAAGGTGCTACTCGTACTGTGGAAATGGTTACAAAGAACCAGAATGCCCTTAGCGGTACTGCTACTACAGTGAGAACTTCACAACAAAATAACGGGATAGCATCATCAAAGAGTAGTTTACGTCCTGATAAATCATGGCTCTACCTGTTGCTCACGTCACGCTACCTGAAGTGGCTGATAGGAACTGCAGGAGCCTGGTTCCTGCTCGACATCGCGTATTACGGCACGACGATCTCCAGCCCACTGGTTCTGAAGTCGCTTAATCCGCACTCCAACTTGCTGACCAACAGGCCGCAAGTTTATTCAATGGTTTGGTTTTGCTATGATGGCACTGGCTTACGGGTTACTGTTTGTTGCACCTGCTTTGACAACCATCACGGCCGCATTCTTGCTCGTGTATGGCATGAGCTACTTTTTCACTGAGTTTGGCCCGAATGTGACTACCTTTGTCTACCCGGCTGAGATTTTTCCTGTGATGGTTCGCACAACCGCCCATGGTATCGCCGCAGCGGTTGGCAAGATTGGAGCGTTTATAGGCGCATTTGCTTTCCCTTTCCTGCTAACCAACTACAACTTGCCGGGCGCAATGGCGGTCGCAGCGGTGATTTCGCTGGCTGGTCTACTGCTGACCATATTCACCCTACCTGAGCCAAATCAGCGTTCGCTGGAGGAAGTCTCTGGTGAGCATGAGGCGAGAACAGCTCATGGGGAGAGAGGGAAAACAGCCGTTCCGGCAGCTGAGTTGGGGTGATCACAAGGAAATGTATACATGACTCACCTTTACCTCATCCGACATGGCCAGGCTATTAATGTTGTACAGAAAACGAGCGGGGACCCGGGACTTTCACCTCTTGGGGTCAAACAGGCCGAACGTCTTAGGGACCGGCTGGCGGCCTCGGGGGAAATTGCCACCGATGTACTCATTACCAGTACCATGCTGCGCGCAAAACAGACAGCCGAAATCATTGCTCCCGCCCTCGGTCTACCTATTATCTTTGATGATGAAGTACAAGAACAGCGCCCTGGCGAAGCCTTGAATATGAGCGAGGAGGAGTTCAGGGAGAAGTTCGGCCCCGTCGAATTTGAGCAGAAACCCTATTTCCGCCTTGCGCCAGGCGCCGAGAGTTGGGTGGAATTCTCGTTAAGGGCAAGTACAGCTCTTCAGCGTATCACCCGTGAACATGACGGAAAGACCATTGTCATCATCAGCCACGGTGGCATTATAGATGCCTCATTTCTCTTCTTCCTTGGCCTCAGCAGCTTACAGTTCCCACAGGTACTTTTCGATACACACAATACTTCGATAACACACTGGTACAAGGAAGCAAACGATTGGGTTGAGCAGTTGAATCTACCCGTGAGCTGGATTCTTGATTACTACAACGATACGATGCACCTGCGCGACCTTGACTCGCCTGTGCGCATTCCATGGAAGCAGATTGCAGCCAAACCAGTGACAGGCATCGAGACGTCCATGGCGCCTTCAGAGGCAGGGTTGTTACGTGATGGGGAATAAGAGCGGGTATGGCGTGGTACAATAAACTGCAACGTTACACCAGGGAGTTTGCGCATGAACATTATTGATTTCTTTATCACAGAACAGAAACGCCTGCATAAATGGATGGGAGAGAGCGTGAGAGACCTTACGCTTGAAGAATGGAACTATATGCCCGAGGGGAATGGGAACAGCATCGCTTTTCTGGTCTGGCATTGTGTACGCACCGAGGATAATATTCTGCGTTTTATTTTGCAGCAGAGACCTCCTCGCTGGAACGAAGAGAACTGGCATGAACGGCTGGGTCTTCCACCACGAGTACAGGGCACAGGAATGGCGACGGAGGAGGCGCGCGCGTTTCGCATTGCCGACCCAAAACTATTTATGCAGTATGCTGAAAGTGTGTGGCTGGAATTTGAAGAGTATCTTGCTGCTATACCAGACGGGGGCGCGGAACTTTCCAAACGGGCTGTGACGGTCAAGCCTCTGGGCGGTATGATGGCAGTCCAGGCCATTGGCCAGGCTTGTATCACTCATTGCTTTATGCATTTTGGTGAAATCGCTTGTATGCTGGGGGAGTTGGGGAAGAAGGGAATGCCGATGTAGGTTTTTGGAGGATCGCAAGGGGGTAAAGGCTTTTTTACTTTTACTCAGAGGTATGGTAAGGATGGTGATCAGGTATGCCACACATGCACGGTATGATCGCTGGCCGAGGCGATGTCGCTGCCTGTTGGGGACCAGTTGAGGGAGCGGACCCATTTGCGATGTCCATGGTAGGTTGAGATTTGAGCAGCAGTGTGGCTATTCCAGACGTGGATTGTTGTATCGTCGCTGCCGGTGGCGGCGTTTTGGGTGTTTTGGGACCAGCCTACGGCTTTGATGGGGGCGCTGTGGCCGGTATACGTGCAGAGGGTATTTCCTGTGATGGGGTTCCAGACCTTCGCGGTGGCATCGTGACTGCCTGAGAGGATGGATTTGCCATCGGGCGACCAGGCTAGCGCGTAGATGGGGCCATCATGACCGCGATAGATGATGATGTCGCGCCCCGTGGCGACATCCCAGATTTGGGCGGTGCCATCAAAGTTCCCTGCTGCGATGCGTGAGCCGTCGGGCGACCAGCTTACGGCGAAATTGCGGTATTGTTGGCTGCGGGTATAGGATGCCTGGCCTGTAACAGCATTCCATACCTGTATCGTATTGTCGCCGAAATCCCCACCCGAAACGAGATATTTCCCATCGGGCGACCAGGAGACGCTGCGTACAAAGCGGGTATGTCCGCGGTAGGTCAGGATTTCCTCGCCAGTAAACGCGCTCCACACCAGTACCTTACCATCCGTAGACCCCGATGCGATTCGCAGCCCATCAGGCGACCAGGCGGCAGCAAGCAGGCTAGACGCATGACCACGAAAAATGTATGCACAACTCCCGCTGGCAGCATTCCAAACTTGAACAGTGGTATCCTTTGAAGCGGAAGCGATGTGTTGACCATCAGGCGACCACGCCACGGCGAATACGTTGTCGCTGTGGCCTTGATAGATCATTGCTTGAGGCATGATTAGTGATCTTTGGGACCTTCTACTAGCAGGTTGATGGCGTGCGGCAAGACAGGGAGGATACAATCTAGGCACTCTTGAACCGCTTTGGGGCTGCCCGGCAGGTTAATGATCAATGTGCGTCTACGTGTGCCCGCAACGCCTCGCGAAAGCATGCCGAAGGGCGTGTGTTGGATGCTGACGGCGCGCATAGCCTCGGCTATACCGGGAGCTTCACGGTCGATCACCGCCTTTGTGGCCTCTGGCGTAACATCGCGAGGAGACAGCCCGGTACCACCGGTAGTTAGAATGAGGTTCAGGTGTTTCTCGTCGCTCCATTCACGCAAAGTGGCCTCAATTTGCTCGCGCTCATCGGGGATAATCGCTCCTGCGCTGATGACGGCCTCCGGCATCTGTGTCACCAGTTTACGAATACGTTCCCCGCTCGTATCCTCTCTGGCTCCCTTCGCGCCACTATCGCTAATCGTGAGTACACCTATGCTGATCATTATCTCTATCCTTACGGTGTCAACTCTCGCATAATCGCCCCAATTTGTCGTCGCGAACCATAGAGCCAGACAGTATATTCGCCGGATACAATCTCCGCGTCTACCTGGCACTGCAACTCTGCAGCAAACTTTCGGGCAATATCGAGCAGTTGTCCTCGTTCCGCCTCTCTCTGGCTAAACGTCCTTAGCGCCAGCCTACCTAACCGCTCCTGTTGACTTAATGCTGCATTGATAAGTTCATACAGATGTTTAAGGCCGAAGACTACGTGTAGCGGTGGGGCTTCTTTCCCCTCCCGCATCGCTCTGTCGGCTCCGCTCGACATACGCTCCCCACTCCCTCGACACACACTCCCCTCCCCGCTTGACTGCATAGTATCTATAGTAACGCCTGCAACATGTTTTTCGCTTCCTACCCGCAACTTTTCCTTCACAGGTACCCGGTAGCTTACCTCTATCCCGACCTTTTGACGCACTGATAGTAGTTTCTCGAGCGTATCTCTTCGTGCTTCATCCGAAATGTCAGGCGTTGGATCCACGTAGACCAGGAGGAAGTGGGCTGGGTCGGAGTAGATGAAGGGGCGAGACTGAGTGGACCGTCGTCCACAATTTGGGCAGGTAGAGACATTTAGCAGTCCAGCCAGCACTGTATAGCGCAGCTGTGGATCCTGCCTCGTATTTACATATTCATAAATCTTACTGCGAAATACCATGCCACAGGGACAGGTAATCATGTAATTCGTTGCGTGAGACATATTACCGATTCTCTAGTTCTTTCCAGCTATCTACGCGATAGATCCTGGTACAAGTATAACATATAGTTCCTGTCATCGCTGCTGAGCGAAGCTAGACGCCAGGGCTTTTCGCTGTACCCTTCTTTCCTATTTCACCTCTTTCTCCTTTCATCGCCAAACCTCCCCACCCCAAAGAGAAAAAGAAGTGTGAGGCTGGCCTGGCGCCGCGGCGCCAGGCCAGCCTCACACTTCTTTTTCTGGCGCCGCCTGCGGCGGCGAACAGGCGAGAGAGACAAAACGGGTACAGCGAAAAGCCCTGAGCTTGACGCGACAACGACGTTGCAGCAATGGCTTTCAAATGAGCTATCTACCACTTGCTCCAAAGCAGCAAATTGCTGGGAAATCTCATCTTCTCCTGCTCTTACTCGCCGCCTTCGTCGAAATCCTGAACTTCATTCCCTGACGTTCTATAAATTCCTGAAAATAGGCGTAAAATTCCGTGCGATCTTGCATCGAAATCACTGACACAGCGTCAGCCGTTTCGATAGCGTAAGGATAGCCATTTCCTCCAGCGATCACCTCGGCACGTACAACATCCAACACAGGCTCTAATACACCATCGTCGAGCATCCAGCGCGGAAACTCTAAACGTGCGGGGGCATGAGAAGATGAGGTTTGCAGGTAGCAGAAAGCAACGCTTTCGCGGTAAGGCCCATACCCCTCCAAAACATCCCCGCGAGCGCAGATCAGCGCCGGTGTACGATCGCCCCAGCTCAATTGACCCTGCCAGAGCAGCGCATCGTGAATCCTTTTTGTTTCACGCAATACAGGTCGATCTTCCATCGCATCAAGTCGCCTCAGCATCGTGATGATATCGCGCGCATAACTCGTATTGACGAAACCAATCAAGGGCACGCGCTGCTGTTCAGATGTGCGCAACAGTGAAACAGCTGCAGCGATATAGCGTTCGCGGTAAGGGCTGGGCATTGTCAAAGCAAATGAGACCACCAGTGAACCATCGAAGAAGACCACCGGACTATGGGCTGGATCTCCCACACGGCGCGTGCTGGCGTACTGCTCCATCTGGTTACAAAGTGTCTCGACTTCTAACATATAGCGGCGGAGCGTCACCTGCATTTCAGAGTAGGGATAGCTGTCAGGATCACTGCTCTCACTTTTCGACTCCTCCATTATCTCCTCGGGTGAAAGCACCTCCAGGTGTACATCCTTGGTATATGGCCGACCGGGGGCATGAGGGTTGGCAAAGAAACCAACCTGAATGAGGGCAACCGGAATAGACGCATCGCGCCAGGGCTGCAACTGGCTGCCATCGACCGCCAGCGTCGTGATCCCCTCGATACACTCGGCCCACTGGCGAGCCTGCTCATGATTGGTAAACTCGCGCCCAAAGGGAAACATCGGGGTAACGTTCGTGCCCGGCCTATCTACCGAAGCCAGCCAGCGGTCAAATTCGATACTGGGACGTGCACCCGCAGGTACATTGAAATGCGACACTGCAACGCCGCTGTCGCGTCTACGCTTCGCGTCAGCAGTGTCGAAAGGAAGTAAGTGGCTGCTCTCAGGTGGCAAGATATCTTCCAGGAGCTTACTCGACGGATACCGTTGGTGGAGCATTTCCAGTGCATGGCGGTAGGCTTGCAATTGTTCGCCAAATGAAGCATCATACAGACTAAATTGACCTTTTTTAAGTTGCAGAGCCGCGTGCAGTTTCCCTTTATGAAGCATTTGCCTGAACCTGCTCTCTATCTCTTACCATGGCCTCCCCTCCTTCGTGATCCTCCGTCATGAACCGCGTTTCCCCGTCCACCTTGCGCAAACGTACCAGGCTATCAAGCCCTTGCTCAAAGGTATCATCATGGCTGATGACAATCAGTTGATCAAAGCCGCGCACACGGCGAATCTGCTCGGCAAGGTTCATGCGTCGCAATTCATCCATACTCTGTGTCGGTTCGTCAAAAAATGCGATATTGAGTGAAGAGAGTTTCTTCAGTAATGCAAGACGCACCGAGAGCGCCGCACTCATCTGCTCTCCACCGCTCATCTGCGCAAAAGTGCGGTTCACTCCCTGACGGCGTAGTATTATTTCATAATCGTTTTGCCAGGATAGTTGGGCAGAGCGGTCGCCCATAATCTCCCCAAAGATGCGATTCGCTTCGGCTGAAATGTCACCCAATATGGCTTTCAACACATGAGGAGCCGCCTCCTTCATCAACTTGCGGAACAGATCCATCATCTGCTGCAACTCTTCAAGCGTCGCCTTTTCCTTTCGAGCCGCTTCTAGCTCGAGTAGAAACGCCTCTGCTTTCTGGATATCTCCCTCAAGATCTCTCATTTCTTTCCGCGTCAGTTGAATTTTTTCCAAAAATGCACTGAACCGACCTCGCTTATCCTTAATGTCTCGATCAACGCTCGTCAGTTCTGCCTGGTTATAAGCGGCCTTCGCCTTCAAGTACTCCTCTTCTGCTCTTTCAAAGTCCTGCTGTGCTTGTTCAACCGTGACCTGTATTGCATAAAACGCTTGCTCACGTTGAGGTAAGAGACGAGCCGTCTGCTCATTTAACATATAAGCCTTGTATCCACCGTGGGTCTGTTGCAGCACAGCTTCTTGCTCACTAATACATACATCCAGTTCTGCATAGCCTGCAAGATGGTGCTCTAACTCATGCAACTGCTGTTCAGCCGCATGTAGTTCCTGCTGCTGCTGCTCGAGTTGATGCTGGTAGGCCGGTTCCTGCTTGATTATGTCGCGTTGAGCCTTTGTCTCACCGCGCGGATCATTCAACTTGCCCAGTTCCAGTCCAACCTGTTTCAGTTGCTCATGACTGTACCCTAGTTCCTTTGCTTGCTGACGGCGTTCCTGAATGAGTGCATCACACTGTCGCGCTTGCTCCTGCAACTGCTGTAATTGCATGCGCAGCCCTTCTAAACCGCGCACCTGCTCGTCAGCCTTTTGACTCTCTTTCCGCGCAGCTTCCTCCCTGGTAATCTGTTGATCAACGAGCCGTAGGGCCTCCAATTCATCCATCAGACCGGCTATTTCGCGCTCTAATCGAGCAATCTCAATAGCCAGCCGCTGTAAATATTCCACATAATTATCGCGTTGCTCTACATACTGACCCAGTTTATCCAGAGCTTCTGCGAATTTTTTTACGGCGTTGATGCGCTCTGCAAAAGTGCTTTGCTGCTGATCTATCGCAACCAACCGCGCTCTATCACTTTCTACCAAACCATCGAAATACGATTCCAGGCTAATAATACCGCGTTGTTTGATGTTAAGACATGGCTCGTGGAGTAATGGACAGAGACCGCCAGCCGATTGCTGCCTCGATTTAGTATAGCCTTCGATATTGCCTTCCAGTCGATAGCGTTGCTCAGAAAATTGTTCATATTGCATTTGCAAGGTGGGCAGCTCTTCTGCCTCAATGCGATGCTCTTCAATTTTCGCAATGGTACTCTCAGCCTTACGCAATCGGGTCGCTATTGTTTCACGTTCTTCCAGCTTCTGCCGCAACAATTCGCGCTTCTCGTTTAACAATCTTTGCCTGGAAACGCGCTCATTCAACTGGGCACGCAGGTGCGCGACCGTCTCAATACGTTCCTGCAACAGTGCCGCCACCGGCTGCAGCGGTTCAATCTCGCTTATTTGTCGCTGCAAGACCTCCTGCTGCTGAAGGAAACCTGCGTGTTGTTGCACCAGGCGTTTCCCTTCCTTCACCAACTCATCATACTGCGCTACTTTGCGCGTCAACTCATCACGCTGCTTCTCAAGTTCAATCTGTTCGTCTACATAAGGCAGCAGTTCGATGATCCGCTGCCTGGCCGCAGCCACCTCCTCTAGCCGCACCTGTAAATGAGCGATTGTTGTCTGTATTTTAGCAAGCGCGCTTGACAAACTCCCATGCTGTTGACGCAGTTTATTGCGCTGTTGTGCATCCAGGCGCAGTTGCTTGAGTGCTTCTTCCACCTCTTGATAGCGTTTATAATCCTTACTGCTCGTCTCTATCACCTGCTGGGCCTTACGGGCGTGATCAAGCTCTTGCTTCCGCTCCTGAAGACGCTCCTGCGCAGTTTCCAATGTGTGCTTGCTTTTGCTGTAATGACTCTCTAATTGCAATAATTCGTCACGCTGTTTCGTCAGCGCCGCGAATCGTTCTTCTAATTGCTTGAGCTGCTCTGTTAGCTCAGCGATTTGTGTTGTCTGCTGCTGATCGAGTGTGCGTTTCTCTTTCAGCTCCGCACGCCAGATATCTAGATCTCGCGTCTCAAATTCCAGGCGTTGAATCTCCTTGAGTTTCTTCTATTTGCAAAAGGGTATCAAACGTTTGTTTGCGCACACTGGCATTCTGCAAAAAGATGGAAGTAAAAGTGCCCTGCTGCACGCCAAGTGCGTCTTCAAAGAGATTGTCGAGAGGCCGTTCACGATCTATACCAAAGAGCTCGTGCAGTTTATCTATCACATCGGTACGCTGCTCAACACGGTAATCGGCCTCCTGGTCATAAACAAACCAGTAAGCACCGGAACCACAACGCCGCTCAACCGTATAGGTGCGATCATCACTGCCAACCAGGTGAACGACGACTCTTCCAAACTTCTCGCCTTCACGTACAAACTGCGCCTGGTTATAAGGCAAGGATCCAAAGAGAGCGAAGCCAATAGCTTCAACAATGGTTGTTTTACCTGCACCATTGGCTCCACTAATAGCTGTTGTGCCACGTCGAAAATCCAGGTTGATCTGACGATAGCTTTTAATATTCTCCAACTCGACTCGTGTAATCAGCATAGTGATGTAACCCAACCTTCCCAACAAACAAGCAAACGAATAGATATGAAAGAATAAAACCTCTCTCCCAACTGGCTATTCTCAGTCTCTATGCGGAAAATGGAAATAACCCGTTCGTTCAGGCGCATTATAACATGATTGAGAAGAGATTCTACATTGAGAAGAGATTCTACCTCCGCCGAACGATCATTTTCACCCCATACTTCGGCCGGATTGTAAGGTTTTTATTCGGGTCAGGTACGATTTTCTGACCCTCGATCAGTTCAAAAGTAACATGTTGGGCCAGTGTCGCCAGTAAAAGATGCCCCTCCATCATGGCAAAATGATTGCCAATGCAGATACGAGGACCCGCTCCAAAAGGCAGGTAGGCGTAGCGCGGGAGACGCTTTTCATTCTCTGGTGTGAAGCGCTGCGGGTCAAACTTTTCCGGCACAGGGAAGTAGTCTGGGCGACGATGCAGCGTATAGGGGCAAACCACCACGTACCTGTTCTTAGGGATAAAGTAGCCATCTATTTCAATATCGTGCAATGCTGCCCTCGATATCCCGTAGGCAGGCGGGTAGAGACGCATTGTTTCCTTGAATACCTGTAGTGTGTAAGGAAGATGAGCAAGATCTGCATATGTAGGAGTACGGCCGTTGAGGACGCTATCCACCTCTTGCTGCATGTTTTTATAAACATCCTGGTGAGTGGCAAGCAGATACCATGCCCATGCTAGTGCGGTTGCTGTTGTTTCGTGGCCCGCTCCGAAGAGGGTTAGCGATTCATCGCTAATCTGCTCATCGCTCATGCGACTGCCATCTTCTCCCCTGGCTTGTAATAGAATGGAGAGCAGGTCATTCCTCTCTGCTGGGCTAGCCTGCCGCTCGTCTATCATCTTCTGAATTCTGCCTCTTAGCACCGCTATGGCACGCCTGGTACGCCTGGTACGCGGCGCCGGCCAACTGAGCGGAACGGGAAAAAGCGTCGAGAGGGTATGGGTCACATGTCCGAGCACGGTAGTCATTGCTGCGCCAAGTTCGTCGGCTTCCGTGAAGACATCGGCATCAAAGAGCACTTTGCCGACGATGCTCATCGTCAACTGTGTCATCTCTTGACTGATATCAACCATCTCCCCTTCTCTCCAGCCTTGTTGAATTTGCTCGCTGTATTTGACCATAGTGTCAGCATAGCCGGTGATTTGCCGTGGCTGAAATGCGGGAGCTATCAGTTTGCGCTGCCGCCGGTGGAACGCCCCCTCGCTGGTGAAGATGCCATTACCAATCACCGGGCGGAATGCATTATGCGTTGCCTCTCCTTTATCAAAATCATAGGCGTGCTCAACAAATATGCTATGCACGTACTCTGAAGTATTGAAGATTACGAGTGGGAATGGGCCAAAATGGAAAGAGCCAACATCACCGCATTCCTGGGTCACACGCAGGTAGAGGGCCAGGCGATCCCGCTTGTGTTCAAAAAGGCTACCTACTACCGGCGGTTCCTGGATGCACGGGATAGGCTTAGTCATATTTTTTGTCTGTATTTGTGTTACCACAATGGTATTCTTTCTAATCCCTGCCACGCAAGGCGATACAGTTCATCTTTTTCACTCTAATGATATTCTACTGTAGGCATCCGCCCAAAAACCATCTTGTGAAGTGTGGATTTGCCGTGCTACACTACCACCATGTTAACAGTTCAGCTCGACACTCATCTCAACACCTTTCACCTCGACCTCGGCTTCACTGCCGAAGTAGGCAAGACCGCCGTTTTGCTGGGCGAAAGCGGCGCCGGCAAAAGTACCGTTCTGCGACTTCTGGCAGGCCTGCTTCATCCTGAACAAGGGTATATCTCTTTCGCAGGCGTCACCTATTTTGATAGCAAACGTCATATCATTATCCCACCCCAGGAACGACCCTTTGGCTATGTTTTCCAGGATTACGTCCTCTTCCCCCACATGAATGTCTTTGAGAATGTCGCTTTCGGCCTGCGCGCGCAACATCTCTCCCGGCAAATCACACGTCAGCGAGTAGGTGAAGCGCTCGAACAGGTGCACTTGACGGGGCTCGACCAGCGCCGCGCAACGCAGCTTTCGGGAGGACAACAACAGCGGGTCGCCATTGCCCGCGCGTTAGCCCTGCAACCCCAACTACTGTTGCTCGATGAACCACTGGCTGCGTTAGACGTGCAGACACGACGCGAGGTGCGGCAGGAACTGCGTCATATCCTGGCAAACATTGGGATAACAACCGTACTGGTCACCCATCAATACCTGGAGGCATTGCTCTTTGGGCAGTCCATTCTCGTACTCGATTCTGGCCAGATTATCCAGCAAGGCAGCCAGCAGGACCTCTTACTACATCCCCGTTCAGCATACGTCGCAGAACTGGTAGGTATGAATTTCTTCCGTGGACATGTTGTACATTGTGAAGCCACTACCCTCTGCACTATTGAGCTACAGAATGGGAATCGTACTCTGGAGGTTATGGCAGCGCTAGAAGATCACCTCCCGGCTAACAGGGTTCCTGGAATTGGGGAGGAGGCGTTTGTCGTGGTGGACCCCCGCAGCATCACACTCTATCAAAGGCTGCCCGATAGCTCGGCCCGCAACATCTTCTCAGGCGAGATTGTGCAGATCTTGCACCTGGACACTGCCATCGACAGAGAAAGCAGCCATGATGGGCGAGTACGTGTGAGCATTCTGCTCGATACCACCATGCCTCCGCTTACAGCCGAAATTACTGAAGCCTCCGCTATGCGTATGGAGTTACAAGAGGGAAAAACCATCTACGCTACATTTAAGGCCACTGAAGCAAGAGCCTATTCATGAACCGTCTCGCTCTTCCATTCACACTCCTCAGGTATAGCCTGCCGAAGAGCCGCAGCCAGGCCATCTATATCAGTAACATCGTCTCGATAGACCGCCCAGGCTTTTGTTTTTTCCGCCGGATTCGCCGGTTTACGATAGACCGTTATGCTTATACGCTTTCCGTTGGGGAAAAATTCTTCTTTGACACGCGTCATCTGCTCCCAACCTACTGCTACCACTTCCCCACTCTTACTGCGTTTAATCAGCGCTTCTGGCCCGATCTCAATCGTAAATGGAACGGGGGCAATGATACGCAGGTAGACGATAAAACCCACGATAAACAAAATGGCGACAATTGTACTGCCTATCGCCGACGCACCCTGGTGGATAGCGATCCATAAAACCAGGGCAGTTATTCCTAGCACGCCAATAATGGTAACGATGCGCTTGAATGGGCTCAGCCCAGGCCCGATGAAAATCTTGCTCTGGGTCGATGACGATGATGCCATTAGATGCTCCCGTTAGAAATGTTCTATGTATCTCCAAAGCTATTGTAACAATAGAGTGTTTTCATTGCAACATGTTTAACAGCCTGACAGCCTAATCAGAATGTCAGGTGTATCAGGTGTATCAGGTGTATCAGGTGTATCAGGTGTATCAGGTGTATCAGCCAAGTTTGAGTCGAAGTGGCTCACTGTTTCAGTGTTTCATTTGTTTCACTTGTTTCACTTGTGTCAGCAGGGTGAGGAAATTACGTTTGATGGTGTATGGCTTCCTCAATAATTAACAGGCCGTGTATACACCTCCCAGGGCAATCGCATCTAATTTCCCAAGGAGCTTGCAGAACGTGTCTATACTTCGAGCCATTGTAAGCTGCTTAATTCTAACACGGCTTTTAGCCTCAGTTCTTGAATTTAGATGCGATTGACCTGACCCCACCTCCTGGAATGGAAATTCTTGAATTAGTACAGCTCCCCTCTCTCACACACTGGTTTTGCTCCGAGTGAGGCGTACCTCGCGCACAACCAGAAGCGAGACCACCACCGAGAGGATCGCGAATCCCACGGCGGTCAGCAGTGCGCTCTGAAAACCTCCGACCAGGGCCGCCGATCCGCCTGGACCTCCACTACCCGTGCTCAGCGCCACTGTACGTGCGCTGGCGACCGCTACGAGGATTGCCACTCCAAGCGCTGAGCCAACCTGCTGGCTGGTATTGAACAGGCCGGAAGCCAGCCCTTGTTCGTCATCTGCGACCCCCTTTGTGGCCGCAATCGCCACCGTCACAATCTGGAAAGCGACGCCCAGGCCAACCAATAGCGTGCCAGGCAAGATGATCGCCCAGTACTGATCGTGCGCCGACAAGCGCGAGAGCCAGAACAGGCCAACGGCGAGCACTACCGCGCCAGTTACCATGCCGGGCTTGACGCCCAGGCGCGTGGTCAACCTGGAGACAAGATTCGTCGTGAAGGTGACAATTAACGCGTGCGGCAGAAAGGCGAACCCGGTCAGAACCGGCGAATAGCCCAGCACATTCTGCAGGTAGAGGGTCAGAATGAAGAGCGTCGGCCCTAATGAGGCACCGAAGAGCAAGCCACAGGTATCGGCTCCGGTCAGCGTCCGCAGCCGGAAGATGCTCAAGCGCACCAGAGGATCTCGCGTGCGGGCCTCAAGCGAGAGAAAAGCCACCAGCAGCAGCGCCGCCAGAATGAGCAAGCCAATTGTTTGGAGGGACCCCCAGCCAGCAGCGTTGGCCTGCGAGAGGGCATAGATGAGCACAGCAAGGGCGAGTGTGACCGCGGCACTCCCAGGAAGGTCGAGCCGTTTTTTCGCTCCTCGGCTCTCCGGCAGGAGCAGTGGCGTGAGAGCAATGATGGTGAGGCCGATGGGGACGTTCACGAAGAGCACCCAGCGCCAACCGAATGAGCTCGTCAAGAGTCCGCCCAGAATAACGCCTGAGGCGAAGCCAGCCGATGCGACTGCCCCGAAGGTGCCGAGGGCGCGATTGCGTCCTGCCCCCTGGGGGAAGGTCGTCGTGATGAGTGACAGGACGGAGGGCGCGACGATGGAGGCAGCCAGCCCCTGAGAGGCACGGGCGACAATCAACTCAATCGGTGACTGGGCGAAGCCACCACCCAAAGAGGCCAGGGTGAAAAGCACCAGCCCGAGAAGAAAGACACGCCGCCGTCCAAAGAGGTCGGCGGCTCGTCCTCCCAGCAGCAAAAAGCCGCCAAAGAGCAGCGAGTAGGCGCTCACCACCCATTGCAGCGTGGTTGGTGAGAAGCCCAGCGACTTCTGCATTGAGGGCAGGGCGACATTCACGATAGAGAAGTCAAGCACGACCATGAACTGGGCGGCGCATAAGAGCGCAAGCGCGAGCCAGCCGCGAGGTGGCTCCACGCCATCTCTGGCGTCGAGCGTGAGCAGGTGCCGTAGACCGGGCTTGGGACGCTCACTGCCCTGGCCATCCTTCTGGGCGAAATCTTCAAGCTGGTGTGTCATCAGGTATCCTCTCTTGTATCAAGCCATTAGGCGACTAATTCCTTGGACAAAAAAAAGGGGGAGCAGCAGAGGCACTCCTCGCACCTGCTAGCTGATATTGGCGTGCATCTGCAAAAGCAGACGTCGAACCAGGAGACGCTCTTCGGTAGTCATGTCAGCGACGAGGTGCTCCTCACAGCGGCTCCATAACGTGCGCAGAGGCTGTTCTAATGCTCGGCCCCGCTGCGTGAGATAGACACGCGAGAGGCGAGCATCTTCTGGATCACGCCGACGTTCGACCAGCCCAGTACGCTCCATGCGCTGTAACATGGTATTGATCGTTGGTGGTTCACAGACCACGTCGTGCGATAATTGGATCTGTGTCTGGCCCTTCTGGCGGAAAAGAGAGAAAAGGACCATCTCTTGACCGGCATAGAGCCCAAGCTCACGTAAAGCAAGATCGACATATTGATGATGGGCTTTACAGAGTTGTGCAAGGGCCAGACCGAGGCTTTCCTCCACGAATGCCATAAAACCTTCCTCTCGATTCTATATCATGAGCTGCCTAATGAAATGAGTAGATGACAGGGACGATCTTTCGTCAAGGTACGGATATCACGCAAGGGCTTCTCAATCTACGTATGCCACTGCCGCGCTCCTCGCTCCGGGAATGGAGATGTTTTTTCACGACGCTGAGCTTTTTATCGTGGTACTCTACAGGGTTCAGACCATCGTACGTTTGCGAAGACAAAGTACATCCCATTTGTGTGGAGGTATTGTACTGTAAATTTCTGCGAGCGGAATCTGTATAACTCTTTGGGCTGTTGCTAGCCCAGGAATCTCTCCTTCAGGCTGCTTGCCCACTAGGATGCTATGCAGATTCCGCTCGCAGAATGTTGGGATTTACACTCTGGGGACCTAGAGCATAGCCTTTTGTTGATCATCAAACTTCATGAGTGAACCTCCATCATCAGCCGAGCGTTTGGCGCTGGCCGGTCGCCGCCGCGATCTCAATAGCGTGCAGCATGCGGTGGCGCGTGACCGCGTCATCAAAGGTCGGGCAGACATGTGTGCCTTCACGGAAGTCACGTGCGAAGCGTACATACGCCTGGGCGAGATTGGAGCCAGGGCCTTGCTGCGGTGGCGA
>VBHI01000002.1 GCA_005881495.1 Chloroflexota bacterium
ACGTTTGTTCATTGCTTGCCTCCTATTTTGGCATCCTTCAGTACCTCATCCTTTGAAGCTTGTGTCGTAAATACCTCGGGCTCTCCCGCATCCATATACTCTGCCAGGGCAGGCGGATGACTTTGAACCCCTACAACAGGAAGCCACCAATTCAAGTTACCGAGGAGTCGCATCGTAGCAGGAACAAGTAGAGCGCGCACGAAAGTAGCATCGAGTAAGACAGCCAGAGCCATGCCCAGGCCAAGTGCCTTGACCAGGATGACATCGGCAGTAGCAAAAGCAGCGCTCACTACAATCACAATCAAGGCCGCACTAGTGATAATGCCGCCGCTCCGTTGCAACCCCAGTGCGACGGCACGGGTGTTGTCGCCGGTTTGCCAGAAAACTTCTTGCACCCGCGAGAGCAAAAACACTTCGTAGTCCATCGAGAGTCCGAACAGTGCGAAGAAGAGCAGGATAGGACTCGATGCTTCAACGAAACCGAGGGGCGTAAAGCCGAGTACCTGGTGCAAAAAGCCGTTCTGGAAGATGACGACGAGCGCGCCATAACTTGCCAGGATGGAAAGCGTATTCATCAAGATAGCCTTCAGGGGCAACACGAGTGACCGGAACAGGAGCAAAAGGACAAGATAGGTGGTGAGAGCCACAATCAGCACGGCCTTTGGGAAGTCCGTATAGAGAGAGTTGACGTAGTCGATATCCCCAGCCGTCCCACCATCGACAAGGACATTGATGCCACCACCAGGGGGTGAATTCCGAATTGCCTGTACCAACGCTTGTGAATGCTCATCAAGCATCCCAAACTTACTGATGACCAGCATATCCATTGTATTTCCCGCAACCGATGCGTTGACAAGTGCGGACAGGTAAGGATCCGCAATCAGCTGAGGATGTGTATAGAGTAGCTCATATTGGTCGAGCGTGAACCGTGGGTCTGCACTGACAATACTGTCTATCCGCGCAACACGTGGGTCAGCCTGGATGCGTTGCACATAGGCATAGAGCTTGCGGATGTTATCAGCAGACAGGACATCACCCTTAGTCTGTACAGCTATGAGAACAGGAGTTGTCTCGCGATCATTGAAGCGCCTGGCTAACAGGTCGAATGCCGCTCGTGATGGCACATCTGCGGGAAGAATGGAGGCATCGGGTGCCGAAAAGCGCACACCTAAAAAGGGCAATCCCAATGTGATTAACAACACGAAGACAGGGATAAGCACCTGTACCGGGTAGCGCATCACAACGTGAGAGAGCCGGTACCAGAATCCGTGATGTTCAACCGGCCTTGATGTTGTATATGCTATAGCGGCGCTACTAGCTTCTTCACGTTTCCAAAGATGCGGGATGCGCACCGGCAAAGCGTTTATCCTCGTGCCAATGATGGCAAGAGCAGCCGGCAACAGTGTAATCGCGGCGAGCACTGCTAAAACGGCAACGAGAATGCCACCGTACCCTACTGAATGGAGCATATTGATACGGAAGAAGGTTAACCCCAGCAGGCCAATTGAGACGGTCAGGCCTGAGAATGTTACAGCACGCCCCGCCGTGGCAACGGTAATGGTTACAGCATCGTCAACACTGCGCCCGCGGGCTAGCTCCTCGCGGAAGCGACTCACCATGAACAGTGAGTAGTCTACGCCAAGTCCGAGACCAAACAGCGTAGTGATGTTCAGTACGAAAATGGAGAGTGTTGTGAGATGCCCGAGGCCAAAGACGAGCGCCAGCGTCACGATGACAGCGCTTCCCCCCACTAAGGCGGGAAGGATTGCAGCGACGACCGAGCGAAATACGAGTAGTAGTGCAATAATGGCAAAAGGAAAAGCCAGGATTTCTGCACGACGGAGATCACGCTCACTGACCAGTTGTATGTCTGCAAAAAAGACAGGTCCACCCCCAATATGTGTTTGCAAATCTGGAACGGCCTGTAAACGGCGCTCCAGTTCAGGCAGCAACTTCGGGGCGGTATCGGGATCAGGCTTAAGCAGTACATTCACATAAGCGGCATGGCGATCTAATGAGATCTGACGTGGATTATCGGTGAAACTTATCACACCTGAGACTTCCGGCAGCTTCTGGACGAGCAGATTAATCGCCTGTTCCGATTCGAAGTCGGGGCTAACAAAGCCGCCGGAATGCAGTACCTGGGTAGCCTGCGGAGCAAATGGCAAAGCAATCGCGATCATGACTATCCACACGCCCACGATCAGCCAGCGAAAGCGAGTGACTATCCTGCCGAGATGAAAAAACATGCCAGGACCTTTCTTTTAGGAACGATCTCGTGCAGTAGAGGCTAGTTGAACATCAGGTGTGGAATGCGTATGGGCTACCTCATGCTTGCTTGAAAGTGCAGGTAACGCGATCAATGCTGCCAGTACAACGAGCACACTACCAAGGATGAAAGGCGCGCCAGGGCCTCCAATCGCGAAGATGCTTCCTGCAGCCAGTGGACCTATTACTCGTCCCAGCCCTGCGGCACCTTGTGCAAGACCCAGCGTTTCGCCTTGCTTCGTGGGTGGGCTGGCAAATGAGAGGAGTGCCGATACCATTGGCGTCACGGCTCCATCGCTTATACTAACTATGCCAAGGGCGACCAACAACAGCGCCAGGTTCGTACTCCATGAGAGTAATGCCAGCCCGGCAGCAAGCATTACTAAACCAGCAATCAACAGGCTACGTTCACCCCAACGCTTGACGAGTTGCCCGACCAGACCACCCTGCATGAGCACAATAACAACTCCTGCATACGTGAAGACGTACCCATTTTGTATAGCTTTCCAGCCAAAGGCATGCTGTGTAAACAGTGGAAAGACTGCCTCCATGGCAGTAAAGGCAACTGTGAAAAGCAAGTTAATAACCATCAATCGTGCCACTGCTGGATTCCGCAGTACCCGCCTCCATCCAGCAAGTACGACTCCCATGCCTTGAGAGGTGAAAGGAACTGTAGTGCAAGCAGTTTCCCTACGGCGTGTTTCCGGCAGGAAGCGCAGTACGAGCAGGGCATTGGCAAGTGCAACGAGCATTGCAACCCAGAAGGGTACGGCTGGCCCAAGAGGTGCTAATAAGCCTCCCAGGGCTGGCCCAACCACGAATCCCAACCCGATAGCTGCATGAATCGTGCAATTAATAAGATTGCAAGTGAACCGGCCAGCGCCGAGAGCGCCAATGAAAGCGCCTCTATCAACAGCGAAGCGAGGATGACTGGTCGGCGACCGTACCGGTCAGAAAGGGTTCCCAGCACTGGCGTGAAGAAAAACTGCGCCAGAGCGTATATAGTAAGAACCAGTCCGACTCCGACAGCCCCTGCCCCCAGTCTCTCCGCCCAGAATGGGAGCAAGGGGAGGACGATACCAAAGCCTGCAAAGTCAATAAAAATGGTCAGCGCCATTAAGTATACTGGTGAACGTCTCGTTCGATTCATAACGTATGCACCTATCCGTGCTTTTCAAAACTGCGTGCCTGGCGTGCATGCCACAAGCATACAAACCGCACATAAAAAGTTTAGCGTTGTGTGGATGCTGGCTCTACCGCTTTCTCCTGAACGTTCAGTGCAGGATGCTTGCCTTTGAAGACATGAAAAAGCAACCAGAGCGAGGGCAAGAGCAAAGCCATACCAATACTAGTGCCAATAAGCAACGCCAGCAGTGTGGAAGGAGGACTGGCAGCATTGCTTATTGTCACATCAACCGGGACCAGGTAAGGAAATTGCGACAATCCCCAGGAAGCAAAAATGAAGGCCGTTACGGTAAAGGCCAGAACACGAGCCAGGCGATAGCGCCTCAGTAATAACGAGGCGGCGGCTCCCAGTCCGATCAGCGCAGTAGCAATGATGAGGGGAAGAGCGTGATCGAGCGCGCCGTGCCACAAAAGTGGAGCCTGGAACGGTGACAGGATGAAGGCAACGACATCCAGTGCCAGCGTTATTGCGCCCGCGATAATGGCACGGCGACGAAACGCCTCCACCAGTTCAGGCTCATTGCTGTTCTGAGCCTCTACTATTAGATTAACGGCCGCGAGAACGGCGCAGAGCGAGAGCGCTAAAGCGCCGATAGTCAGTGCGAAAGGTGTCGTCCAGCCGGCCAATAGATCGGTCTGAACAACACCTCCCTGGACGCGAACCTGGCCGCTGGCCACTGCCGCAGCGGCTGCACCAAAGAAGAAAGGTGTTATGGTGCTGGCGGTACTGAACACGCGGCCCCAGATCCTACGCGAGGTCGTGGCATCATCAGCCTGGCCACGAAACATAAAGGCTGCTCCACGCATCACGATGCCTATCACCGCCAGGGTGAAGGGCACAAAGAGCGCTATTGAGAGTACTGAAAAGGCTAATGGGAAGGACGTGAAGAGTCCCACGATCAAGAATATCAGCCAGACGTGATTCGCCTCCCAGACTGGCCCTAATGCCTGCCCGATCAAACGGCGTTGACGTTCTGCCTGGGGACCAAAGGCAAAGAAGTCCCAGATGCCGCCCCCAAAGTCCGCCCCACCAAGTACAGCATAGACGATCAGCGAAAGCCAGAGGATAATCAGTATAGTGTAGGTTAATGTCATTTCGGGCCGCCCCTTTCTTCACTGCTACTACTCACGAGTACAGGCCACTCCTGCTTGGGCAGCGGTGAACGCGCCAGGTGCAGCAGCAGCACGGTCAAGGTGATCGCCAGCACCACGTAGATGCCGGAGAAAATCGCAAAGCTGATATTCAGTCCTGGAGCGGTCGTTACCGCATTCTGTGTGCGCAAGAAGTTATAGATGACCCACGGTTGTCGTCCCAGTTCGGTGACCATCCAGCCAAGTTCTATCGCAACGAAGGAAAGCGGGCCGGCCAGGACGATCCCCCACAGCAACAGACGATTCTCAGGTACAACCCGTTTGCGCCTGAAGTAGAGCAACCAGAACACTCCTCCGATGAGCAATGCGAAGAAACCGCTGCCAACCATGCCATCAAAGGAGGGATGGACAAACGTAGGATCAGGCCGATCTTGAGGTGCATAAGCGTCAAGCCCGAGAATGGTTGCATTAGGATTCTCATGAGCCAGGATGCTCAACCCATCAGGAATTTCAATGGCATACAGAACCTGGCCCGTCTTGACGTCAACAATACCACCGACCTTGATAGGGGCGCCTTTCTGTGTATGGAAAACCCCCTCCATCGCTGCTAACTTTGCAGGTTGGAGATCCGCAAGTGAACGGGCACTCAGATCACCGCTGAAAATCTGGAAGGGGATAGCGATTGCGCCCAGCGCCATTGCCAGCACGAGTCCCTTCCGGTAGTACGATTCGCGCTTGCCTCTCAGTATCTGTATGGCGTAGATAGCGGCAACGCCGAAGCCGGTTGCCACATAGGCCGCCAGGAGCATATGGGTCGTCTCATACGGAGTGCTCGGATTCAAGATAGCCTGTAAGGGATTGATACCTGTCACCTGCCCATGTGTAATCTGGAAACCGGTTGGCGTATTCATCCAGGAGTTGGCGCTGACGATGAACCACGCCGAAGCAGCTCCACTGATCCAGAGAGGAAAGGAGCAGAGCCAGTGCGCGCGCGGCGAGAGACGCTCCCAACCATACAAGTAGAGACCCAGAAAGATCGCCTCTATAAAGAAGGCGAAACCCTCCATGGCAAAAGGTAAGCCGATGATAGAGCCGGAAAACTTGGTAAAGGTCGGCCAGAGCAGGCCGATTTCAAACGAGAGAATGGTGCCGGAAACCGCGCCGATGGCGAAGAGCAGAGCAAAGGCTTTCGTCCAGCGGCGGGTAAGCGTCATCCAGGTAGCATCTTTGCGCCAGAGGGCAAGACCTTCGGCAATACACAGCAGCAGTGGCAGTCCAACTCCCAGGGAAGCAAAGATGATATGGAAAGCGAGCGATGTGCCCATCTGAGCCCGCGCAGCTAATAGATCGGACATGTAGAATTCTCCTTTATGTACATGAGATTAGTGATATCCAACGTGGGAACGTATTTTCTTCAGAGCTACCGTTTCGAGCTGGCGCACACGCTCGCGCGATATGCCCAGTTCTTTCCCGACTTCGAGCAATGTGCGGCTCCGGCCATCGCCGATACCGTAACGCAGGGTCATGACCGCACGTTCACGCGGGGTAAGCGGCACCAGCGCTCGATGCAGTTCTTCTCCGAGGAGATGATTTGAGGCAGTTTCAGAGAGAGAAGAAGTCTCAGTATCTTCAAGTGTGTCAGCTAGCGTGTAACGGGCTTCATCGTCTACAGGCGCATCAAGAGAAACCGGTTGGTCAATGATGCCGAGCAGATTGATAACCTCGTCCAGGTCCAGATTACAAGCCTCAGCTATTTGTTCAGGCAGGGGATCAAGACCGTTCGCTTGTGAAAGCTGTGCTGCGACACGTCTAACTTTGCGTAAACGCGTTGCCACATGCTCTGGTAGGTGAATCAAGCGTGACTGATCGCCAGCAGCACGGCTCACGGCCTGGCGAATCCACCAGGTGGCATAGGTACCAAAACGACAGCCGCGCCGGTAGTCAAATTTCTCTGCTGCGCGCATCAACCCCAGGTTTCCCTCCTGGATGAGATCTATGAGAGGGACGCCGGTACTCATGTATCGACGCGCGATAGTAATGACCAGGCGCAAATTTGACTCGATTAGCTTGCGACGCGCTAGTTCATTTCCAGCGGCGATCTGCCGCGCTAGATCAATCTCCTCATCAGGTGTGAGAAGACCAAGTCCACGAATGTCACGCAGGTAGCTATAAAAAGAATCTTCAGAGCCTATAGCCTGCCGGGTGGTGGCTGCGCGAGTATGATGCGAGCGCGTGGGAAGCTCCTCTGGTACGTCGGACTCGCTGCTCTCTACCACGTCATCCAGTTCGTCAAGTAACGAATCATGTGCCCCCTTTAACAGCAGCTCCATCTCAACGAGCGGTTTCGTAGTACGCTTCGAAGCAGTTTTGGTCAGCAGCGCATGCATATCTACTTCAACAATTGCTTCAATGGTGGGAAACATTGCTGTGGTAGCAAGTGTCGACAATAACGTCTCATATACATCACCCATAGGATTGACTATTGCCATAATTCCACACTCCCTTCGGAAAACCTCCGCTTCTGGTGACTTTCAAGCCGAGCCGATCCTGAGCGGTTGATCCGCTCTACACTCGTTATTTCTTTGGTATTTTGAATCTCTTGCATATTTCTTTTCGCCTGCCGTCCTCTTTCGCAGAATGTACTGCTATACTCCCATGATGAACATTTGTTTTCATACGCTCCGCCAGGTATGTTCTCCCGCTCGCAGCCAGAGAAACCAGTCCAAGCGCAAAGAGGCCAAATCCAGGGAGCCAGAGGGAAAGCGCGAAAGGAACCACAGTAGATGGAATGAGATGTATGGCTTGCAGATATTCGGTGACTCCCACCCCCACAACAAAGAATCCCGGTGTCAGTGCCCCCGCGCTTATATAGCCGCAGCGGGCCATCCATGCAATGCCGAGCAGCCCCAGGCCAATAGCAAGAAGATGAGCGGTGAGGACCTGGCTTTCCGGAATAGAGTGCCGAAACATGAGGAAGGTCGCCACTCCCAGCGAAGTCATCAACCAACCTGCCGAGAGAAAGCGTCTGGGGTTGAGGAGTCCAACGACAAGCATTCCAAGGCCAAGGAGCAACACCCCTATGGAAAATGAATTAAACATGCCTAGCCAGGCAAGCGTAAGGAAGACGAATCCAAGCAGGAGCAATACATAGGCCTGCCGGTAATTATTGGAGTGAGCGCTAGCATGCATAGAAAACAGATGTTGCATAAGTATATCCCTTTTTTTCCAGAATTAGTTTAGAGCATTTTTTGTTATAGTGGCTGTTCGTCCGGGATGAAGCTAGAACATACGCAAGTGCTCTCACTCCAATAAGTGATATACCTCAATGGGTGTAGAAAAACATCGACAGAAATGTCTAATTCCTTCTCCTGATTGCTCTGGGTATCCATTAGACAGAATTACCTAGCTGTTGTGATCGTATGGCTCTTCCGCTTGGCAGAGGGAAGGCCGACAAGAATGAGAGAAGTAATCTGAAGACTTGGACTACTTCTCCAACTGTTTGCCATCATAGTTGGCTCAGACACACATTTGCTCCAGACGGTAAGAAGTTGTAACCTGCTGCGAATATAACCTTAGGATGGGAGTTCTGATGAGATCGCTCATCTGATAGGAGACTTTTGTTCCGATGATAGACACAAATTAGGGAGAATATTGAATGTTTCTTAAACGATCTTTTGTGATCGCACTTGGCTTATTCATGGCAATGTTTATCGTGGCCTGCGGTGGCTATGGAACTACCGGGGGTGGCTCTTATGGCGGCGGCAGTACCAATCCACCCGCGCCAACGACTGGCGGAAGCAATTCCTCTGCCGTGATTCAAACGGCAACCGTCACCGTAAAAGGTCAGTCGGAGACGGTGCTTACCAATACACAAGGATTGACCCTGTACTACTTCACCGCTGATTCAGCGACGCAGTCAGCCGTATCTGGCAATTTAGCTAAGATATGGCCTCCGCTGCTCTCCACGGGGTCAGGTGGACCCACCAGCTCGACTTCCCTCACTGGGAAACTGAGCGTACAAACGGATGTAAACGGTAACCAGATCGAGTATAACGGTCATCCGCTCTACACCTTCTCAGGGGACACGGCCCCTGGTCAGACCAATGGTGAGGGCATTACCGGCATGTGGTTCGTGGCCACACCCAATCTGGCTGTGCAAGGCGGCGGATCAACGAGTGGTGGTTACGGGTATTAGAATTCCTCCTCGTGTGCTGGCTACTTGGGTGTGTTGCTAGCGATGTTGGGGCTCAGTTCAGCGGTTCTATGAAAGCCTTGACCAGCATGAAAGCTCTATTGCACTGGACGAGTGCAAACTACTTGTACCGAGCCTGCAACAGTGGGATCAACTCGATCATACAGAAAAGTAGCTACTGCCCAAAAGGAGGGAATTAAAAAGAATCTGGTTGGACTGGCATGGAATGATGCCAGTCCAACCAGATTCTCTACGAGGTTGTCACCATGTTGTATGAAGAGCAAAACACCTTCAGGAGAACGCCAGGTCTTGTGACGTGGCTGTTCTGGGTAGTATTGACCACTTTTGGGGGAATAGTAGGTACCTTCCTTCTCAGCTTCGTTTCCAACGCAAACCCATCGCTCAACGGGCTGCTTATCTGGTTCTACCTGGCTTCGCCCCTCTTCTTCGTCGCGCTCGGCCAGTGGTTGCTCCTACGCCGCTTCGTTGCGCAGGCGGGCCTGTGGCTGCTCACGAGCGTGCTGGGATTCCTCTTTGTGTACCCCTATCTTCTCACCTACAGCTTCTCTGCTTTGTTGACCAGTGGGAAGTCGCTGATTTTTGGCACCCAGGAATTCTGGAGCGTGAGTCTCTCGCTGGCGATCATGTCGCTCATCTTTGGGAGTCTCGTGGGTCTGATGCAGGGCATCCTGGTGATCAGGCGATTGGGGGCAGTCCCCAGGCGGCTGCTCTGGTGGGTCATCGGCAGCGCCATCGCCTGGGGAGTCGGGTATCCTCTGGGCGAACAGTTTCTGGCAAGTCTCTTGTGGCATGGGTCAACACAGTTCCCACAGGCCGCAACATGGCTGGTTGTAGGAACCACCTGGGGCATCATCGGTGCCATCACGGGTGCGGTACTTGTCTGGGTCGGACGCGCTCGTGTGAAGGTTCGGTGATGAGAAGGGCAGGTCGATCTCCTTTGGAAGCGGCAGCGCAAAGATTATCTTCCGTGAAATGTGTAACATAGGTTTCCCTTCAATCCTTTTTTGGCAAAAACGTACCAGGGTCAACGCATCGAAACCTGAAAAGCGGACACTTGGTTACAGTACACTTTTCAGGTTTCGATGCGCTGATTCCTTTGTGATGAAGTTAGTTAACTTACTAATAACGGTACTAAAAAAAGGATCGGCAATGAGCTCCCACTTCCCGAACATTGCATGTAGTTCCTGCGTATGTGCCTGAACGACGGCCTCCACTAAGGCTTCCTTCGTCCGGAAATGATAGTAGACATTGCCTAATGTAAGCTAGTCGGCTAACTTATCATGGCTGCGAATGAGTTTGCTCCTTCGGTACCGAACCATTCACCTGCTTGCTCTCGCTGTTCACAGGGGAGAGCGTCTGCTCTTCTGAACGGCTAGCAAGCTGGGTGCGCTGAGCCCGTTTCGCTTCATGCCTGGCCGCATCCCTTGCCACCACCGTGATGGCAGCGGAAGCTAGCACTATGTCCTTCAACAGGAACTGTCCCGTCAGGTTGAGCACGGGGAAGCCTGTCACCCCTGGAGCAATCACGAAAATGGTCAGCGTCCCGGCAAACAGCACCAGGGTCAACAGACCGACATAGCGCACCCAAAGACCAGCGATAAGCAGTACGCCAGCAATGACTTCAAGGGCGCCGAGCACATAGACGAACGCGCTGTAGGCCAGGAAAGGAAGTGACAGAGAGAGCAAGACAACGATCGATTGGGGATTTTGAAGATGCAGGGATCCAATCCAGAGCAGGACCAGGCCCAAGCTGATGCGCAAGAGCGGCCCCGCGAGCCGCTCGGCGAAACTGAACAACGTCTTGAAACTGAACAACGTCTTCATCAGAAGACCTCCTTTTTTGGGGTATCTGGAAGCTCCCTCGTGAGGAGTGAAAAAGCAGCTTATCAGCGGTAAACATGGAGAACAGGTACTGCTACGCAGTCCTCTCAGCGACAGAGCAAATATTCATCATGAATACCTGCATCTGCTTCATAAGTCGTTTCACATGCTACACGTTGCTGACCGTCCACTTCCTAAGGGAACCCCAGTAGTGTTTT
>VBHI01000003.1:0-11156 GCA_005881495.1 Chloroflexota bacterium
AGATCGGCTGCATAGTCATCACGGGCGCAGGTGACAGAGCCTTCGCCGCCGGTGCCGACATCAAAGAAATGTCGGACAAGTCGCCCATTCACATGATGCTCGGCGGCTTCGAGGCCTGGGAGCCCATTCGCCGCATAAAGACCCCCATGATCGCTGCCGTTGGCGGCTACGCCCTTGGCGGCGGCTGCGAACTCGCCATGCACTGTGACATGATCATCGCCTCCGAAAATGCCCGTTTTGGTCAGCCAGAAATCAAGCTGGGGATCATTCCTGGCGCAGGTGGCACGCAACGCCTCGCCCGCACCTTTGGTAAATACCGCACTATGGAGATGGTGCTGACCGGCGCGAATTTCACGGCACAGGAAATGGCCGATCACGGGCTAGTCAACCACGTTGTGCCAAAAGGTGAGCATCTCACCGAAGCCATCAAACTGGCCAAAGTAGTCGCCGCCCAGCCTCCCATTGCTGCCCGCCTTGCCAAAGACGCCGTCCTCTCAGCCTTCGAGATGTCACTGGAGCAGGGACTTGCCAACGAACGCAAGAATTTCTTCCTCCTTTTCGCCACCGAAGACCAGAGCGAAGGTATGAAGGCCTTTATGGAGAAACGGGACGCAGAATTTAAGGGCAGGTAATCAAGGAGCCACGGCAGAAAGGCAGGCTAAGCGTTTCTTCCACGCTTAGCCTCCTGTCTCGATTGGCAATATGATGACATTCCTGCTAAATAAACACAAAAAAAAATGCTTGAACGAGCATTGTTGTAGACCTGAAAACAATCAGAAAGGTGCCAAATGGCCATGGAAGATGCGGTTATCATCTCCGCCGTACGCACTCCCATCGGACGCTACGCGGGAAGCCTCAAAGATGTCCGACCCGATGACCTGGCCGCCCTCGTCATCACGGAAGCGGTACGGCGTGCCAATATCGACGCGGACAGCATAGAAGACGTCATTTTGGGCTGTGCCAACCAGGCCGGTGAGGATAACCGGAACGTCGCGCGTATGGCCCTACTCTTAGCAGGTCTCCCTCTCCATGTTGCCGGGCAGACCGTCAACCGGCTCTGCGGCTCAGGCCTGCAAGCCGTCAATAGCGCGGCCCAGGCCATCCAAACGGGCATGGGTGACACCTTTGTCGCGGGCGGCGTCGAGAGCATGACCCGCGCCCCCTTCGTACTGGGCAAGGCCGATTCCGCCTTTAGCCGCAATGTAAACATGCACGATACCACCATCGGCTGGCGTTTCATCAATCCCAAATTATCTGCCATGCATCATCCATATAGCATGGGGGAAACGGCTGAGAACGTCGCCGGGAAGTACGGCGTCAGCCGTGCCGACCAGGACGCCTTCGCGCTGCGCAGCCAGCAGCGAGCCGTCGCCGCCCAGCAATCCGGGCGTTTCGCCGCCGAGATCATCCCCGTGACCATCCCGCAGAAGAAGGGTGAGCCTACCGTCGTTGCCATCGACGAGCATCCACGCGCCGATACCACGCTCGAAAAACTGGCTGCCCTGAAACCGGCCTTCCACAAAGATGGCAGCGTCACGGCCGGCAACTCTGCCGGCATCAACGATGGCGCCGCCGCCCTTGTCATGATGTCGCAGAGCCGTGCCCAGGAACTGGGCCTCCGTCCCCGTGCGCGCATCGTCGCCTCAGCCGTCGCGGGCGTCGATCCCGCCTACATGGGCCTCGGCCCTATTCCCGCCACGCGCAAAGTCCTGCAACGTGCAGGCCTGAACATCTCTGATATGGATCTCATCGAACTCAACGAAGCATTCGCTGCCCAGGCACTCCAATGCGTGCGCGAGTTAGAAATAGACCAGGAGAAACTTAACGTCAACGGCGGCGCCATCGCCCTTGGTCATCCTCTCGGTTGCAGCGGCGCGCGCATTTTAAAAATACAGTCAGGAACAACCACATGCCAAACAAACCACTCTTCGGTCTGAACATCGACCCATCGGCCACCAAACTGCAGCTCGCCTACAAACTGGCAGAAATCGCCGATAGCACAAACCTGGATTTTATCGGCATCCAGGATCACCCCTACAACGCCCGGTTCCTCGACACCTGGACACTGCTCACCTTCCTCGGCGCCCGCACACAGCATGTACGACTCATGCCCAACGTCCTCAACCTGCCGCTCCGGCCTCCCGCTCCACTGGCCAAAGCCGCGGCCTCCCTCGACATCCTCACCAATGGCCGTGTAGAAATTGGGCTTGGCGCCGGGGGCTTCTGGGAAGGCATTGTCTCCTACGGCGGCATACAGCGTACACCGGCAGAAGCCGTCAGCGCTCTCGAAGAAGCCATCGCCATCATGCGCGCACTCTGGCAACCAACCCCGTCCGATCAAAAAGTGAGCTTTTCCGGAGAGCACTACCAACTGGTCAATACACTCCCCGGTCCCATGCCGGCGCACCCTATCGGCATCTGGCTAGGCGCGCTACGTCCCAAAATGCTCCGCCTCACCGGCCAAAAAGCCGACGGCCTCATCATCTCCAGCAGCTACGTCCCACCTGAAGAAGTACCTCCGATCCAACAAACCATCAACGAAGCCGCCCAGCAAGCCGGGCGCGACCCATCAGCAATCCGTCGAGCATACAACCTCATGGGCACCATCGTCCAGCCAGGAAGCAGGCCAATGGTAGCCCGCCGAAAAGGCATCATCATCGGCGCCGCCCAGCACTGGATTGACGAACTCCTGCGCTACTACCATGAACTACAAATGGACACCTTCTTTTACTGGCCTGTCATGGGCGAAGAAGAAAACCAATCCCACCTCTTCGCCGAAGAAGTAATGCCCGGAGTACTGGAAAAACTTTAATTAACACTACTCTACCGCTTTTTGAACAGTCACCCAGAATTCGCGCTCTTGACAAATAATAGTTGGTTGATTAGAATCAATTCAAAATTGATTGAAAACTCACTACAACGACACGCCGTCGAGGAACGGGGCCTCGCAGTCGCCTCCGATGGCATAGAACTGGAGATTTGATATGACGACACCCATAGAAACCCCCATGCCACGCGACGAGTTCGTCGCCGCCTTAAAGAAACAGGCTGAACGCTACTACCATACCCACCCCTTTCATGGAGATATGAACGCTGGCAAGCTGAGTAAGAAGCAGATCCAGGTCTGGGTAGCCAATCGCTTCTACTATCAGAAGAGCATCCCGCTCAAGGACGCGGCCATTCTCTCCAACTGTCCCGAGATCACAGTGCGCCGTGTCTGGATTCAGCGCATTCTCGACCATGATGGCACGGCGGCTGGCCAGGGCGGGATCGAAGACTGGCTCAAGCTGGCCGAGGCGGTGGGCCTGAGCCGCGAGGCGATCCTGGATGAGCGTCACCTCGTGCCAGGCGTTCGTTTCTCCGTGGATGCCTACGTCAACTTCGCGCGCACACGCCCCTGGATCGAGGCTGTTGCAGCATCGCTCACGGAACTGTTCGCCCCAGATCTGATGAAGGAGCGCATCGAGGCCTTCGAGCAGCGCTATGACTGGATAGATAACAATGGCCTGACCTATCTCAGGAATCGCCTGGTCCAGGGACCCCGCGACGCCAACCAGGCCATAGATATCGTTGCCCAGTACTGTCGCTCGCGGGAGCAGCAGGAACGAGCCATTGCCGCCCTGGTCTTCAAATGCGATGTCCTCTGGAGCATGCTGGACGCTATTCATCATGCAGTCGAGGAGAAATAAAGTCAGTTCCACGTCGCGTGAGATTACGCTCGCCGCAATGAACACCCTCTTGAGGACTAGAGAAAGGGAAGGAATATGCCACAAATAGTCGTCAGTACCCAGCATAATGACAATTCCCGCACGGGGGCCAACCTGCAAGAAGAAGTGCTCAACGTGCAAAACGTGAAATCACAGCAGTTCGGTATGATGTTTAAGCGTCCGGTGGATGGTCAGATTTATGCACAGCCGCTCTACGTGCCAAACATGAACATTCCAGGCGAGGGCATCCACAACGTGGTGTACGTCGCAACAATGCACAACAGTGTCTATGCCTTCGACGCCGATGACCCAGCTGCCTCCACACCACTGTGGCATAAGTCACTGGGACCATCGGCGCCTCTCCCCGATAGCAACATTGGGCCTTCTACCTATCAAGACATCTCAACAGAAGTAGGCATCCTGAGCACGCCCGTCATCTCACTCGAACAGAACGCTATCTACATTGTTGCCTTCACCAAGACCTCCACGAGCACCGGACCTCAGTATTTCTACAAGCTACACGCTCTCGACCTGACAAATGGAGCGGAAAAATTTAACGGGCCCGTACAGATACAAGCAAGCGTAAAGGGAAGCGGCGCTGGCAGTGTGAATGGGATGGTTACCTTCACTGCTAACCGGCAGACCCAACGGGCCGCCTTACTACTGACGAACAACATCGTATATATTGCCTTTGCATCTTTTGGTGATAAAGATCCCTACCACGGCTGGGTATTTGGCTACGACGCAGTGACTCTGCAGCCAGTTCACGATCCTTACAATACCACGACTAACGGTGGACGTGGGGGAATCTGGCAAGCCGGGCAGGGGCCAGCCGCTGATGATAGCAACAACCTGTATTTCTTCACGGGCAACGGCGACTTTAATGGTAATCAACAGAATCCACCAACAACTCTGGGCGATAGTAGTATTAAGCTCAGGCCCGATCTCACGCTTGCCGATTGGTTCACGCCTAAAAACAATGCGGCCCTAAATAGAGCAGATTATGATTTGGGTTCCTCGGGGCCACTGCTGCTTCCCGGCACCAATCTGCTCGTTGGGGGAGGGAAAGAAGGCAAATTTTACTTGCTAGATAGAAATCAACTGGGCCACATTGGTCAGAGTGTCCAAGACTTCTACGTCTCTCCCCCCGATGATCCCAATAATCCGTACACCGGGGATCCCACGAAGTCTCATCATATCCACGGGGGGCCAGTCTACTGGAACGGTCCCAACGGAGCATGGGCCTACGTCTGGCCAGAAAATGAGTTTCTGAAGGCGTTCAAGTTGGCCAATGGGGACTTTCTAACGAACCCGGTTTCACAGAGTAGTACTACTGACCCAACAGGGGCACGTGGAGGATCCCCGGGCATGCCAGGCGGCATGCTGTCCATTTCTGCCAACGGGAATACACCCGGTAGTGGAATCCTGTGGGCTTCGCACCCTTTCAAAGAAGGCGCGAACCACGCGGTTGTGGAGGGGATAGTACGCGCCTATGATGCTTCCGATCTGTCAAGAGAGTTGTGGAACAGTAAACAGAAACCTGCCCGCGATGATATAGGCAACTTCGCGAAGTTCTGCCCGCCCACAATTGCGAATGGGAAGGTGTACATGGCCAGCTTCTCAGATTATCTGGCAGTGTACGGCCTGTTACCATATCAAAAGGAAGTGCTACAGGAGACAGCAATAGGTGGCCCAGCCCTGATGAATATGAATGACACGAACCTGTCTTTAGCGTGGACAGGAACTGACCCCCAGCACCATCTGAACGTAGCGCTCTCCAAAGACGGGCTAACCTTTGACAGGCATGCTACACTCAGCGCGACCAGTATCGACGGCCCCGGTTTTGCCTTTGGCAACGGTCTTAGCTTTCTGGCGTGGACAGGAACTAACCCCCAGCACCACCTGAATGTAGCGCTCTCCAACGACGGGCTAACCTTTGGCAGGCAGGTTACGCTCGGCGAGTCCAGCCCATTTGGACCGGCCCTGGCATTCGGAAACGGAAGGCTGTACCTTGCCTGGGCTGACACCAACCATTCGCTTAATGTGCTGTCCTCGATTGATGGTGTCAACTTTACGAATAAAGTAACCCTTGGCGACACCAGCGTATCCGCACCGGCGCTCAGCTTCATCAATGGAACACTATACTTACTGTGGTGTGGCAGTGATAACAACCACAGTCTGAACATAATGGAATCAAAAGATGGGATGACCTTCACGAACAAGGTAACCCTTAATGACAATAGTGACGTACATCCGGCCATGGTGGCGATGATAAAGCAAAGTGGCCTCCTTTTAGCTTGGACTGGACGTGATTCCAATCATCTCCTTAACCTCCGATTCGGGGGTGATATTCACAGTCTTGGCAACAAACTGACCTATATGTATGGGGAAGAGAGTACGGCCGGACCAGCGCTCGCTACCTTCAATGAGAAGATCTACGTTGGGTGGACGGCTACGGATAGTGCACATCACATCAACATTGCGGTTCTGTCCTGATGGAATGGTTGGTAATGTCAACCAGGGTTTGGCAGACAGAGTCTGCCAAACCCTTAACTTCACAAGTAAAAATTTGCGAATTGTTTGGTTTTCTTACATGACTGTTAGTATCAACCGTTTGTTGTTCAACTGACATTTTGAAATTCCCTGAATTTCTAAGCGCTCTGCGTTTTCAAGTTTGTTTTCCATTGTTGTAGCAATTGAATGACCTCATGCGTCGGGCTAGAGCCAAGCCCGATTGCCAGGCCTGTGAAGACAACCCCGTAGTGAAAAGCTATTGTAGGGATTTGGAAGATTGCTCTCAAAAGGTCGAGTCCGAATACCGCTGCAATCACTACTCCTAAGATCATGCCCAGATAGAGACTGATGAGGCGACGTCCAAGAGTGTCGGCGGGTGTAACGATAAAATAAGCAAAACCGTTAATAGCCTGGTCCGCAAATGTTGCAACAGTATCTAACGTAGTATATTTCTGTTTAAACCCACTGGCCAGTTGAGAAGCCGCGCTTGCTATTGATAGCGCCAACTGATTGCCAGGTGCTAGCTTTGTGAGCTGATCGATGGATGCCTGGAAATCTGTAATCTCTTTCTTCGCCGCGGTGTATTGCTCGTCTGTCCAATTCTCTGCAATTTTTGCATCCTCCACCGCCTGTGTCAACTGTTGATAAAATGGTGTAAGTTCCTTGTCAAGATCAGAAGCCATGTTGCTGATATTCTGACTGATCGAATTGAAGGGCCACCATGAATTTTTGGTAAGGCCAATATAGGTCCAGAAGCCTTCGATGACTCGTTCAATGCCAACAGAAGTAAGAGTGACGATGGTTATTACTGCTGTTGCATCTTTAAATCCTCCAATAAGTGCAATTGGGAGAAAAGCCGTCAAGACCACCGCAACAACAAGAACAATTGTTGCCCAAATCAGAAAACTTCGAGCTTGCTCTGATTGAGTTTTCTGTGCCCAACTCTGTGCCCAACGCTGAAAAATTCCAGCTTGCCGTGGTGGAGTTTGCTGTGATGCCATAAATCCTCCTTCATAAACAATGTTAAAATAAATGCCGGAAAAGAGTCACAAACTTCTAGAGGTGTTCTACCTCTTTTGTACAGTTCCGTATGAAATATATCATATAGCAGAAGTCGATCCCACATTCCGCAGTTTTTTCGTAAATCTAGGCAAGAAGCCATTTCACATGGTAGAGCTAAAAAATAAGCTCTACATTGTAAATCTGCTCTCCAAGCGATTTTGCTGAAAATGCAAATGCAAACTGCGGAATGTGGGATCTATAGCCTGTTTGTCTCATATATTCTTTATCGTCGTATCCCTCTGCAACCTCGCACAAAATAGGCTCTCCATCTTTCTGGGGGGAAAGTGCCCGTATACCCGTAGGGGGTCGCCCTCGTAGCCAGTCTGAGGATGATGTAGAAAAAGACAGTTGCCAATGCCCCGAAAGCATAGTAAAGTGAAAGAACGTCTCGCAGGCAAGGATTGAGATGCGTTAAAACAACGCCATTTGCACATCTATTACTGTCCCAGTTTATTCAGGATAGAGCTGGTGAGAGGGAGGGTTTAGTGGCCCAGGAAGCGAATATGGTTCAGGCTACCTCTGCCACCACATTGGTGGAGCATGCTGCTGAGTCTACACCTACATTGCTGGTTTTAGGAGCCGGGCCAAAGGCAGTCGCCATCGCGGCGAAAAGCCACATACTGGCGAAGCTAGGATATCCCGTGCCGCACTTGCGAATTATTGATCGGCAAGGCGTGGCATCTCACTGGTCAGGTAAGGCAGGATTCACCGATGGCAATCAATTCCTGGGGACGCGCCCGGAGAAGGACATTGGCTTTCCCTATCTCTCTGCCTGCTGGGGAGACAAGGCACTCAGCAAAGCAGTCGCGCAAGAGATATTACACCTCTCCTGGCATGGCTATCTCATTGACCAGTTGCGCTATTCCGACTGGATTGATCGCGGGCGCACACGTCCAACGCATGGCGAGTGGTCAAAGTATATTCAATGGGTTGCCGAAAAGGTGGAGCTTGACCTGTATGTAGCCGAGGTGACGAATATCGCTACGACCTCCGATCAGAAATACTGGCAGCTTACATGCCAACCTTCAGAAGGTGGCGCGCCGTTGACCCTGACAGGTGAAGGCCTGGTTATTACTGGCCCTGGCACGCCACTCACCATTACGGGTCAACCAAAAGAGCATCCTCGTATCATGAATGGAGCATCTTTCTGGCTGCATGTTGAGGAGTTCGCACAACTCCGCTCGCAAGTGAAAAGTCCGCTTAATATTGGAGTGATCGGTACAGGTGAAACAGCCGCTGCTATAGTCGTCGCGCTGGTGGATGCGCTCAGGAGTTCAGCATTTATCGAGGTCATCAGTCCATATGGTGTGATCTATTCACGCGATGAGGGTTTTGAAGAGAACAGGCTGTAGACCTTTCCCTCGATGGATTCACACCCAAATTACATTTGCCCATGCTGGCAGGTATCGCCCAGGGACCTGGTTTCCCCAATCTAAGTTGCCTGGGCTTGCTGGCAGACCGTATCCTACTAAATATAGATGCCAGAATGGGAAAGCATCATCGTCTCATTATGAGTAACCTGTTACACCCAAAGGTGTTCCCCATCTTGACAATGAGGTCCCTCGTCGTGTATAAAGAAGTCATACGTATGACTATACAAGCTGAGCAACAAATCTGCACACCCCACGTGGGACGATACCTGTTGCCTGATGAGGGAGGAAGATACCTGTGACGGAAAAAGAAGCCCTTTTCCCCCCAACGAGCGTTGATGTGGCTCGTCGAGCAGGGGTTTCACAATCTGCGGTTTCTCTTGTTTTCGGGGGAAAAGCTGCTGGGAGAGTAGGGAAGCGGACTCAGGAAGTGATCCTGCGCGCGGCACGCGAGTTAGGCTATCGTCCTAATCGTGCTGCGCGGACGCTGCGCTCCGGTCGATCCCACCTGGTGGCTCTGGCTGTCCCCGATGTGAGCAATCCTTTCTTTGCAACCGTGCTTCAAGGGGCAGAGCAGACAGCGCGCAGGTATGGCTATTCCGTGATGTTGGCTCACGTTCGAGACGAGCAGGACTGGCAGCAAGTAATCCTCGATGCGCTCACCTCCCAGGTGGTGGATGGGTTTTTGCTCTGTACCTTGCAATCCCCGGCGACAAGCGAATATCAGGCTTTGCGGGGAAGGGCAGTGCTGGTCGATGCCGCAAGCCAGGAATTGCCCTCTCTCACCCTTGATATGGAGGCTGGAATGCATGCTGCCATGACGCATCTGCTGCGCCTGGGACATACGAAGATTGCTCACCTGGCGGCTGCTGTTGATGCCGATACGTTTCACCGGCGCCACCAGGCTTACCTGGACGCTATGCAGCGTGCAGGGTGCCCGGTCACGGCAGCCTACCAGGTGCGCGCGCCCTTTCTCATCGCTTCGGCGTCTCAAGTCGCGCACCGCCTGCTCGCCTGTACTGATCGGCCTTCTGCCATTGTCTGTGACAGCGATGTGCTAGCAGCCGGCGTCTACAAGGCGGCGAAAGACCTGCACTGCGCGATTCCACAGGACGTGTCTGTGGTCAGCTTCGATGACAGCGTCATCGCGCGCTTGCTTGATCCAGAATTGACCACGGTTGCCATTCCCGCCAGCGTCGTTGGTGAGCAAGCCTTTCTACTGCTGCTGGGGGTGTTGGAAGAGGGTCACGTTCCCACGCAGGTCACAGTTCCGCTCGAACTGGTGATCCGGGCATCCACGACTGCGGTTAGCCGGGGGCAACGAGAAGAGATAGTGCCTGAGACAAGACAAGAATAAAGGACTGAACGGATGATGCGATACCATTTGTTGATCGATGCAGACGATACCCCCCGCCTGACGCGCGAGGAGGTACGAACGGTGCTTGATGAGGTCGAACGTCTCATGGGCTACGGAACGACCAATTTTACCAGGAGCCTGGTCGAAACCTATCGTCGTCTTGCGGAAAAAGATCTGCGGGATGAGGATGTCCAGCAGGTTCGCCGGTTCGGAGAATCCATTCGCACGCATCCCTTGCAGTTCCTGGATGGAGTCAAGGAAACGCTTGACTACTTATCTCCCCGGCACGACCTGGTCCTGCTGACGAAGGGAGATCTCGAAGAACAGAAGCTCAAGGTCGAACGGTCGGGGATCGAGCAATGCTTCCGGCAGGTGGTCATTGTTCAAGAAAAAAATGTTGCGACCTATCATCAGGTCACAAGCGAGTTACAGGTTGACCCGCAACACACCTGGATGGTGGGCAATTCTCCCCGCTCCGATATCAATCCTGCTCTGGCCGCTGGACTCAAAGCAGTCTATATTCCTCACCCTCATACCTGGCACTTCGAACACGAGGAGGTCCAAGATGCTGGAGAGGGGCGCGTGCTGACGCTGTCAACCTTTGCAGAGCTGCGCAGCCATTTCTAAAGGCACATTAACAGCAAGAAACAGACTGAAAGGTCGGCAAGGCACCCGTGTGCGCGTAAGACTGCTCGTTTCTTGCTTTGGTTGTGTTCTACGTGTATACTATCTGATGGAGGCTCCGATTTCTGCACATCTCATCGTTGTTCTGTTGACCCTTTGTATCTCAGTTGTCGCATCCCCATTTCTACGAGCAAAAAAGCAATAACCCCGAAAGGAGACGAACATCATGCCATTCTACATGTCGCAATTCGCTTACACCGCTGAGGCGATTGCAGCGATGGCGAAAAATCCCCAAGACCGCAGCGTACCTGTCAGAGAACTGGCGCAGAAGCTCGGTGGACGACTGATCGGCTTCTACTACTGCTTTGGGGAGTACGATGGGGTCACGCTCACTGAAGCGCCCGATGACACGACTGCCACAGCAATCGTGATGGCAGCAGTTAGCGCAGGGCACCTCAAAGCGGTCAAGACGACCAAGTTGTTCACCGTTGACGAGACGATGGAGGCGATGCGCAAGGCTGG
>VBHI01000003.1:11243-18307 GCA_005881495.1 Chloroflexota bacterium
AAATGATTGAACACCCCCCCCTTGTATTCTCAAGCAGAGTATAGGTATTGCAACCAAAAAGAACCCGGCAGCAGTTGACTACCGAGTTTCTTGCCTCGCATGTAGAAGGGTTTACAGAGGGGACTAACTGGCCTGCCCGTGCATGGGGAGAGCGCCCAGTTGTTGCAGTAAGCCCGCGATATCTGCCATCCCCGATTCCTCCACGATTTTCCCACCTGTGAGACGAAAAATGTTGACCCCTGACCAGCTAACCGCTTTGCCGGTCGGGGCAATCCCCATCAGGGTGCCCTGATGCGTGCCACGAATGGTCCAGCGAAGGGCCACCTTGTCCTGGTCAGCGAGCATCTCCTCAATAGTGAGCGAAAAATCGGGAAAAGCAGTTTGGAGGCTGAGGATGGTCCTTTTCACTCCCTCGGCCCCTTGGTGCTGGTCCATCATCCCAATCGGATTGTGGTCCACCATATCCGGGGCGACCAGTTCATCCATGACAGCCAAATTTTTCTTCCCCCACCCCTCTTCAGCGTAACGTCGCACGAGTGCCATGTTCTCTTCTGTTAACATATTACTCCTTTCTTTGGGGTTCACTCAGGGCAGGCAGTCCTTCCCCTGTGCATCGTTCTCATCTCCATCCGCTCTGGAGACAGCGAAGCTCAATCTTGCGGGATACCCCCACCTCCTCGTGTTCTGAGGAGAAAAATACGCAAAGTGGGTCCCTTTCTGAGTATCAAAATTATATCACTTGGGTCCCATTAAGGGTTCTCCGTCAATTTAAAGGACATAGGTTCCCTCCTGCGCGATCAACTCCTTTACGACTCCTCGATGCGTGTCCAGGCCGAGACGAGCGCGGGGAGTCGTGCGACCCCTCCTGCACTTGCGACCTCCTCACGCAAGCGTGCGGCCAGGGTCTCGATCCTGATGTCCTCTGTGGTGGCGATGCCAAACTTCTGAAGCACGGGTAGGAGATCACGCACGACCCCTGCCAACACCTCATAGCCCGCCCACTCTGGACCAGCACCAATGGCTGCCTCGTAGCGCAGTTGCGGGGTAGGCAACCCGGCAGCCAGAAACGTGCTGGAGAGTTTCATCCCCATTCGCGACTCCACCCCAACCCGTTTGAAGGCCTGTGTACACCAATCCACTGCTTGTTCCCAGAGTGGGGAAGCAGGCAGGGTGGCATCGCTTTGAGAGGGGATATCATGTTCTTGGAAAGCCAGCACTCCCCCCGGACGCAGGTGTGTTGAAAGCTGCCGCAGCACAGCGGCGGGTTGAGGCAGGTACATCAAGATGAGCCTCCCGACGATAGCATCAAACTGCTGCGTGAGGGCCAACTCGTCGATGTTGCCGACTAGGAAAGAAACTTGCCTCAGGCCAGCTGCTTGCGCACGAGTTTGCGCGATGTGCAGTACGCTCGCATTGGTATCCACGCCAATGACGCTGCCTTGCTCGCCCGCCAACTCGGCGGCAAGCAAGCTCACATCTCCAGGACCACAGCCCACGTCAAGCACTTGCATCCCGGCTCGCAGGCCAGCATCCTCCAGCAGCCGCCGCGTGAATGGATTGAAGAGCTGGCCTTGCACCAGTAACCGCTGGAACGCTTCGGGAGTGTGTCCCAGCGCGTAGGTCTGAGCTGATGATTGAACTTCAGACATGGTTGTTCCCTCCTGTTCTGGATGTCTCATCCGCCTGGTTCCTCATGTTCATACGCTTCTTCTCTCGTCTTGCTGCTCATGTCTTGCGCAGGAGCGATTCCTTGCGGCCTTGGGTTAGCTCTCCCCTGCATGCTGTTCTCCGTCTGCTACATGAGAGATGAGCATAGCACGAACTGGCAGACGAGGTACTTGTTTCTCAGCAGACAGTATACCTCATGTTCAGTTCCATAACATGCGCAAGATTACCCATCTGTACAAGCTCTCCCTGGACAACCTATATGGGGTATACCTTCTCGGTATCGACAGTCTGGGCGAAGAAAACAATAACCTTCACTCCCACTGTATCTGATATCGTCGGAGTCAATTTTAACCTGGCCCAACACACTGGGTCTGTGTATATCGACGCAGTGTCCTTGCGGTAGGTAGGCCAGAATACTTTAGATGGAGAAACTAACCGAAAATCTCATCTACATAACCAGAGGAGCATGTGCAGAGTGTCCATTCTTTCCAGACAACAGTACCAAATTCATACCAGAAAAATGGAAACAAATGGAGCAAGGTGCACGTGCACCCTCTCTTTCTCCTTTCGGTTCTATCCTTTGTAGGTCAGGACACGACCCCACAGGCTCTTGGTTCCCCAGATACCCGCACGCAGGCATTCCAGTTGGACAATCTGGCTGTGATCGACAAACACATTGACTTCGGGACCATAATTCTTGATATACCAGGCAAAGACCTCCGGGTCAGCGGCCTCAAACATCACCTTCTCCAACCCTAACGCGCCAATGATTTTGGCGGCAGCATCGGTGCGCCACGTTTTCACATTTTCAGTGATGCCTTCGGATTCAATCATGATCATGTAAGCTCCGGCATCCAGAAATTTTCTGGCCTGCCCAATGGCCCAATCGACATCGCGCGTGCCTTCTGATTCAAGCTCCTCTGCGGTAGTGGCTCCTCCCGCACCAAACTGGATACCCACCTCCGGCTTGGCTTTGAGTCCCGCGCGCTGCACCTTTTCGATCAGGCGCTGCCAATCATCAACCGGGATCGTGATAAAACCACTGGAGATTTCGAGAATATCAAAACCGACATTCCGACACTCCTCAATGTAGCGCTTCACCACCTCCGGTCCCTGCGTGAGCACATACTCGATGAAGCCCCCGGTGGAAACCAGGACGTTGTAACGATGTGCCAGATCGATGATCTCCTTGAGTTGCTTCTCCGGCATCAGGATGAAGGAACCAGCCGCAAATTTCAGCGAATCGACGTATTCGCCCATGGTCTCTAGCACATCTTCCAGATACCGTTTGCCCATCGGCGTATAGTAGGGGCCGCGTATCTCGGTGATGCCACGTGTGCGAGGTTTGCCCTCGCGCTCGTTCATCCGAATAAAAGGAAATGCTCTTTCATTCATAGGAATTGCCTCTCTTTCTCTGTTTAACGGGTAGGTGTAAAAGATATGCGTAATAACTCGGTCAGTTGCGCCACTTCTTTCGTTTCCAGGTGAGCCACCGCCTCTCTGATGGCCGCACGCTGTGCACCATTGGTAAAGAGGGCCGCGAGACGCTCAAACTTGGCGACAGCTTTCTCCCAGGACAGTGGTCGCGTGTAAAATCCCTCGTAGTCCAGCTTCTCAGTGCTGAGCTGCCGACCATCTTTGAGGAGGATCTGGATACGGCAGGGCATCTGGGCAGGAAACAGTTTGCTCAACGTCTCATCGGGTTGGATGGTGACCCTGTGGAGCAGGCTCTGCACATCCTCCCGCACAATCCGTTCTGGCACATACTGTGCTGGGGAAACGTCACCATCCAGGAGTGCGACGGCTACCATGTAAGGCAAGCTGTGATCGGCCTCTTCCTTGCTACGCACTTGTTGCTTCTCTCCCTCTTCCCCTCCGCCGATAATGTGATACGCGACAGCAAAAATCTCAATCCTGACGCGCTCAATCTCTTCCGGGCGCACTTGCTGAGCCGTGCGCAGTTCCAGAATACCCTCAAGCACAGACTGCGAATGAAACTCAGCGTTGTATTTCTTGACGCTGGTGCGCCGCACGGCTTCCAGGTTCTCTCGCATCCAGTCCAGTTCAAAGGGCCCGGTAATGGCGTCCATCAGGCCTTTGTTGCCCTCGAAGACTTCCAGGGGGCCGGTGATGCCGCGCATGGCGAGGAAGGCCGCGTGGGTCGCTCCAAAGGCTGTATCGGGATATGCCAGCCCCTTCCAATTGGAGAGGCTGCCCGTGCGGGTGACGCGCAGGGCATTGTAGGCCGTTCCGCTGATGGCGATAGCGTTCGCGGTCCTGTCCCGGTCGAGTCCCAGCGCTTTGCTCACGCCAGCCGCCACCGCGTAGGCTCCCTGCGTCGTGTGATCGAAGCCCTTCGCGCGCACCGGGGCCTCGTCTGAGAGCCGACACTGCACCTGGTAGGCAATTGCCAGGGCGGTCAGGAATTCCTTGCCGCTCGCGTGTGCGTATTCGCTGGCGGCGAGTACCGCACCGAGGTTGTCACTGGGATGACAGGTCTCATTTTTGGCAATATAGCTATCATTGTAGTCCAGGTATCGGACCAGGGCTGAGTTGTAGAGAGCTGCACGGTCAGGGGCGGTTTTGCCTCCGCCAATCAGTGTGACCAGGGGCTTGCCGCCGAAGTCTTCAAGCTGGGTGCGCAGCATTTGAATTGGCGGTCCTTCAATCGCTCCAATAGCGCAGCCCAGGGCGTCCAGTATGCGTATCTTGAGTTGCTGGCGCGCTTCCTCTGAGAGGTCTTCGTAGGTCATGCGCGCCACGAAATTCGCCAGTTGTTCAACCTGTGTCATATCTGCCTCTTTTCTCATCCATCAAGGTGGTAGTTCTTCTAAAGCAAGTATAAGGCGAAAAAGTTGATGCGTCCAACACCTATTTGGTATAATACTGATCTCAAAACAAGATCAACAAGAGAAGAGGAGTCCTATGGAATTCCACCAACTCACCTATTTCCTGGCGGCGGCGCAAACGCAGAACTTTCGGAAAGCTGCTGAATTGTGCCTGGTTGCGCAATCCGCCTTGAGCCGCCAGATCGCGGCACTAGAGAACGAGTTAGAGGTCGCACTTTTTACACGCAACAAGAAACGCGTCTTGTTGACTCCAGAAGGCCAGGAGTTTGCGCTCTACGTCAGAAATGCGCTGGAACAGCTACAGGAAGGTCAGCAATGGCTCACCGGACTGCAAGCCGGTCAGCGCGGCACGATTCGCCTTGGCTGCATCGAATCGCTCGCAACCGCTTTTTTACCCGCCCTCTTTGCCTCGTTTCATCACCATTACCCGCAGGTGCGGCTGAAAGTGCGCGTGAACCATACCGATGAGTTGATCAGCCTGGTAGAACAGGGAGGGATAGAGCTTGCTCTGGTTCTCGATCCACATATGCAATCGGAGTTGCTGATTGTCAAGGAGCTCTTTCGCCAGCCTCTCCACCTGCTCGTTTCCCCACAGCATCCGCTGGCTCAGATGAAAGTTCCGGCGGTCACACTGGAACACGTCACAAGTGAACCGCTCCTGTTGCTGGACCAAACCTCCCGCCTGGGACAGATCACCAGGAGGATCTTTGCTCAGCGTGGGCTACCAGTGCATCCACTGGTTGAAATCGAATCGGTTGAGGGACTCAAAGAGATGGTCAGGCAGGGCATCGGTGTGACCCTCACGCTTTCCGCCTTAATACGGCCATCTCAGATTGGCAATGACCTGGTGCTTCTCCCGATCACTGACTTACCAGAAGAGTTCATTTTCGCCCTCGTCTACCGCCGCGTCGGATCGATTTCGCGTGCTGCTCGCGAGTTAATCAACGTTATTTCTCAGTTGTTCAATCATCAGTGGGACTGTGTGGCGGGTAAAGAGGAACGTGGAACGCACATTGGTATCCATCATCTCGTCGTATTCTTCAGCACTGGTGTCGATGAGTTGTTTGTAGTTCCCCATTCCGGCGTTGTTGATCAGGATATGCACTGCTCCGAATTTCTCTTTTGCCGTCATAACGGCACGCTGAGCCGTCTCCTCCTCTCGAACATCCCCGACCACCTCCACGGCTCGACCACCTGCCGATTGGATCGCCTCTACAAGCTCGTCGAGACGGTGCTTCCGACGGGCCGTCAGTACAAGACTGGCGCCTTCTTTGGCCAAAGCCAGGGCACATGCTTTGCCGATACCTGCACTGGCCCCTGTAATCAAACAAACGGATCCGCTTAATCTCTGACCCATATATTCCAGCTCCTCATGTCTTCAGTGGGTAGCTCTTGAAACCAGATTCCATAAAATATCACTGGGCACGCTCTGCATCCCTTATCAGGTGAGCGTATGCCCAACTGCATGTATTATATCACTGCTTGGTAAATCGCTTTCGAAAGAATGTGCAGTGCACAGACATTGATAAATGCAGCAGCGTGAGTCTTTACTCTGGCGTGTACTCTATCAGTTCGGATGGGTCTACGCCAAGGGTACGGGCAAGTTTATTCAGTGTGGTTGTGGTTACCTCGTGATAAGGGTCTCTCCAAATCGTCTGAATCGTTTTATAGGCCATATTCGACTCTCGTGAGAGCCGGGACATGCTAAACCGTTCTCCAATACTTAGACATTTAGGACATGCCTAAATGCAGGTTGGTTCCTGCTTCAGCGTGGAAAGTTTCACTTACTCCATTGAGCAAGCCAGAGCTTCCCACTCCACAGGCGTTCATTCCCGACGAACTGCCGGTAATCCTCATTGCTTCAAGCAGCAGATTGCACGCTGCATTTTCATCTCGATCAAGCACCATGCCGCAGGACTCACAGGTATAGGTTCGCTCTTGCAAGGACAGTTCAGGCTTGACGTAGCCACAACCTGAACAGGTCTTGCTTGAGGGATAGAAACGGTCTGTCACCACAAGGTGAGTCCCGTAGATTTCTGCCTTATAGGTGAGTTGCCGCCGGATTTCTCCAAAGTTGCTATCAGAAACCGCCTGGGCCAGCTTGTGGTTTTTAAGCATTCCAGAGACATGCAAGTCCTCGATAGCAACAAGGGCATGGTTCTTGACGAGATAGGTAGTGAGTTTATGGGTAGCATCACGGCGGATGTGAGCAACACGAGCATGCTGCTTTGCTAGTTGTTTCACTGTTTTCTTGCGGTTCTGACTGCCTTTAGTCCGCCGTGCCTTACGCCGTTCTAATCTCCTGAGCTTCTTTTGTGCCTGCTTCAAAGCACGAGGGTTGTTGAAGGTCGTTCCATCCGAGAGCGTGGCAAGCGTCTTTATCCCCAGGTCTACACCAATAGCAATAGTCGCCGTGCATTCTGGTAGCACCTGTTCTTCCTCGACTTGCACAGAGACATACCAGCGTCCTGCTTGCTCACTCACCGTAGCAGAAAGTACCTGGGCTTCGGTTGGCAGGTAGTCCTTTTCTTTGAGCGGCACTCGGCC
>VBHI01000004.1 GCA_005881495.1 Chloroflexota bacterium
TCGCGTCGTGCTGCGTTGTTGCTGGAGAATGATGGCCTAGCCACGCTTGCAGCTCGAAAAGCGTGAGCGGCTCCTTGGCATTGTAGAGTTGGGTGGCGATGGTCGAGCGAGCACGATGGCTGGTGATGTTGCCACGAGCATAGCCTTGGGGCACACCGGCCTTCCGGCAGAGATAAGGGATGAGGCGCACATTCCGCTGCCATTTCCCGCGTCCAATCAAGAGGAGATGCCATCTCTGGGTGAAACGCTGTCACCCATCGCCTGATCCTCAGCATTCGGTAATACAGGGGTTTTGTTGTTCTGAGACTGGCGGTCGTGGTCGCATACCAGCGGTTACAATAGTCAACCCAGTCTGGGGCGACATCCGCCGTTTCAATCCATTTGCCAAAACGAGGCGCCTCGTTTTTCAGCGGGAGCGGTCGCTCTAAGATACCCAGATCGACCAAGGCACGAGAGACCATTGGCATCCCGTCTTTCAGGCCCATTGTTCCTTGACGAATCTGGTCAAGAAAGGCAGAGGTCAGATCCTCACCTGTGGGCTGCGATTCCACACCAGCAGTTTCGAGAGTTCGTTTGGGAGGGAGATCACCCCATCTGTGCCATGCCCCCATTGGAGCAAGGGATCGCTGACGCGCTTGATGGCCTGCGAAACTTGAGGCTTGCCAAACACTTTGATGGCGAACCAGTGATAATGCACCGTGCCAAGGGCCATGCCAGGTGTGAAATTGCACAGCAGGTAGGCAACGGCGAGAGCATACGGCCGGCAATAGGGACCGTTGACATGATGCTGGTGACCAAAGAGAGCACTGCTCGGACAGAGGATCTCGATCCACTCGGTGGTGCTCCAGGCCCAGAAGGCGGCTCTTCGGCGGTGCATTTGCCTCAAGAGAAACCACACGGCCAGATTGCATGCACGCACGTCGGCGCCCGTGACGGTGAGCACAGCTCTCATCGGACAGAGAAGACGAGAGAGCCAGGCGCTGTGAGGGGGATGGGATCACGTGCTCAGAGAGCACCACGAACTGATCGAGCGCTTGTTGTTCCGCATGGCTGAGCAGAGGAGCACGATCATAGCTGGCCAAATCGAGCGGCCACTGCCACCTCCTTTTCGGCTCTTGCAAGAGACGTCGTTGCGGTTGTTGACTCATTGCAGCACCTCCTTCACCATATTCACGCGCCATTCATGAATGGAGGCCATCCCCCGTTCGATCTTGGCTCCCAGTTCTCGCCCGCTCAAATGAATAGACAAAAGCGACGTTTGAATACTTCGCTGACCGGCAAACAAGGCAATTTCGTGGATATCCCACTCACATCTGGCCAGGTCCGTAAGACAGAGGTGCCGGGGGGGATGGGTCGTGAATGGCTGCACCCCAGCTCGCTCCGCCATGCGTTTCACCCCTTTCGACCAGGTCCAGATCGTGATGGGAGCAGCGAAATTCCGATCCGACTCCGCCAAAAAGAGCGGCCCTCGATTGCGACTGAGGGAGCGTCGCGCCTTCAGGTAGGCCATGTAGAGCGAGTTCGTCGCGACCGAGTAGGGGACCGTGCGTTCCATCATGTTCTTGGTGGTCTCTGCCCTCACTCTGATCAGGCGGTAAGCTGGGTCAACATCGCCAGTTGAGAGCGCACACCGTTCCTCTCGCCGCAGAGCCGCCTCGTAGGCGATGGCCAGCATGAGCCGATTGCGGATGGGTTCGGCTTTTGCGGCCTCAAGGAGGGTGTGCCATTGCTCTTCAGTTGGCAGCCAGGGCAATTTCTTGTAGCGGGGAATGAGCCCCCCGATCACGGGCACCAGAAAACCCTTTGCCAGGAGTCTATCGACCTCTTCCCACCGGATTCGTCTCACGGATGCCTTCTTCCATGAGATAGTCCTACCACAAGCGGACAGCAGTTAAGTACTGCGGTAAAGTGGCATTGGCCAGGCCGACGCCAGAGTCGAGCACACGGATGTTGGTGCCACGGGGATTGGGGCGCGAAGTCAGGTCATGGACGTAGCGGGAGAGCTGCTCTCGGCTCGCTGTTTCCGGCGCGATCCCCTGATTCTGACAGAAGTGCAGATACCCTTCGAGAGCACGCCCATACGCCTCGACGGGATTGGAGGCCAGCCCCAGATTCCCTTGAATTTGGAGCCAGCTCCTGGTATGCTCTTGTTGAGCAAGGAGTGGGTAGCGTTCCCAACGGATGGCTGTCATACTGAGCTCCTTCCAATGCGAAAAGAACACTTGTTCTTCTCTCTAGTATATTGGATGAGCTGTATTCCACGTAACATAGATTCTTCGCATCACGAGAGGAAATTTTCGTGTCATTCACCGTCTCCTGATGCAGATCGAGCGTATCTTGGAGATTAATGATCTACGTACTGTGACGAAAGAAGTGGTGGAAAAAGCACGAGAGAAGCTGGTCCTCGATTAAGCCTGAGCAGATGAGCTGTCTCAAAACCGTTCGTTTGCTGAGAAGGAAAAGGACATCCGAGATCTGTCCAGACAAAAAGGGAAAGGAACACAGGGATGCGTATGCAAACCCTTCTCGTCATTGGAGCAACCGGCACCATTGGCGAGCCCATCGCACGGCAATTGAGGGCAGATGGCTACCATGTACGGCTGCTGGTGCGCGATCTAGCAAAAGCGAGATCCCAACTCGGCTCAGACTTCGAGTACATCCAGGGGAGTGTCGAAGACGGTGATGCGGTGAAGCAGGCACTCAGTGGATGCATAGGAGTGCATCTTAGCCTCCAGGCAGGTTCGAGCCCTGAAGCTATCGAGCGGGTTGAGCACCTTGGAGCACTGCGCGTCGTGGAATTGGCCACACAAGCGCACGTGGGCCATCTGACCTACGTTTCGGGAATGTTTGTCGGAGCAGAAACCGACTCTGCCGTCCTGGATGATCAAGCGAAGAGGAGGGTCGAACAGGCTCTTCACCACAGCGGCATCCCCTTTACTATCTTCAGACCTACCTACTTCATGGACAATCTGCCAAAACATCTACAGGGCAAGCGAGCTATTCTGCTGGGAAAGCAGCCTCATCTCTTGCATCTGGTGGCGGCCTCCGATTTTGGTCGCATGGTTTCGCGGGCATTCCAGGAGCCTGAGGCCTGTAATCGGACCTTCTTCATCCAGGGGCCAGAGGCGCTTTTGCTCTCGGAAGCGCTGCGCGAATACTGCTCCCTGCTCGCGCCCCAAGCCCAGGTGACGACACTACCGCTCTGGTTCATGGACGTTGTGGATACGCTGTTTCTGGGGAAACAGATGCGTCGCACTTTACAGATGATGCAGGTGTTGCAGCGCACCGGAGAGATCGGGGATCCATCCGAGGCCAATCGGATTCTGGGAGCCCCAACCACGACCCTTCGAGTCTGGTGTGAGCAGCAACGTCTTCATGCTGCAGGCCAATCGGACACCGCAGGCTCAGCCGAAACAGCGCGATCCGCGCGCCTGGAGGATGAAGCATGAAACTCGTGATCTTTGGAGCCACTGGAGCGACCGGTCAGTGCCTGGTGGAACTGGCGCTTGCGCAGGGGCACGATGTCACCGCCTTCGCGCGCAATCCGCTTGCCTTGACTGAGCATGAACACCTCTCCATTGTGAGAGGGGATATGTTCAGACCGGCGAGTGTAGAGGCAGCGGTTGCCAACCAAGATGCGGTGCTCTGTGCCATTGGCGGTCATGACCGACTGCGGGTGGCTTTGTCAAAACAGCCTCGCCAGAAAGCGCTGTGTACCGTTGGCACCAGCAATATCCTTGATGCTATGAAGCAATATAGTCTCTCCCGTTTGATCTGCCTCTCTGCCTGGGGGGGTTGGGGAGAGCAGAGAGCGATTCCCTTTCTTCTTCAAGCGTATCATCCTTCCCTTGCTGATGAAAGAGGAGTATGAGGATAAGGAGGCTCAAGAGCAGCTTATTCGGCAAAGTTCCCTCGACTGGACCATTGTTCGCCCGTCCCGGCTCACCAATGGTCCGCGCACTGGTCGCTACCGAATGCAAGCAGGCCTGGAGTTTTCCGGGCGCTCTCACATCTCGCGTGCCGATGTCGCGGACTCTATGCTCAGACAACTGACCGACCCAACCTTTCGACAGCAGTGTGTAGAAGTTAGCTCCTAAGACCTGTGAGCAGCAGGCTTTTTTTAAATAGGAAGGCGAGAGAAGCACTATGGATATACTTGGTTTTCTTGCTTTGGTACTAACCGGGTTTACCGCCTGTGCAGAATTCGGTTCCTACGCCTTTGTGCATCCGGTGATTCGGAAACTACCCGCAGAGCAGCATGTGCAGGTAGAGCAGGGGCTTTTGAAGACATTCGGGCGCATTATGCCTGTCTTTATGACGCTGTGTGTGGTGGTAGCAGTGGCCTATGCGATTCAGATGAATGGCGTAGCGGGTCCGGCGTGGAGTGTGCGTTGGGCTGCGGCGGTCGCGTTTACCCTTGCGCTGATCTCGACGATCATCTTCAATGTCCCGGTGAATCTGGCAACTGGCCGCTGGGACTCGAAAAATCTTCCCAGCGATTGGAAACAGACTCGAAACCGCTGGGAATTCTTTCAAGGTGTTCGCTCCTGGCTGTTGCTCATTGGCTTTGTGCTGTTGAGTCTGGCGTTCGCACTCAAACAGTAGGTATCGGCGGAGGAGGAAGTGCCGTCTGGTCCGACTCCGCGTGAAGCTGAGAGCTATGGGGTATCTCGGTTGATGGTAAATGCCCTGAAATCTCGACCGTTTTTGCCCTGAAACAGGCACACTTGCCCCGAATCATGAACAGTGGGACACGCGTTTGCTGGGTGGGACATCGCCGCAAGGCGGAGCGTTTCCCTGAAAGTTGAGCAAGCCATCGATGTTTCTCAACCTATGGGACATCTCTCTTTCCTTCTTCCTGCAACATCCCCCATGATCGGTGGTCGTTTGTTGGGAGGAGAGAATCATATTGACGTTATCAAACAGACGTGATAGCTTGCTACTGAACAGAGCGCATCTCACGCTGTCAGGAAGTTGCCGACGTGGTCGGCATCGAGAACAGGAAGGACCAGAAGAGAGATGAACGACTACAATCGCCGCCTGATTGAGGAGTTCCGTGCAAATGGGGGCAAAGTTGGTGGAATGTGGGAAGGCACACCCTTGCTCCTGCTCACGACGAGAGGGGCCAAGAGCGGCCAACGCCGCACGACTCCAATGGGATATATGCCCGAGGGCGACCGCCTGATTGTGTTCGCCTCCTCCGGAGGCGCACCCACTCACCCTGACTGGTATCACAATCTGGTAGCGCACCCGCAAGTCACCGTCGAGGTTGGGACCGAGACCTTCAATGCCATCGCTGTTGTCGCAGAAGATGAAGAGCGGGATCGACTGTGGACCAAGGGAGTGGCGTTGTATCCCGATTTGGCCGAGCATCAGGCGAAGACAACCCGCCAGTTTCCGGTGATCGCGCTCTCCCGACTAGAAAGGTGAAGGCCATGAGTGGCTCCTCTTTGTTTGAGAAACATCGATGGCTTGCTCAACCTTCAGGGAAACGCTCCGCCTTGCGGCGATGTCCCACCCAGCAAACGCGTGTCCCACTGTATAGACGCCGACGTATAATTGCGCCAGGATAAAATTGACCCCCCCATCAGCTGGCTGTAAGCTGTGGAGCATGAAGAGAGCATGCACACAGGAGGCAGCCATGATCAGGAGCAGGACCGTGAATACGATACACGAATTGGCAGCACAAGGCAAGTCCATTCAAGATATTGCGATCAGCCTGGGGATCGCCAGAAATACCGTCCGCAAGTATCTGCGCCATCCGGAGCTTTGCGCGATGCCACGCCCTCGGCCCACTCGTCGCTCCAAGCTCGATCCGTTCAAGGAGCAGATCAAGCAGTGGATGCAGGAAGACCATTGCTACAACTGTGAGGCGATGTTGCCGCGCTTGTTAGCGATGGGCTACACGGGAAGCTTGAGTGTGCTCAAAGCCTTTGTCCACCCCTTGCGGCCCCCGCAAGCGGGACACGCCCCGGTGCAACGCTTTGAAACCGAGCCGGGAGAGCAGGTCGCCGATATCACCTTTCATGATCTCAGACATGATTTCGGTCATCGGTTGCGTGCCGCTGGCTTTTCCCTGGAGGAGGTGGCGGTCTCTCTGGGTCATGTGACCAAGAAAGGAACCCCTGCGGTAGCAACCACCGCTCGCTATACGCAACCCAGCCGCGCCCAAATGAAGCACAAACTCAAGGATGTCACGCTCTGAATGAAGGGAAGGAGAACACCCATTGCTTTGACTCGACGTAGACGCTTGGACCGCGAGTCCGCCCTCAAGAGGAGAGGTCTATGATGCCGAAAGCCCAGCCACATCAAGCTTCCTCAGACTCGAATCAGAACGCACTCTTACTTTCTAAGCTGCGACCGCCACGACCTGCCTCAGCGCTCATTGAACGACCAGCGTTGCTGTCGTTGCTGGATCGGGCGTTAGCATGTCCATTGACGCTCCTCTCTGCCCCTGCGGGCTTTGGCAAGACAACGGTGCTTCAGCAATGGCTGGGCGAGCGGCAGCGCCAGGCCGATTTTCCGCCGGTGGCCTGGGTTTCTCTCGACGGGGGGGATAATGATCCGCTGCGTTTCTGGAGCTATCTTGTCGAGGCCTCCCAGGCGTTTCAGCCACACCCTACGCCTCTCTCTCCTCTTCAGATAGCGCGTGAGGCCCCTCCATTTGGGCCTCCAGCGCTCCAGCAATGTGTCGGCGCCTTCATCAATGAGATCATACGGTTAGATTGTCAGGGGTTGTTGATTCTTGAAGAGTATCATGTTATTCACGAGCAGCAGATTCATCAAACCCTGACGTTTTTCATCGATCAGCTTCCAGCTGCGCTGCATCTGGTATTGATCACACGCACCGATCCCCCTTTCTCTCTGGCCCGGCTTCGAGCCAACAATCAACTGCTGGAGATCCATGCCTCCCAATTGGCTTTTTCGAGAGCGGAAACACTCCGTTTTTTACAGCAGACACTCCCTTTCGACCTTCCTGAAACAGTAGCTGCCCAGATTGAGGAGCAGATGGAGGGATGGATTGCGGGATTGCGACTCTTCACTCTTGGTTTCCAGGGACGCGCCACGCCTTCCGATATCCAGCAGCTGCTCTCTTCCTTTACAGGTCACCATCGCTATCTCCTCGATTATTTTCTGACCGAGGTTCTGAGTGCACAGGCGGCCCACGTACAAGCATTTCTGCTCCAGACAAGTCACCTCCAGCGTCTCTGTGCGCCCCTGTGCGATAGCGTTACCGGAGGCGAGGCGAGTGAGCAGATCCTGACAGAGATTGAGCGTGCCGGTCTCTTTCTCCAGGCTATCACAGATTCAGACGGCTGGTATCGCTATCACGCCTTGTTTGCCGAAGCGATGCAAAATGAGGCTCGCCAACGTCTTGGGGAGGCTCTCGTCGCTCTCTGTCTTCAGCGGGCACAGAGCTGGTATGAGCACAACGGAATGTTGGATGAAGCGATCGAGACAGCGCTCCAACGTCGCACCACGGCTTCTGTCCTGGCGCTGCTGGAACGATTACTGGAGCGTCCAAATGCGTTTCGCGAACGGATCTATGCCATTCAACGCTGGCTGCAATCAATACCCGACGAGCTTCTTGCTACCTCGCCGCTTCTCTGTTTCGCGTATGCATCCGCTCTGACGTTCACTTCAAGCTCAGATCAGCTCGAGGCTTCCACTTTTACCCGCGTCATGACCCTCTTGCAGTATGCCGAAGAGCAGTGGCTGGCCCGACAACAGACGCCCCGCCTCGCCGAGGTCTATGCCTTGCGCGCGCTGATCTCCGTTCGTCAGGGAAAGATCCCAGAGGCGGCACGTGCTGCGCGCCAGGCTCTGGCTCTCCTCTCTCCAGAACAATTCACCTGGCACGTGGTCTGCCAGACCACACTGGCCATCGAAGCGCGCTGGCTGGGACATTTTCAAGCCGCCTATCAGACGATGCTCCCTGGCCTTTCCACATTTAGAGACATACAAGAGCAGGAGGGGTCCATTGTTCTCAAGCTGTTTCTGGGCGAACTCTGTCTTGAACAGGGGATGCTCTATCAAGCTGAGGAACTCTTTCAAACGGCCTTGCAGGAAGCGAAGGAAGGCTCG
>VBHI01000461.1 GCA_005881495.1 Chloroflexota bacterium
GGGGGTCCACAGCAAGCTACGTGGTTGGAGCGTTTAGAGCGGGAGCACGACAACTTGCGATCGGCATTGCAGTGGACATTAGAGCAAGCTGGGATTGAAGAGCCTATGGAGGGCGAGCGCAGCATAGAGACGGCCTTGCGGCTTGGGGGAGCGCTGCGAGTATTCTGGGTAGTACATGGGCACATCACTGAAGGGCGGCATTTCCTGGAGCGCGCATTGGCTGTAGGGGTACCCCTTGCGGGTACTCGGATCGAGGCATCCGTGCGTGCAAAGGCGCTCATCGTTGCAGGGTACCTGGCCATCATCCAGAGCGACTATGAGCGCACAGAACCCCTGTGTAAGGAGAGCCTGGCGCTGTACCGAGAACTTGAGGACCAACCAGGCATAGCGTTTGCGCTCTCGTTGTTAGGGAGCGTGGCCTGGACGCAGGGCAATATGGTTGCAGCACGCATGTTGACGGAGGAAGCTCTGGCGATCGTCAGGCAGGTGGATTCTATGGAGTTAGCTGCAGGCTCACTCTTTATTTTAGGGCTGGTGTCCAGCAGCCAGGGGGAGTACGCCAGGGCATATACGCTCTTCGAGGAGGGCCTTGCGATGCAGCGAGCGTTGGGGGACAAGCGTGGCATCGCTCACTCACTCTCCCAGTTGGCTCAGGTACTCTTTGTTTCCCAGGCGGATCCGGCGAGGGTAAGTCCTCTGCTCGAGGAATGTCACGTGGTCTCTCTGGAAGTAGGCTACAAGGAGGGTATTGCGGCGTATTATTGCGTTTCTGGGCAGCTAGCGCTCAGTCAAAGAGACCTTGTCCTGGCACGCTCGCTCGCCGAGAAGAGCGTAGTGCTCTACAAAGAAATGGGACACCGGCATGGTACTGCCAACTCGCTTGCCCTTTTAGGGAAGGTACTCGCGATCGAGGGTGACTATGCAGCAGCGCAAACGCCCTTCGAGCAAAGCCTGGCAATCTCGTGTGAGTTGGGTGAACAATGGGTGGCCGCTGTGTTCCTGGTGGAATTGGGGGAAGTCGTCGCGGCACAGCGACAGTTAGCGTGGGCGGCCCAGCTCTGGGGGGCAGCGGAAGCCTTACGTGACGCATTTAGGGTACCCATCCCGCTGGTCGGGCGCGCTGATTATGAGCGCTCGCTCTCGGCTGCGCGCGTCCACCTGGGAGAACGAGCGTTCGCTGCCTCCTGGGCCCAGGGACGATCCATGACGCCGGAGCAGGCCCTCGCCGCCAATGGGCAAAAGCCAACCCCAACGCCGACTACGACAGCGTCTCGACCAACCTATCCTGCTGGGCTGACGGCACGTGAGGTGGAGGTGTTGCGCCTGCTGGCGGGTGGCCTGACCGACCTGCAGATTGCCGAAAAGCTGGTGCTCAGTCCCCGCACCGTTCATGCCCATATCAGCTCTATCTACAACAAGCTGGACGTGACCTCACGCAGCGCGGCAACGCGTTATGCTATTGAGCACCACCTCGCCTGAACTCCTGCTTGCTTTGCTACACATTAAGCTTTAGCTTCATTGCCGGCGTTGGATGTCTCCTCACTACCACCTACTATGCTGAGCCACGCACTCACAACAGCCATTTGCTAACAGCATGATTCTGCTGAGTCCTTACATGACGCACCGCCATCCCGCTTTTTCCAGTGTTATACTATTTTCTCTTCGATCAGCTGCTCAGGTGCTGCGGAATGTCCGTGCCGACAATGCCTGGCCGGGCAAGCAGCGCTGCTTTCAAGCGAAACGCCGTCTGGTTATGCAAGGGATATTCCCACCAGTGGGCCACCACAAATTCAGGCAGAATCACTGTCAAAGTCTCCTCAAAAACCCCAACAGGGCCAATCCATTCAAACCGAGGAAGAACCAGCCAGCAATGTGGTGCGCACCGGTCAAGAGGAAAATACCCGCTGCCAGTGATGCGACGAACGTGAAGAGCCGGGTGAAGCTATCTACACACTAGACGATTCGCCATTGTCTCTCCCGCTCCTGCGCCTGCGCAAGCGTCTCCTTCCACTCTGCTCGTTGCTGGTAAACTTGACCTCGATTTGCCCGCTTTCGAGCTTGGTAATGATCTGCTCCAACGAATGCGGCAGCTTCAGCAACGCTCTGCCAGCCTCGAGCAACTGGTTGAAGAGTTGTCGCAGTGTTTGTTCCATACCCTTGACGTCAAGACCAAGACCCAGGAACTTGCGTGCGTAGGGGACAGCGACTTCGATGAAGTTGAACTCCGGGGCCAATCCAGTCGAAATACCGGCCAATATGCTAACAGCACGACCGGTGAAAGCAAACTGCGCTGGGATTTGTATGTGTTGCTCATAAAGTATGTACTCGACATCCTGAACCATTTCGAGCAGATCCAGTTCACTCACCTCAGCCAGCGTCATCCCGTGATACCGCTCTATCATCAGCGATATGGCCCGCTCGATGGAGTCAAGGTTTGCCCCTTCGTCAATAAAGCCAAGCTGAGAGAGTGCATGAACGAGGGAGCGGGCGTCGCGCGTTATGTAAGCCAGGAACACATCTTTCATGAACTTTTTCATATGTTTCGTGAGAGACCCCACCATCCCGAAGTCGACGAAGGTGATGATGGGTCTATCACCTGCTGACCCTTTTTTGACAAAAATATTGCCTGGATGCGGATCCGCGTGGAAGAAGCCTGCCTCAAAAAACTGGTAGAAGTAGGCGCATACGGTGCGTTTGGCCACCTCGAGGCGGTTGATCCCCGCTGCATTGAGAGCAGCATAATCGTTGATCTTGATGCCATCGATCCACTCGAGAACCAGCAGATGCCGTGAGGCGTACTGGTCATAGACACGCGGAATGTAGATCATGGGGTCGTCCTTGAACATCTCTTTAAAGCGTCTGGCGTTTGCTGCCTCTCGAACGTAGTCTATCTCTTCATAGATCGTGCGTTGAAACTCGTGGTAGACTCCCATAAGATCGATAATGCCGTTCACGTCTACGAATCGCGTGATGATCCAGATCACGAACTTGAGGGTGCTCAAGTCCATTCGAGCAAGTTGCTCAATACCGGGGCGCTGGATTTTGACAGCAACTGTCTCACCGGTAGAGGCGAGGACC
>VBHI01000005.1 GCA_005881495.1 Chloroflexota bacterium
TACGACCTGCTCTTCTGCCGTCTCCTTCACGGCGAGGCGAATGCGTAACTTCAACGGTTCCGTCTGGATGATCTGGCAGCTGTACAATCCCGGCGTTTCCTCCGCGACCGTCAAAATGGCAAGCGGAAGGATCTGGACCACCCTCCCTTGTTGGGCAGGAAACGAAAGCACTTCATCGGTACGACCAATAACGTGTATGACCGGGAATGGACTTCCGCAGGGGCAGGTGTCGGGGCTGATGGTCACCCGATCGCCCATCTTGTACCGGAGAAGTGGCTGCACCCGGTTGGCCAGGTTCGTCACCAACACGGCATGGGAAAGCTGCCCAGGCGGCATTGGCTGGTCGTTCTCATCGACCGGTTCCAGGATATACCAGTCACTATTCACGTGCAACTGCTTGTGCTTACATTCGTAGGTCAGACCGACAGCCTCAGACGACCCGTAATAGTTGCCCACTGCACATCCAAAGGCCGCTTCTACCCGCTGGCGTACTACATCCGTGAGGGTCTCGCCTGCGGCATTTTTCTCTTTTTCCCCTTCATGCTCTACTCCTCTTCACATTGCATTTCATACCAGGAGGATACTACATGCGTATCAGAGCGTCATCACGTTGCAAGGCCATTTCATCACAGAGCGATCACACTTTTGGCCGCTCTCATCCCCTATTTGAAGAGCCTGGCCGCCCACGCGCTTCTGGCCCAGATGAACTGAGAAGGTTGGATTCCTTCCCCCTTTCAGGCTCTATGCGCGAAAGCCCGAGCAAGGGCAGACCTAAATCACGTATTTTGATCAGCACTCCATGCAGGGCGGTTTGATCGACGATTGGGCCAGAGAGGATGGTTTCTCCATTGTCCACCAGAGTGATGGTCAATCCATCAAACCAATCTGACCATTCACTGTCAAGATGCCCCTTGACGACGATCTGGTAGACCTCTTGTCGAACGTGTTCGCTTTCCATTCCTGTGCTCCTTGCTTGCCTTCTTGCTCGCTCACCGTCAAGGGAACCTCCTGGTCAGCCATTCGGCACACTCCTCACTCGTGAGTTGTAGCTCGAACGAACTGACGCGCCTGGTGATGAGGAAGGTGACGCCGTTGGTGCCAGGTCATTTTCCCGATGGTGGTGTTTAGCGAGTCGGTTGTGATTCTGGCAGGGGTACGGCGGCTGCCGCAGACCGGCGCTTGCGACTCTGGATGATTGCCAGCCCGGTGAGGGCCACCAGGCCGATGATGCACAGCCAGGCGAACAGGTCACCGATCGTGGCATAGATGGTGCGGACTCCGTGCATCGGCACGTAGGCGACCATGACCTGGTGGTCGGTGGTGAAGTAGTCGGATGCCGAGAGGACCCGCCCTTCGTAATCGACCGCAATGGAGAGCCCCTGGCTCGTCTCACGCACAAGGGAGAAGCCGTTCTCAATCGCCCGGAACGTGGCCTTTTGGGCATGTGACGGGTCAAACCCCTGCCAGTCGTCGGAAGGCCCGAGCAGCAGGTCGGCTCCGGCTTGCCCGGCCTGGCGCATCGTGCCCGGATAGTCCAGATCGTAACAAATCACACCGGCCAGACGCCCATACGGGCTCTCGACCAGGGGCACCTTGCCATCTCCCTGGACGTAAAGACCCTGGCCCCCGGGAACAAGGTGTGCAATTTCGTAGGTCCAGACCACGTGTCCCGTGGGATCCAGCAGCACGGCTTCGTCCTTCAGAAAGGGCCCTTTGCCCACATCGGGCAGGAACACGCCCAGCGCCATGTCCAGGTAGATGTCTGCCTCGCGGGCCAGGGCGCCTGCCCGCTGGATCAGGGCTGGCTCGTCTTCTTGCAAGATGGAGGCACTCACGGGTGACGCTTCTGGCCAGACGACGATTTTGGCCCCGGCGCGCGCTTCCTGTTGGCTGCGTGCCAACAGATCATCGTCGAGCGTGGTGAAGGCGGAGCGGGCGAGGGCGCGGTCAGCCTGGGTGGCTTTGCCGGAGAGCAGCAAGGATCCTGTCTCTTGCGGCAGTTGCTTCTTGAGCGCGGCGACCGCCGCCTGCGAAGGACTGAGACCCGCGACGCGGACCAGGGTCGCTTGCGGCGGGAAGAGCGCCAGCCGTGCGCCCCCACCCAGGAGCACTACTGCGAGGACGGCCGCGTACAGCAACCCACCTCCTCGCACGTTGGGCCAGGCAAACCCTCGCTCCCACGCCCAGTTGACGACCGCCGCGAACCAGGTGATCAAAAAGATGATACCCCAGATCCCTGTCACCGACACCAGTTGCATGAGGGGCAAGTCACCATACTGCGTGTAGGCAATGGAATTAAGGGTTCCGGCGAGGCCAAAAGAAACGAGGAACTCAATCATCGTAAAGGCCAGTGGAAAGACCAGCGTCGCGACAAAGCCCTGCAGCCGGGGCGTAATGAGACGGTCGGCCAGGTAAGGCAGTATCGCCACCAGGCTAAAGAGCAAAACAAGCGCGTAGTAGCCGGGAGGCGTGCCGGGGGGAAATTGAGACCCTTGTAGGACAAAAATGGCAGCGACAGCAAACCTGACGAGCCAGGCCAGCAGTAGTCCAGGAAGCGGGCGCTGGGTGCGGACGAAACGCAGCAGAAACAGAGGCGCGAGCCAGGCTGCCAACGGGATAACCCACTGACCACCGGTGAACAGATACAAGGCAGCCGCAATGGCCAGCCAGAGGTAGGATAGGCGATCCGGGATGCGTGTTGGAGTGGTGGTGCGCTTGACCATGGTTGGAACTCCTCTCTTAAATTCAGCACAGCGTGTGCTGCGAAGCCTCAGACAGGTAACGCTACGTGAAGTGTAAAGAGACATGCAACAGGCTCATCGATATTCCTCTGGAACAGTTGAGATACGAGAGCGTTCCGGTGGTATTTAGCGGCTGGACAGCTTTGCGAAACTGCCCCCGGAAAGCTCCAGGGCACGCAGAGCGGTGCGCATGTCCCGGCCCAGAAAGTTGCCCACAATCGCGGCGATCAAGGCAGCGTTCAGCGCCGTCTCATCAACTGCGCTGCCACTCCTCATGAAGAGGAACCGAATCAGCACCCGCGCCAACAGCAAGACGATGAGGACGATCAGATAGCGCCAGCCACCACGTTGAAAAACGATGCCCGTCGCTTCATCGCGCCAGACACGTACCACCTGCCCGCTCACCAGACCCGTGCCAACTCCAAGCACCGCGCCGATGATCACAGCAGCGATCCCCTCTGGTGCCGGATGGCCCACCAGGAACATGCCACCAAGAGCCACGCTCAGAATCAGCGGCATCAGCAGACTCCGCTGCGTGACGGGCAGCTGGATTATCTGGCGTGCAAAAATGAAGACGACGATCACCAGAGCCAGCAACGCGGTGACAATCACATTGATATTCATCAGAACCCTCCTTTTATATCGCCGCCATCTCGGCGGCCCAACGATTCGCTCTCATTTTTCAAGAAGACCTTCCAGAGACGTTTCCCTCTTTTCAGCCACCGGCATCTATCGGGAGCAGGATCACCAACGGTGTTCTAAAAAGCAGTGTAACCGGTGCCCGGGTGGGTTTGCACCCATCAAAGGGTGGGAAAAGGGGGTGGGTTTTCCTGCATGCTCCTTTCACTATCAAGATGCCCCTCGCTTTGACGCCTCATTTCCGTGACACGGCTTATCATGAGGCGGGCATAGGCAATGGTGAGAGCGATGAGCGCAAATGTCAGCCCGTAGAAGACGATGGGCCCGATAGCAAGGTATTGCTGGATCGACAGGTGATATACCATGAAGACCCGCACGGGGAACTCGACGAGATAGGCAATGCCCCAGACCACGGTGGTGATGCGGATGTACCTGCGGAACGCCGGATACTGCCATCGTGCATTGAAGACCGGCGATTTTGCCGGATCGTTCCCGGTGGCAAAAGACCGAATGATGTAGAACCAGATCGGCCTTGGAAAGAGCAGTGAGGCAATGCAGACCACTCCGAAGACGACGGTGAGAAAGGACTCTCGAATGAGTAAGAGCTTTGGATCCCCTCCAATGAAGCTGACTCCAGCGGTGATGGCAATAAATGCCAGGACGATGATACCAAGCACATCGAGTTGACGATGGCGGATGAGGGCCACAATCTCGCTGAGCAGGGCGGGTACAGATGAGATGAGCAGCGCGACGAGGTCAGAAGCAGACGTGTAGTTCTTCAGGAGCGTATAGATGAGATACACTAAAACGCCATTGACGAGGATGCTGGGCAGCAAGCCGCGGATCGCCGTACGAAAAGAAGGGGGTTGTAAGGATGCTGGTGCCTGTGACATGGTAGTGTTCCTTTCTGTCCGCGAAGCGGACGTGTCTGTGTTCTCTACGATACGTGAAGTGTACCAGGCGATTGGGTGGGTTTACACCCATCAAAGGGTGGGAAAAGGGGTGGGTTTTCCTGCGCTCGAAGAAAGAAGGTGAGTGGCAAACCGCTGCAAGAGGTGTATCCACCAGGGTAGGGCTACACGATGTTCAGTTCCCTTGCGCGCGCAATGGCCTTCGTCCGGCTCTCTACCTGGAGTTTGCCGTAGATCGCGTTGACATACCATTTCACCGTGCTCACCGCGATCACGAGCCGGTCCGCAATCTCTCGATTGGAGCAGCCCGCGACGATCAGCCGCAGCACCTCCAGCTCGCGTTCGCTCAACGGTTCACTGAGCGAGTACGTTCCAGACCCAGGTACAGCTGCTACAGCAGAGTGCAACACATCCTCGTCATGCGCTCTTCCCAGCAGTGCCAGGAGATGCTCTCGATAGTGCATGGAGCCAGACCGATCATCAGGCTTTCGTATGCGCATCTGCACCAGCAATTGTGCCATCGGTGCCCCTTCATCCACAAAGAGCCGGATGTAGCCCTCCGGCTCTGCAAGTGACAGTGATCGCGAGAGCCGCTCCATTGCCTGTTTCATCTCACCGGAAGCGTGCAAGGCTTCGGCTTGCAGCATGAGAAGCTCAATCATACTTCCCGTGCGTCCCTGCGCCTCTGCCAGTTGCAACAGGTTTCCCAGCCATTGCACAGCCTCATCGAGCTTGTGCTGGGCAATGAGGATACGTACCAACGTCAGATACTCCCGCTCACGCAGAGGGTTGAGTTCCTGGTCAACACTGAGGCCACACCGATGTACCCAACGCAAGGTAGCCGCCTCATCCCCTTGTATGAGGGACAACCATGCCTGAGATGCTTCCACCTCCTGGGTACTTCTCGACTGAGAGAGGTGCTGCCGTTCCGCTCTCTGTACTGCTTGCTGCATCATCGCGCTCGCCCCATCTGTATCTCCCCGCGCCTGCTTGATGAAGGCCAATCCGGTGGACGCTTGCACGATGACTCCTGTATTAGCGGTCTGTTCGCAGAGCTTGATCCCTTCTTGGAGCAGGGATGTCGCGGCGTCCAGATGGTTCCACTCGCGCTCGAGATTGCCCCTGCCCACATAGGCCGGACCTAGCGCCGGTTGGTGTCCACCCCTCTGTATGGCAAGCTGAAGTGCCTGGCGATAGGTCTGATCTGCTTGGTGCAGATGTCCTTGCGTTATTTGCAAATGAGCCAGGTCATGGGCAACGAGAAAGACAGCGTAGGGGTGATCCACCTCCCAACTGACGCGAGAGGCCTCTACAAGAGCAATGCTCGCTGCTTCCATATCGCCGCTCAACCAGTGCGCCTTGCCCAGGTACCAGGCGACATACGCGCGTGCCATGCTCTCTTGAGGGAGATACTCAAGGGCGAGGCGTGAGAGTGCGATGGTACGCGGAAGATCTCCTTGAGTGACAGCGATAGACGCACGGATTGCGGCTATCCGACCAAGGATTGCAGTCTGATTGAATGCTCCACTCGCCATCGTCTGTTGCTCTGAATGTTCAGCCGATGCCCGGTTGATACCAAATGTACGCTCGATATCCTGAAGATGCCGTTCAGCAGCAGCATGCTTCCCGCTGACGAACAGAAGCCACCCTTGCCAGACAGAGAGCTCGATGTGGGAGAGAATCAGTTCATGTGGCAGTGCGTCTACCCATCGTTGGAGCGTTGCGATCTCGCCCCGCCTGACAAGAGAGTCGACTGCTTGCTCCATCAGGCGTACCGCTTGCTCGAAATCTGCTGCTGCCAGAGCGTGGTGAACGGCGTCGCGCACCAGGCCATGCTGCTCATACCAGGTGCTCGCACGCCGGTGGAGTTCGGGCACCTGGGCAGGCTGCCTGCGCTGCAAGCGATGGCGCAACGCCTCAGCGAAGAGCTGGTGGTAGCGATACCAGAGTCGCTCATCATCCAAAGGCGTGAGGAAGAGATTAGCCTGCTCCAACTGCTCCAGCATCGCCTGACCGCTTGCCTCCTCGCCAGGCTCTCGCATCTCTCCCATCACGGCCTCACAGAGTGATCCCTGGAGTCGTTCAAGGATCGCTGTCTGGAGTAGAAAGGTCTGGACAGGCTCAGGCTGCCGGGCAAGCACCTCCTCAACCAGGTAGTCGATGATGTAGCGGTGACTCCCGGTAATAGCCTCGAGAAATCCTGGAATGTCCTTTCGCCCCTGCATCGACAGGGCTGCCAGCTGCAAGCCCGCAATCCAGCCCTCCGTGCGTGCCTCCAAAGTAGCGATGTCCTGAGCTGAAAGCTCCAGTCCGAGCGCACGAGTCAGGAATGCTGCCGTTTCCTCAGCGGTGAAGCGGAGATCAGCTGCGCGAATCTCGGTCAAGTGACCACGTGCGCGCAGGCGTGCCAGGGAAAGAGGGGGATCAGCCCTTGTCACTATGACCAGGTGAAGTTGAGGTGGCAGGTGGTCGAGGAGATATGTGATAGATCGATGGATTGGTTGCGCGGTAATCAAATGGTAGTCATCTAGCACAAGCGCAACCTGGTGTGGCAGGGCAGCAAGATCATTGATCCAGACAGTCAGGACGATTTCTATGGGTGGAAGAGGCGAGAGAGTGGATGCCTGAAGGAGCGACAGGGCGGATGTCCCACTATCAGGATGGACGCGCGAGAGAGCAGTGAACACATAGGACCAGAAGCGTGTGAGATCATCATCGTCATGCTCCAAAGAGATCCAGGCAGCTGGAAGAGAAGCGTGCTCGAGCCAGGTAGAGAGGAGGGTGGTCTTGCCAAAGCCGGCAGGGGCTGCGATGAGCGTGAGCGGGCGTTGTATGCCAAGTTGGAGTTGGTTCGTCAGGCGCGGGCGAGGAACCAGGTCGGCACGGACTGGTGGCAAGGCGAGTTTCGTGACCAGGAGCAATTGCTCGCTCGTGCTTCCTGGTGTGTCCCCCTGTGGCAGCGCGCCTCGTGGGGCAGGGGTATTTCGCATCTGTTCTTCTCTCTCTTTGAGGGACATGGATAGCAAGACGGTCACAGGGCAATGCCTCCTGTATCATACCGCAAAACTATTCTGCTGGCGAGTGGTCTTCCTTAGCGTGATTTGATCAAGGATTTCAGACTGCTCATAGTAGCAATGAAACTGCTCGGCTGGATAAAAAAAGAAGGTTCAGCTTTTACGTTTACTGAAAAAGGGGCGAGATGGTCTCATCGGTTCCAGATGCTTTTCTCGCTCACGTTTATTGATGATGTTTGGACACAATGTCAACGAGAGCCGTGGCCAAAGCAGATTATTCTTTATTAAGTGCTCATCGCGCTCCCGCTCTGCTTCCTGATCAGCAGCTTCATCCGCAAGATTCCTTTTGCCGGCAGGATTTTATGAAGGGCAACTCGTGCTCCTCTTCTCCAAATTCTCCGTCAATGCGCAAAAGGCTCATTCCCTGTAAGTCGTTTTTGCTGAAGGCAATTCGAAGGTACTATTTCATTGACGTTAAACGTTTGCGTGTACTCTAATGAGGGCAGTACAATGTTATCTGTTAAAGCTCAGCCTTATTTTCGACCCAAAAATTTCTTAACAGTTGGGGACTATCATATACTTTACTTGCTATGGTAGAGTCGTCAATATTTTCGTTCCTTCTTCTGAAATAAACTGAGAAGGTAGCCAAAGAATAGAGTATGTTAAAGATTGCTAAAAGCATTTGTGCTGTATTGCTATTATTCGTAGGCGGTTTATATTTTCTTCTATATAACCCCAGTTCAAACACCTCCACAACGTTTCATTATAACCAACCCAAACAGACTGACACGGTAATTCCTACGTCTACCTCTAGTCCAACAGAGACGACAAAGTCAATAGCGGTAACTATATCCCCCCT
>VBHI01000006.1 GCA_005881495.1 Chloroflexota bacterium
CATTTCCTGATGTGGCTCCTCCTGCAATTCTATCTGCGATCAGATAGCAATCAACGGGTATAGACATGCAGCAGCCGTCTCCTGGTAGACTGATCGCCTATTCTACTAAAACTTCCCGCTACTAGTGACAGTAACTTCAAACCTTATGGTACCCTCAAATGGGTAGAACCCGGGACCCTGGGGGAAGTGACGACCTTTTCAGAAGACGGCAGCAAAAGCTTTTGTACGTCCTTGCAGTACGTACCCTCAAGGGGTCGACTGCGGGCTTCGTAAAGATGCGTGCCATTGCAAGCAAGCATCTTCAGAAACCACAGGAGCCCGTGATGGGAATTGAACCCATGACCCCAGTCTTACCAAGACTGTGCGCTACCGCTGCGCCACACGGGCAGGTTTTTTGGGTGGGCAGTGAGGGATTCGAACCCCCGAAGTCGAAGACAGCTGATTTACAGTCAGCCCCAGTTGACCGCTTTGGTAACTGCCCGGAATGCGGAGCTTTCGCCGGGTGTAGTATAGTATAGCTGCGTCAGGATTGCCCATGCTATGAAATTAAGCTGGAGCAGTAGAGACGAAGAAGACCGACGAAGAGACTCAAAAACCTGCTACATTCGTCACAAAAGCACGCTTCCGCACTATCTGAGTGATCGACGTGCCTCTTTGATCCTTGACAATAGCGTAATTATGCGCTATCCCTGAGTGCCTATTATAGCCGACGCTTTGTGCCATGTCAAGCATTTATGACCGGCAGACAAAGGAAATATCTGGCGCAACTATCACAATCTGGTAACTATTTACTAGCACAGCTATAAATGGCGCTAAAACCATTGCGTCTTTCGAAAATTGCTGGTATAATCACCAACGTTAGAGATGAAACCTATACCTCGTCGCTTGTACCTTGCGATATTACATTGTGATATTCTGTTACATCACAGTCTTCCCACGGATTTCGTACGACGTTTGAACATTGGAAATAAAGAGGTGTTCTTTATGGCGACAAATTATGACTTCGGTCGTTCTTCCTTACTTGCAGAACAGTACCAGCGTGAAATGGAAATCATAGCTGTTGCCCTTCAGGAAGAGAGTCAAGATGAACGTGAAGAGCGCTTAAGTCTAGTTGTCCGCTCCTGGCCACTTACCAGCGCCTGTTTCCATGCTCAGCTTGAAGCCAGCGAAATGCTTTCCTACGCGCCGGCAATCTCTTATGCCCATCCATAGTGTCCTGTAGTAGAAGATATGTAGTTAAGCGATGCCTCATCCACCAGAACTTACACCGGATGCCCTGACGTATCAGACACCTGTACAGTTCGGTATGGTGTATTGGGTCAATTTCGGTTATCCGTCGCTGCCTCCAGGTATTGAAGAGAAGCGTATCCTTGACTGGCATCCTGCGCTTGTCGTCTCGGGCGACCCGTTTTGTCGTCACGCGGGCGCTGTAAATGTTGTTGCACTGACCTCCTACCGGGGTAAGCTGCGCCCGTATCACCACATCCTCTTGAAACGTGATTATCCACTGCTGGATACCGACAGCCTGGTTAAAACTGAGTTGATGTATCCTGTATTGCGCTCTCTCCTGGCCGACCAGTACGCTATTTGCAAGCTCAATGAGGCCGATCTGCGCTCGATCATGGGTAAAGTTGCTAACAGCCTGGCGATTACGCTGTATTACGCTTTGCATTGATGGGAGGGTGGTTTATGGGCATGAGGGGGGCAGGGTGACCGCAAGACCGCCAGGGGGGCAGGGTGACCGCAAGGGTCACCCCTACTATATACGGTTGCCTAGCGTTGAGGCGATCGGTTTTGGGTGGTCGCATGCTGGAGCTTTTTTATGGGCATTGATCAGAACCAATTGCGTCTCTTGCCATCGATTGATGAGCTTCTGCAATCGCCTAGCGGATTGAGGCTGATTGCGCAATATTCTCGCAGCATGACATTACGTACCTTACGCGCCACTATTGCGCAAGCGCGATTTGATATTCTCAACGGCTCACTGTGTCCTCCCCCTGAACAACTACTGGCTGCAGCAGAACACGCCCTCCAGCAGGAACAGCAGCCACACCTGCGGCCGGTCATCAATGCCACAGGTGTGATTATCAATACCAACCTGGGACGCTCTCCTCTGTCCCAGGAGGCTTTACGGGCAGTACAGCAGGTGGCAGGGGGTTACTCCAACCTGGAATATGACCTAGAGGAAGGCAAGCGTGGTTCGCGCCATACACATGTACTCGCGCTGCTACGAGAATTGACAGGAGCGGAGGCTGCCCTTGTCACCAACAACAATGCCGCGGCGGTACTGCTGGCACTGAGTTCGCTGGCAATGGGACGCGAGGTGATTATCTCGCGCGGGCAGCTGGTGGAGATCGGTGGTGGATTTCGCATTCCCGATGTGATGCGCCAGAGTGGCTGCCTGCTGGTTGAAGCCGGCACGACTAATCGCACTCGCATCAGCGATTACGAGGCGGCGCTCAGTGAACGCACGGCAGTCCTTTTAGCCGTGCATCCCAGCAATTTCGTGATCAGCGGCTTTACCGAATCCACTCCTATCGCTGCATTGGCTGAGCTTGCCCAGCGGCATAACCTGCTCGTGATGGATGATCTCGGCAGCGGCTGCCTGCTTGACAGCGCAGAATACGGGCTGGCCCACGAGCCGATGCCACAGGAGAGCCTGGCTGCGGGAGCCGATGTCGTCTGCTTTTCCGGCGATAAGTTACTGGGCGGGCCACAAGCGGGTATCCTGGTGGGGAAGGCTGAGATACTGGCGCGAATCGCCAAGCACCCTCTGATGCGTGCTGTGCGAATTGATAAGATGACTCTTGCAGCCCTGGAAGCCACGCTGAGGCACTATCAACGCAAGGAGGCATCGCAGCATATCCCGATCTGGCGTATGATAGCGGCGCGGCCTGAGAGCCTTGCTTCCCGGGCTACGCGATGGGCTACGAAGCTGCGAGCACAGGGTATTGCTGCACGTACGCAACGTGGAGAGTCGACCGTCGGAGGTGGTTCCCTCCCAGGGGAAATGCTGCCCACGATGTTGTTAGCAATCGATGCTGACCAGGTTGCTCTGCCGCTGGATGAACTGGCAAAACGTTTGCGCTTGAGAAGTATCCCGATTGTTACGCGCATTCTGCGCGATACGCTGCTGCTTGATCCACGTACTGTTTTGGAGGAGGAGGACAAGGAGGTGGTGGTGGGGTTAAGCGAGGAAATACAGTAAGCAAAGCCCCCGGCACCTTACGGCTATCAGGGGCTTTTACTTGATTTGCTACTATCGTTCCTCACCGGTAACGATGCGTACGTAACTCGTATAGCGACGGCCGTTAATAACGCCGTCATTAACGGCCTGGAGAATGGCACAGCCATCTTCATCGAGATGCATACAATCTGAGTAGAGGCATTCGCCGAGGTATGGGCGGAACTCGACAAAGCAGGCGGCGAGATCCTCGGGAGGGATATTCCACGCGGCCAGGGCACGAATACCTGCCGAGTCGGCCAGCCAGCCTCCACCCGATAACGGATACAGCTGCGAACCTGTTGTTGTATGCTTTCCTTTGCCCGTGGCATCGCTGACGAGGCCTGTGCGAATCGCCATGCCTGATTCGATGGTATTGACCAGCGAGGACTTTCCCACGCCCGAGGGACCGGTAAAGAGTGACGTATGATCTTTGAGCAAAGCACGTAACAGGTCAATACCCTCTCCAGTGTGGGTGCTTGTCCATATGACTGTGTAGCCGAGCCGATTATACAGTGCCGCCTCTTCTTCTATCCTCGGTTCGTGTGGCAGGTCAACTTTATTGAGACAGATGATAGGATGAATCTCTGCCGACTCACAGATGGTCAGGTAGCGATCAAGCATGCCGAAATGCGGTACAGGCTGTGTGGTAGCAAAAACCAGAATAACCTGGTTAAGATTGGCAAGCATGGTTTGCTGGATCACTTTTTTCGATGTTGAGCCTGTATCCCTGCGCGTTAGCGCAGTTTGACGCGGTAAAATCTCCTCGATCATGCCCGTTGTTGGGTCGAGGCGGCGCAGTTTGACGTAATCACCCACGGATAGCCGTGAGGGAAGAGGCGTTTCGGTGGTGTCGCGGCGCTCCATGCGTTCAGTACGGGATGTAGTAAGCAGCACCTTGTCGTCACGTGGACGAACTTTCCCTACTGATTTTGCAGATTGAGCCTGTGCAAAGGCTTTTTTGAGTTTGCCGCGCAAGGTACAGCGCAGAACGCCCTCGCTGGTATGGACGTCATAAATGCCATGTGCGCCGTTGAGAATCACGCCGGTAAGAATATCCGGATCGTTAATCAATGCTTTCCCTCCAGGAGAATAAAAAAACATGGTTTCACTACATTCGATGTGTCTGTGTCTACCATGTGCGGAGGGAAGAATGGAGTCATGTCCTGCCAGGAAGTGGATGCCAGGAGGTTCTTTTTTACAATTATACCAGGCTCCTGGCCAGGCAGTCACCGCTCATTACCCCTCTCGTCAGCTGGGTAGACAAGGTGCATGCAAGCACAATTTGGGTATAGATGTGCTTTCTCATATATTGCACCTCCTCTTGAACTAACTGGCTAAGCCAGAACTTATGCAAACAATTTTCTCAACAATTATAGAGTACAAGAAGATGGACTGGTTTGTCAATATCTTGAATCTAAAGATTCTCTAGCCTTGAAGGGGAAACATTTAACTAACGCAATGTGCAGGTTTTTCCGGAGCCTCATCGCTACGCTCTTCGCAATAATTTTTTTTGTGAAGTTGCGGGCTGCCTGCGGCGAATAAGTCGCACATTGGGTTAACTAAATGCTTCCAGGCAAGCCTTGCGGAATAATGATACAATGAGGAAAAGTGTGTGGAAGATTGAAGAGAAGGAAGGAACGTATGACAGCCCCAATCACTTTACCGCCATTAGAAACAGCACCCCTTGCCGAGTTGCATCGCCGTTATGAAGACACGCCCAATGTGGAGAGCCGGACGCGCTATCAGATGATTCTGCTAGCCCAGCAAGACTACAAAGTGCCACAGATTGCCCGCATCGTGTTGCGGAGCGAGGACACCGTAGCCCGTGTGCTCAAGCGTTTCTTAGCTGGAGGACTGGATGCGGTGCCTCGGCGTACGCCGCCAGGCAGGGAGCGGAGGGTCACGGCAGCCTGGGAAGCCGAGTTGCTGCGCGTGATCGAGTTGGATCCTCATGAGGTCGGCGTGAGTAGCGCGAACTGGAGCACCGAGTTGCTCGCTGAGTATTTGGGTCAGTGCACAGGGATAAAAGTCACGGAGGAGACGGTGCGCATGTACTTGCATGCCAATGGGTACGTCTGCAAACGCCCGACGTGGACCTTACGGCGCAAAGCGGCAGAACAAGCGGGTTACGTGGGAAAAGACTGAGGGTAGAGGTCGTGTTAGCAGGAGCCACAGCCCCTGAACCTCTACCCGTGCGAGACCTGGTCGAAGCTGATCTGTGGAGTCAACTTCCTGCCGATGTGTCGGGACTCCTGGTGCTGCTCCCGCGAGCTGATCTCTACTTGCAGGATGAGGTGCAGTTTGCCTTTCACCCAACCCTTACACGGGTCTGGTGCCTCAAAGGGCGTCGTGGGCAACGTCTGGTGGAAGCGCCGGGCGATAACCGCAAGGTCTATGGCTTTGGGCTGGTGGACTGGCGCGATGGGTGGTTTGATGGCAGGATCGCCCCTGGACGAACTGCTGATGTCTTTTGTGAACAGGTGCGCGCGGCAGTGGCTCGTTCGAAGGAGCGTGGGCGTGTCGCGATCATCATTACGGACAATCTCAAGACCCATACGGCTCAGGGGTCCCTGCTCGTGCGGAACATGCTGGCCGAACTCTCCGATCAGGTGTCTCTGGTTTACACCCCTGCCTATGATCCGGATGCCAATCGCATCGAGTGGCTCTGGCGCATCTCCCGCCGTATTGTCACGCATAATCATCACCGTAGCGACTTTGAGACGCTGCTGGCTGATGCCAGAACGCACTTTGAGACGCTCACCCTTACTCCTGATGACCTGCTTCGTCATATCGGCAGTCCTTTTGCGCCTGATAAGCGTTCTACCCAGTCACAGGAGCTTGCCGCATGATCAACTTGGAAGCATTTAGACTATTGGCAAAAGTGAAATTTGAGCTTACCAAGCGTCAATGTCGCTCATTCATAAGCCTATTTGAAAGGGTACTCCTAGTGTGCGATACTCCATATGATATCCTCCATTTTTCTTTTGTATTGAGGCAACCGCCGGACTTATTCCGGTAGGTGTAGAGTGCAGAGGAGCATCCTTAAACTGAACTCTACACAGCCTCGCCAGAGTAGAGCGTCCCAGGTTGGACGCGTTGGCGGCACACCTCGTCATTCAGTTCAACTCCTAGCCTGCTTCAGCAAGAAGCCGACCGAGCATCAGTGTAATCCCGAGGCGTTGGCCATCGGGAGAGAAGAAGTGACTCAGTTGCTCGAAAAGGCTGTTCGTGAGATGAAACGCAGGTTCGGTCATGATGGGGAACTCAGAATCGGTTTCAAGGCCGGATAGAGTGCGCGATAGGTTTCATACGTTCGGGCATAGATTTGCTCGATCTCTGGACGTGGCTCGGTATGCTCGACGATACGTACCGTAGAATCACATGCCTGCTGTATTGAATGATAAGCCTCACTCGCCACTCCTGCGAGCAGAGCCGCTCCAAAAGCGGGCCCTTCATGAGCGTTCGTCGTCACCAACTCCACTCCAAGCACATCCGTGAGGATCTGGCGCCAGAGGGGACTCTTTGCACCACCACCTGTCGCCCGCACCTGTTCCAGCTGCAATCCCTGTTCGCGAAGAATTGCGAAACAATCTTTCAAGCTAAAGGCTACTCCTTCCAGTACAGCCCGTATCAGATGGCGGCGATCATGGCTCGCCGTTAAACCAATCCAGCCGCCACGCGCCCAGGGGTCGAGGTGCGGCGTGCGCTCTCCCTGAAGATACGGCAAGAAGAACAGACCATCGCAGCCCGGAGCGATCTGTTCCGCCTCTTTTGTCAATAACTCGTAGGCATCAATGCCAGTCCAGTGTTCCAGTGCACACTCTGGCAAGCCAATGTTATCACGCACCCAGCGCAGCGAGAAGCCCGCTCCCTGAGTGACACCCATGAGATACCAGGCATGAGGAACCGCATGATTGAAGGTATGGACGCGAGGGATGGGTCCAGATATATCTACTTGGGGAGTAGAGGCATATGCCAGCACGACACCGCTACTCCTTCAATTCTTTCACCCAATGTGCAACTGAGAGTTGCCAACGGAAAGGTTTCTATCTGCCAGTTTGCTCGGATCTCCTGTTGTGTTGCTTCAAAAGCGAGGCCCGCTATGACAAAGATCCTGCGCGCCAGCTAGCGGACGCCCAGTAGAAGCTCAATCGTGAGTTGATCGAGCTTCTCATACTGGAAGCCTCGCTTAGCGAGCGTCTCGAGATCAAAGGTTGCCTCTTTCAATTTACGAGCTGTCTCAGTGCTATATCTATTGAGCAGCCCGCCGTAGGTCTGATCGCCACCGTGAATCTCCTGCAAGAGCCCCTGAATTTCCGGGTCAGCAGTGAAGCGCTTCGCCTTCTCCTTGAAGATGTTGTAGGTCCGCATGCAGCCCAGAGCGAAATCCCAGACGCCCTGCTCGTCCTCGGTGCGGTGAGCAGGCGCGTCGAAGTGGTGCGGCCCGGTGTAGCCCTTCTCCTCCAGCAATTTGACCAGGAAGAACATCGACTTGAGATTCTCGCTGCCGAAGCGGAAATCCTGGTCATAGCGTGGCCCTTTCTGATCATTGAGATCAATATGGAACAGCTTGCCTGCCTCAAGTGCCTGTGCCACTCCATGCACAAAGTTGAGACCTGCCATCAGCTCGTGTGCCGCTTCGGGATTGAGACCCACCATCTCTGGATGGTCAAGTGTGTAGATGAAGCCAAGCATGTGCCCAATGGTGGGTAGATAGAGATCGGAGCGTGGCTCATTTGGCTTCGGCTCCAGAGCAAAGCGCATCTGGTAACCGTTCTCCAAGACATACTGACACAGGAAGTTGATCGCCTCGCGCATCCGCTTGACAGCTACAACCGGGTCCTTCCCGGCTTCTGTCTCTGTGCCTTCACGTCCACCCCAGAACACATAGGTGGTTGCCCCAGTTCAGCGCCCAGATCAATCGCCCGCATCGTCTTTTGGAGAGCGTAGGCGCGTACTGCTGGATCGTTCGAGGTGAAGGCTCCATCCTTGAAAATCGGATGGTAGAAGAGGTTCGTGGTCGCCATCGGCACGACCATGTCATACTCCGAGAGTGCCTGCTTGAACTCACGCACAATGCGGTCACGCTCGGTCGGTGTCGCATCGAAGGGGACCAGGTCGTTATCGTGCAAATTAACGCCCCAGGCACCCAGTTCCGAGAGCTTCTTCACGATGTTGACTGGATCAAGCTTTGGGCGAACGAACTCGCCAAAGGGATCGCGTCCCCGGTTGCCGACTGTCCAGAGCCCAAAGCTAAATTTCTCCTCTTTCCTCGGGACGTACTCGTCGCTGGTCCACTCATGCGCTGCATGCTGTGGTATTGATGTCGTCATTAGCTCCTCCTTCTTAATTACACTTGTTCTTGTTAAATGCTCTCAAAACCTCCCGAAAGGCCAACCCGATTCGGGAAGGTTATGCAATTGCCACCTTTGTGGCTACGATCTCCCGCTGCAGGTATTCGACGACCTGGCCGTCGAGGGTTACGGTCTGTTCAGCTCGTATGTCGGCCGAGGAGGCCCCGATGCTGAAGGTGAAGGCTCCCGGCTCGGTGACGAACCGCATGTGTGGGTCGAAGAAGGCGAGCCGGGACGGATGCACAATGAACGTGACCCTGCGCGCCTGCCCAGGTGCGAGGGCGCGGTGGGCAAACCCGAGCAGTATGCGCTCGGGACGGGCGACTGAGGCGACCTGGTCACGGTAGTAGAGTTGCACCACCTCATCGCCTGCGCGATCTCCGGTGTTGCGCACCTCTATGGAGACCTCAATCGGCTCAGTGGTCCTCGTCGCCTGCACGGTCAGATCCCTGTAGGCAAAGGTGGTGTAGCTCAACCCATGCCCGAAGGCGAACAGCGGGGAGGTCGGCGAGTCGATATAATCGCCGAAGAACATCGCGCGGTCACCTCCTGCACGAGGCCCAACGTGGTTGGGGACCTGACCGACCGAGCGTGGCATGCTCACTGGCAGGCGACCGCTCGGATTCACCTTGCCCGTAAGCACGTCGGCCAGACCGTTGCCACCTTCTTCTCCTGGCGGAAACACCTGGAGCAGTGCGTTCGCTCTCCTAGCGATGGAAGCAAGCGTATGGACGCGCCCACTGAGCACGACGACAACAAGTGGCTTAGCGGTGGTGGAAATGGCATCGATGAGTTGCTGCTGCACGCCAGTGAGGTCGAGGTTGGTCGCGTCGTTACCCTCTCCGACCGTGACCGGTCGCAAGATGCCACTGCGTCCGGCGACCACGACCACAGCTACGTCGGCATTCCGCGCCACCTGCATCGCTTCAGCAAAGCCAGACTGGTCATCGCCCAGCACTTCACAGCCTTTGGCATAGCGGACCTCGACATCATTGCCTAGAGCTGCGCGCAGGCCCACAAGAGGGGTGATGTGCGGAGTGAAATACGGACCAGGTGCGTAGCTCCCGCGAGCCGGTGGAGGGAGAAGCCCCTCTGCCACGATATTCGGAGGGGCTGCGTAGAAGATCTCCAGGTGAGCAGGGTAGTGGTAATCTCCCTGCAGCAGCCGTCCGTCGTCGGCACCGGGTCCAATGACCGCAACACGCTTCACCGTAGAAGCCAGCGGCAGTACCCCGTCATTGGTCAGCAGGATGGTCGACTTTGCGACGGCTTTACGGGCCAGCGCACGCTGTTCAAGAGTCTGGAATGCCCCGTTGGCGGCTTCCGCATCAACATAAGGGTGCTCGAAGAGCCCGAGCTGGAATTTGAGACGAAGTACGCGTCGAACGGCTGTGTCAACGACCTCAAGTGGCACCCGTCCAGCGTCGACCTCGGCTTTCAGTGGCGCTCCATAGCAGTCCACAGCAGGTAGCTCCATATCTAGCCCAGCCAACAGAGCGAGCCGAGCGGCCTCACCTGGAGTGGCCGCGACATGATGGTAGGTCATGAGCTGCAAGACGGAAGAGTAATCCGCGACGACAGCTCCGGCGAAGCCGAGTTCTTCACGCAGCAACCCGGTCAAGATGGCGGGGCTGCCTGCACAGGGCAGTCCGTCGACGGACGCGTAGGAGTTCATGATCGTGGCGAGTCCGGCGTTGCGGATCACAGCGGCGAAGGGCTCGGCGTAGACCTCACGCAACTCTCGTGGACCCATCTGAACAGGACCCCAGTTGCGCCCGCCCTCTGACATAGCGTAGCCAAGGAAGTGCTTACCTGTGGCAGCCACTCCGTCACGCAGGTCGTCGCTCTGTAAGCCCTGGACGTAGGCGGTCCCGATGATTCCGCTCAGCACAGGATCTTCGCCATAGGTTTCCTCCACCCTTCCCCAACGCGGGTCACGGGCGATATCAAGGACTGGAGCCAGTGTGTGCCGTGCGCCAACTGCCATCATCTGGGTGCGGATGACCTTGGCCACCTGCTTGACGAGGTCCGGGTCCCAGGTCGCGGCCAGCCCAATGCCCTGGGGAAAGACTGTCGCATCACGGTGGCAGAACCCTCCCGTGGACTTTGAATAGCGTTCATGAGCGCGGCACTCTCCTCTGGGTGCAGGCCAGTCGAGGCGCCAATGCGAGTGACCTGTCCGATTCCGTGCGGCATCTGCTCGGCAACGGCATTGGGGTCGAAAGTGCCCGTGCTCACGAAAGAGGTGCTCCAGAGGCAGCTGAGCTGAGCCAACTTCTCGTCCAGAGTCATGAGGGCGAGTAAGTGCTCGACCCGGTCCTCAATGGAAGCGTTCGGGTCGCGGTAGGATGGTGTGGACATGTATGTATTCCTTGCTATCTTTCCGGCTCATGGTTTGGTCAAATGACCTTCCGGTAGTTTTTTGATGAAAGGGTACATTGCTCACTGTAGAGGCCCTCTACAGGCCTCATGAAGAGATGTTGTCATTTCCCGTCAAAAAACTAATGGAAGGCCGATACTATCCTGGCTAATTCAGTGCGTTGTACACAGTGCTTGAACTGGAAGGATTGCATCACTGTATCGATGTCTTGCTCATCCATTCCCTTAAAGAGTGCTGCAAACTCCTGTAGCAGTGGCTCTGCAAGCAGGATGTATCGCACCAGTCGATTGATCATCCATTGAGTACCGAAAGGGAAGGGATGGTAGTCGGGAAACTCCTTTGCGAAGGTCTCCTCGAGCGGCTGTATAAGAGGGCGAATATGGGTATCCACGCTGCCCCATGTGTCTACGCCCAGACGGGCCTTTTTCTCTAGGAAGGGTTGCAACAGCCTTCTCAAGACCTGGTAGCGCATGGCATCAGCAACAGACTCTCCCAGGTAAACTGGCCCGAACTCACTTACCCAGATCGGCGTTCCCGTTCGCCGCATGTAGGCCGTGCGCCGCAAAAACGTTTCCTCCAGAACAGACCTATCAACATACTCTCCCCGAGAGATGCCGGGATAGGGACCTCCGTCGATGAATCCGGGGAGCGCATAGTCATGCACGGTATAAATGACATGAGGCCAGGTCTCCGTAAACATATGGAATTCCATCGAGTAGCGATTGCCTTCCAGAAAGAGAATGTGATCAGGATCGATGGCGCGAATGGCCTCGTAGAGCCGTCGGTAGAAGGGCACGATCATCTCTTCACTAGCATCACCCGGCTCGTTGATGGGATTATAGCCTGCCACCCACGGATGTCCCTTGTACCGGGTGGCAAGCACTTCCCAGAGGTGGATCACGCGGTCCTGGAAGTGCTTATGCTGCCAGAAGAAGGCTTTGTGGGTCGGGTTGTCGCTATGCCAGGCCTGATTCTGGTAGCCGGGCAGAGCATGCAGGTCAATGATCGTGTAGATCTGCTGTTCGGCACACAGGTCGATCACCCGATCCAGGTGCTTGAAGCCCTCTTCCTTAATGACAAACGGCTCCATATCAGACTCGAAATGGCGATAGTTGACGGGAAGCCGCAGCAGGTTGAGCCCCAGGGATGCAATGAACTGGGCATCGTCGCGTTCGAAGAAATACTCCAGGAAGCGATCGAAGAAGAATTCGTAGTTGTCATTGCCCAACACCTGGCGGATGGCCTGTCGTTGAGCTTCCTCGTTGGCAGGATAGCCGGTGATGAAATTCTCCATGTTCATCCATCCGCCCAGGCCAAAGCCGCGCAAACTGACCTGCTGGCCTGTGTTGTCGACAATGGACGCCCCCTTTGCGGTCAAAACGTTTGTTGGCATGAGCCATTCCCTCTCGTTGTGAAGCTTGTTCCTTCCCTTCGTGCGCAAAATCGTAGGTTACTTACTAAAGCCTGCAGTCAAGCCACTCAGCAGCTGACGCCTGCCAAAGATGTACAACAGGATGATCGGCACTGCTGAAAGAAACACTGCCGCCATGATGGCAGGAATATTGGAACCATACTGGCCCTGGAAGCTCCATAGGGCGAGAGGCAGTACGCGCACTTCAGGACTTTGCGTCAACACCAGGGGAAAGAGGAAACCATTCCACACCTGGATGCACTGGTAGATCACCACGGTAATGAGGGCCGATCGCGATAAGGGAATAACCAACCTGAGCAAAATCCGCAGGTTGCTCGCCCCATCGAGCTGCATGGACTCGAAGAGCGATTGGGGAATATCGCGAATATACGTGACGAGAATGAGCACCGATAAAGGGATGCCGAAGGCGACGTAGGGCAAAATGAGCGCGTACAGCGAATCATAGAGGCCCATCCCACTGATGATGACGTAGAGCGGAATGATGGTTGCTTGCAGGGGAATAGCCAGTCCAAGCAGAAACAGGCTAAACACCACCGCCACAAAGCGACTCCGCACCCTGCTAATGGCATAGGCCGCCAATAACGAGACGATGACGATAAGCACGATGCTGATCACCGTCACAAACGCACTGTTGACGACATCGAGTGCGAACCCGTTGTTCAACACGTTGGTGTAGTTGCTCAACGTGGGGTGAGTTGTCGGCAACCAGGGACTCTCTGAGAAAAAGCCAGCTTGAGAGCGCAGGCTGGTAAGTAGGATGAAGAGCACCGGGTAGAAGCCAATCACCAGCCAGATGACTCCAAACGCAGGCGGTATCACCCGTCCTACTCTACTCCAGGTGATGGCTTGCTTCCTAAGTTGTGACTTCTTCCTCGTACCGAGAGTGGTTGTGGTTGTATTCATGCTCATCCTTTTGTTCTCCTTTCTTCGTTCTCCCTGTACGGGCTACAATCCTTCGAGCTGGCTTGCCATCTTTGTGAAACCAGTGACCCTGAGCAATACAAACGAGAGGATGATGCCAGTCGCTGCCAGGAGGACCGCCAGCATACTGCCATAGCCTATTAGCTGATTCTGAAAGGCAGAAATGTACATCTGCACTGGCAGGATTCTCGTCGCGAAGCCGGGGCCACCCTGTGTCATCACCCAGATCAGGTCAAAGTAGGTCAGAGCGCCAGTCAAGATCAGGACCGTGGACGTGACGATGGTGTACCTCAGTTGTGGCAAAGTGATGGAGAAGAACTTCGTGAACACGCCAGCGCCATCGATTCGAGCCGCTTCGTACAACTCGTGTGGAATCTGGCGGGCTCCCGCCATGTAGAGTAGAGCGTGAAAAGGAATGAACTGCCAGGCAATGACACACGTCACGACATAAAAGGCCAGGTTCGGGTTCCCCAACCAGCCTTTGGCGAGGCCAGGGACTCCAATGGATTTGAGCAGGATGTTAATGAGCCCAAAGTTTGGGTCCAGCAGCGCTACCCAGGTGATGCCGATAGCCACGGTCGAGAAGAGGAGCGGCACAAAGTAGAAGATGCCCAGCAGTGCGCGGTACCGCATCAGAAAAGAGGTTAGCCCAGTTCTTGAGTCCCACCCACGTGGCCTGAGAAATCCCATCCCAGCGTACAAAGCTCAGATAGACTGCGACGACCACAGGGACCAGGGCAAACACGGTGAAAAACGCCAGGGCCGGTGCTGTAAATAGCACGGCGAACCAGTTGGCGCGTCGTTTTATTCTTACGGGTGCCACGCTTACGGGTGTCACGCTCATGTGAGGTCTCCTTCCTAAGAATGTAGAGGCTGATTTCCGACCTATTTGTTGTGCTTCTGGCGGCGTCGGCGGCCAGAAGCACAACGCATGCTTAACTGCCTAAGGTTTGATTCATGTTGGCCGAGAACTGCTGCGGGTTAATCTGGTTCAAGAACAGCTGGTCCAGGTTCGTCAGGATCGCCTGCGAAGGCTGTGCTGGTAACGCCTGGTCCCAGGAGAGTTGATAATGCGGAGCCTGGAGAATCGAGTGATAGATGAATAGGAGCCAATCGCCGTGCGGAGCGCCGCTGAGCTTACTCTCAATCCCCTGCACAGGTGGCACCTCGCCGTTGTTGATGAACTTGGATACCTCAGCGTCGCTGAGAACGGCTTCCTTGAGGTAGGTGAGGCTTGCCTGGGACGCCTTCGAGGCGCTGGCAATCGAATAGAAATTACAGAGATTACCGGCGAGGTTCTTAGGGTCGCCGGTGCCTCCCTCAACGGTGGGGAAAGCGAACCAGCCCAGCTTGCCGCTCGAGATAAAGTCTGGACTATTCGACTCAATGGCGTTGAATTCCCAGACGCCCATCAGATGCATGGCTGCCTTGCCAGTATACAGCAGGGCACCGGCCTGACCGGTGTCGTAGCTCACGGAGGCAAAGTTCGTGCCAAACGCGCCGACGGAGACCAATTGCTGAATCATCGTATTGGCCTTGATGAAGGCTGGATTCGACCAGGCGCTGGATTGCTTAGCCACGACGGCATCAAAAGCAGAGGGACCACCGACTCGATCGACGAGATACTCCTCGTACATCAGGTACGGCCATTTGCTTCCTCCGCCAAGGGCAATGGGCAAGACACCATTTTGCTTGAGTTGCCCGACGGTCTGAAGGAGAGCATTCCACGTCGTAGGTGGAGTCAGATGGTATTTCGCAAAGAGATCTTTGTTGTAAAGAAATACCACCGGCTGCGCACCGCTATTGGGCACGCCATACACCTTGCCATTGAAGGTTACTCCTGTCATAACCGAAGGGAGGTATCTATTCTTCCAGCTAGAATCGGCATTGAGTGCCCCGGTCATATCATAGACATCACCTGCGTCAACATAGGTCTTGAGGATACCGCCACCCCAGCCGAAGAAGATATCTGGTGGGTGTTTGGCTCCCATAGCCACCTGCAATTTCAATTTATACGGGTCGTTCTGGAAGTACTCTATGACGGCATGCATGTTAGAATGCTGGGAATTGAAAGCTGACGCCATCTCATTAATAATCGTCTGATCGTTGCCGGTACGGATATCCCAGACCGTGATAGTCGTGCCCGTACCTGATGTGCTTTGCCCCCCTACCCCAAACCCGCCGCATGCTGATAAGAGGGTGGCAAGAGAAACGCCTCCGGTGACCTGGAGGAAATGGCGGCGAGATATTCTTTCTTGCATAGTTCTGTCTCCTCGGACCTCCCTGGTCCGCTTCCACGGTGCCGTCGTGGATACTGATAGTTGGCGAGGAACGAAAGCATGACTGGTAGAACGCACTACAGGTCAACAGTAACACTGCAATTGAAAGCTGCCTGCGTTAGAGCCTGCTACAGGCAACATCAGCCCACAGTGGCGGGACCTCCTTTCTCAGCTACTCCAGGGTGGATTGCTGGCTCTCTTCACGTGTTTTCAAAGAAGGGGATGGCGCAGATGCACACGACTCACGAGTAATCAGTGTCGTCGCCAGTTCAACGCGCAGACTATCAAGAGATTCGCCTGCAACCAAGCGTAAGAGCATAGTGGTGGCTACACGTCCCATGTCGAAAAGGGGCTGGCGCACGGAGGTGAGACTCGGACTGACGATGCCAGTAAACGGTATATCGTCAAAACCGATCACGCTCACGCCTTCAGGCACGCGAATGTTGCGCAGGTAGAGTGCTTTATAGATGCCCATCGCTTGCATATCGCTTCCGGCAAAGATCGCCGTGGGCGGGTCAGGCAAAGCGAGCAGAGCGCTGGTTTGAATGTAGCCAGACTGGAGGCGAAAATCGCCGGGGCGAATGAGTTCGGGATCGATGGGTATTCCAGCTGCCTCCAAAGCAGCACGATAGCCCGCCATCCTATCCAAACTACAGCTCAATGAGGCTGGACCGGCAATCATAGCAATGCGCCTATGCCCAAGCGACAGTAAATACTCCACGGCCACCCGTCCACCCGCCCAGTTCGTGGCTCCTACTGATGGAACATCTGGGCCGAGTTCACCACGGTGATCGACAACGACGAACGAGATCCCGCGTCCTCCTAATTCATCTAAGTGGGAGGATTGACCATGGGCTAACACAAGAATTGCTCCATCGGTGGCACGATCAGTGATTTTGGCGAGCCATTGTCTCTCTTCAAGGGACTGGTCGTCAGTGAAAGAGAGTGCCAGGCGCAAGCCTGTGCGCTTCAGAGCTTCCTCAACGCCACGAACAATCTCGGTCACATACGGATTCCCGTGAGTCCCTATTGAAGCTATAATATTGAATGAGGCCATCACGGTACACCGAGGGCGTCAATTTCACCTGTGCTCTTTGAACAAGGAGACGACTGTGGACGAAGAAAGAGAGCAGGAGGCCAAGAGCCTCGAACAATATCTTCGCGAGATTCAGAGTATTCTTCCAAGTACTCAAGAGGAAGAAGTGCAACTTGTACAACAAATGGAACGTGGCAAGGAACAGCCTACGATCCCTTCCATTCGTCCTTGAGCAAGTCAAAGTAGGGCTCTTCCGCAAGCTCGCTGATTCGGGAGCGCTACTGATTCTGCTTGACCCGAAGTCAACAAACTACCACTAGCGATCATAGTACAGGATGCGCCCGCAGTTTGTACATGTTTGCAGGTCTTTACTGGTACGCACATGCTGTAGCTCACTGGGCGTTAAAATTACGCGGCACCACTGGCACGAATTTTGTTCAATCTTAGAGACAGCCCGGCCTTGCTTCGTGCGGCGCATCGCATCATAACGGCTGAGGATCTCAGCATCGATGCTGCTTGCCATCTGCGCGCGCCTGGCCTGTAATTCTTGTTTGCGCGCTGCAAGTTGATCTCGCCGCGCTACCAATATCTCGCTTTCCCTGGCCCAGGCTGCTTCTGCCTGCTCAAGCGCTTCAGCTTTACGATGTGCTATCTCCTGTAATGACTCAGCAGCTTCCATCACCTCCAGCGCCATATCCTCCTAGCGATTCTGCTGTGCTCGCAGGCGCTGTACTTCTTGCTGCAAAGAATAGAGTTCTTTGGGATTATTTACCGTTCCACTATAGAGACGTTTCTCTTGCGCACTAAGGCGTTGACTTAATTCTTCAAGCGCCCATTCCGCTTCCTTCTGACCTTGCAGGCCAGTGCGCAGGTGCTGCTGCGCTATGTTATATTCTGCACGCATCTTCTGTAGCCCGGAATTTCCTTGCAGGGCATTCGTTACAGCTTGCTCCTCGGATACAAGGCGATCAAGTTCGAGGTCGAGTTGCTGCAACTCAAAAAGTGCGGCAGCGATCTGTGTCGTGCTCATCGGCCGGCAATCTCCTTTCGAGCCTACGACATGAAGGTAGTTGAGGTTATGTTTAACTCTTATTGTACCCCGCTGTTATCCTGAGAGCAAGGGGGTACACATGAATATCAAGCATATCCATTAGTTACCATTTCTTTTGACGGAACATGATGTTTTGTTTACAATGAGGCTCTAAACTGGTAAGAAATCTTCTTTTTGATTGAGAACTGAATGTGCGAATAAGGAGTGAAGAGAGATGCAGGTTCTCCGCTGGCAAGAGGCGATAGCGCCACAGGAACAAGAGTTATTCCAGCGTATGCAGCGCGAAGGACTCACACCATACACCTGGTCAAACGGTCCTGGCGATAGCTATGCTGTGCATAGTCATACGTACGAAAAAGTTCTCTATTGTGTGCGCGGCTCTATTCGTTTTGTACTACCCGACCATGCTGATACAATTGGGAATATGAGCGCGATTGATCTCGCGCCCGGCGATTGCTTCATCCTCCCTGCAGGTGTACGACACAGCGCACTGGTCGGGCCACAGGGAGTGACATGTTTGGAGGCCGCCCGCTAGCCCGGCTATTGCACTGTCACAACTACAGCGTCAACAAAGAAATCTGAGGTCTGAGGTTTTCCAGGGGCGTTCGTGCCACGGAACAAGAGCGTGACCGACTTACCTTTGTAGGCATGTAAACTGGCGGAAACGTCAAAGCTCTCCTGTACCCAGTTGTTGGTCACGTTCGTATTACATTTCTGCTGCATAGTACGGATCGAGCCGCCACTACTATTCAGGAGCTGGCTACTAAACGTGTCTAAGCACTGCCTGGTCGTCTTGTTTGTGTCTGAGTACCACCAGTAGGTCAGGATGATTTTATTGTAGCTCGCTGGAACAGTGATGCTCTGCCAGATACGGTCATTGCAATCTGCATAGCCGCAGAGGTAGGCGCTATACAGACCGCTATACGCATTGGAAGGGTCTATAAGCTGGTAGCCTTTGGTTGATGACTCTTGCCAGGGATCCTGGCCGATTTCAAAATCGCCATTTTTAATGAGCGGTGGGGGCGGCGCAGTAGTGGTTGACGTCGGTGTCACAGTTGGCGTGCTTGCCGGTGACGGCATAGGAGTGGGAGTACTGGTTGGCGAGGGCGTCGGTGTCGGCGTCCCACCACCGGAGAGCGCGACCAGATCGCGAGCCAAGTTGTAGATATCTGGCGAGCCAATGCCGCTTGCCAGGTCGTAGGCGCTTGTAGCCGGGTAATAGAGGTTGTTTCCTATGGTGATATCGTGGAAGGCAGGAAACTGCTGCTGCGCATTGAAGAGACCATAGAGCGCTGGATTGGCGAAACCGATACGCTTCTTGCCTTGCGCTTGCAAATACTGGTTGATCAGCGCGGTACTGCCTGCCCAGAGTGGAGCACTGGCACTGGTGCCGCCGATAATGATCCAGCCGCTGCCAGGGCACCCTGAATTTATCACCGTACAATACATTGCATAGCCGGTGGCCGGGTCGGCATCGGCTGAGACATCTGGTACCTCGCGAAAGCCGTTACTGTACTGGTTGTGAACGCCTGGACCAGTCTGCCAGCCGGGCTGTTTGAAGGTATTGCTAATGCCGCCGCCGCCACCAGAACCTTTGGGGCCGCGCTGGGTATCATTCGGATTTGACCACACCGACTCGGTGCCATACGCTCCCCCATTCAGCTGCAGATTCGTACCGCCAACGCCGGTAATATAGGGGTCGCCAGCGGGTGAATCTACCGCGAGATTCGTGTCACCGCAGTCATAGGCTCCGGAGTCGCCAGAGGCCGCAAAGATAGATATGCCCTGCGCGGCGCCCTGCTTGTAAATGGCATCGAGCGTGTGCAGTTCAGCATTCCCAGTGTTTGCTTCGCACAACCCCCAACTGGTGGAGACGATCTGCGCTTTATTATCCGTGACGATCCTGTTATACGTATCGTTCAGTCCCTGCGTCGTGTTGGGGCCTTCGTAGACGATCTGGCTGGCATGAGGGGACATTGCTGCCAGAACCTCCATATCTAACTCGACCTCAATTGCGCCCTGTCCTGCTGAGCCGTTAAAACCATCCACCAGCACTTTGTTGATAGAGGGATTGCCAAGACTGTAGTTCTGGAGATATTGAGCGACATCGTTTGGTTGATAGCCATCCAGTTCAAAAAGAGCAACGGTCTGGTTATCTCCCAGGATACCCGCGCTATGCAATTGAGCGGCATCGTAGGCTCCCGTCAGATCTTTTGGACCGTAGCCGCCGGTCGGCCCTGCCAGGTGGTTGTAGCGTAGTTGTTTCGCGATCTGTTTCGCGATGGACTGGCGATAGAACTGGCCGCGCTGGTAGAGGGGATGGTACTGTACGCTGTTGTCCAGGCCGCTGATCGAGGCAATCAATTGGCTGACCGATCCAGGGACTGTGGGTGCCGTCGCGTTGGCATAAAAGGTGCGTTTCCCCAGTTGGTACGTGTTGATCCGTGTGTTAAATGTCTGCTGGGCCTGTGCGACCGTACCTGTCGCATCGATGAGCAGATTATTGGGAGCGACGCTGGTGACGATCAATCCCTGGCTCTGTAAGAACGCTACGACCTGCTGCACCTGGTCAGGCGTTGGCGCGAATAACTGGTTATACTGTTCTGGCGTTACATACTGCTGATAGTGTGACGATTGGGGATCATAGAGAGCACTTAACAGGCTATCCAGCTCGGCCTGGTTGCGCAGTTGTAGACCGATGGAGAGATTGAGTCGCTGGTTGGCATCGGCTGCTTGCAACAGGCGCGCCTGCTGCACGAGTGGCACAGCCTGGCCATAGAGGGTGACGGGTTGTTGGAGGTCTGCACGTACAACCATGCGTACTGCTATCAAACTGGTGCCAATTAGCAGAAGAGCCACCGTACTAAATAAGACGTTCCGTACAATTTTCCGTTGCATACTACATTCTCCACACGACAATGACAATAAGTGCCTAAAAAAGGCAAAAAGCTACTATGAAAGTAAACGCAACTTATGATTGAGTTTGACCATTTTGGGCTAGGCGGGGGTTTTTGTAACGAAGGTGGACAGAAAATTCCCTATCTGGCCCGAATAATCGAGTTACCTTCTTGACAGCGGGTGTAAAATCGGAGAGGTTAAGCACGACCCCCGGCATTACGTAACAGGCGACCACCTGCATTGTGTAACAGGCGACCACCTCATCAACCGTGTTGTAGCGCGTCACAAGCCGTTTTCCTATGCACTTTCAGCCATGACCCAGTATATTGTACTTGGAGAGAGGGGTTCCATGAACCTCGAACCCTCGTGATAGAAGCTCCTCGCGCCAGGTCGACGCGATGGAGTCAGGTGCGCATAATTGCATCGCAAAGGAGAACACTATGCCAGGTAATAGGTGCGTTGTCTATGTGGAGCCGGGGAAGGTGAGCGTCGAAACGATCGACTACCCCAAGCTCGAATTACCGGAACAGAACCGCAAATGTGACCACGGTGTCATCCTGAAGATCGTGGCGACCAACATTTGTGGCAGCGATCAGCACATGGTGCGTGGCCGCACCACCGCTCCTAAAGGTCAAACGCTCGGGCACGAGATCACCGGTGAAGTCATTGAACTCGGTCGCGATGTTGAGTACATCAAGATGGGTGACCTCGTTTCTGTGCCGTTCAACATCGCCTGCGGACGCTGCCGGATGTGCAAGGCGGGCCATACCGGCGTCTGCCTCAACGTCAACCCTGCTCGACCCGGCGCAGCCTACGGCTATGTCGATATGGGTGGCTGGGTAGGCGGCCAGGCTGAGTATGTCCTGGTGCCCTACGCGGACTGGAACCTGTTAAAGTTCCCTGACAAGGACCAGGCCATGGCGAAGATCAAGGATCTGACCATGCTCTCGGATATCTTCCCGACCGGGTACCACGGAGCCTTCACTGCCGGCGTGACGACCGGATCGACGGTCTACGTTGCCGGTGGCGGACCGGTTGGCCTGGCGTGCGCCGCCTCGGCGCATTTGCTCGGCGCGGCCGTGGTCATCGTCGGCGATATGAACCCTGAGCGGCTCGATCAGGCCCGCAGCTTCGGCTGCGAAACCATTGACCTCAGGCAGAGCGGCGAACTGCCCGACATGATCGCCCAAATCGTCGGTGAGCCGGTGGTGGACGCGGCCATCGACTGTGTCGGCTTTGAGGCACGCGGCCACGGCGCTGGTGCAGGAGAGGCTCCGGCGACGGTGCTCAACGATGTCATGAGCATCACCCAAGTTGGCGGGCGAGTGGGTATTCCTGGCCTGTATGTGACCGGCGACCCGGGCGGGATCGACGAGAACGCCAAGATTGGCCAACTCGGCGTCCGCATCGGTTTGGGCTGGGCCAAGTCCCTCTCCTTCACCACCGGTCAATGCCCGGTCATGCGGTACCATCGCCAGTTGATGAATGCGATCTTGCACGACAAGGTGCAGATCGCCAAGGCGGTCAACGCCACAATCATTACTCTGGAGGAGGCCCCGCAGGGCTACGTGGACTTCGACAAGGGAGCCGCCAAGAAGTTCGTCCTCAACCCACATGGCATGGTCACCGCCTAAGTGACGAGCCAGCGGGCGATTACAAGCGAGAGGAGAAGAGGTCACGGGCTTTGTTCGTGGCCTCTTCTTAAATCTTATATCGAAAGTTACTACTCGGAGCGAGTGGGTGCTTGCCTTTGTCGATGGTATGGGCGGCACTCCGCTGATCGAGCTATACGTCGTTGCCAACGAACTCACTAAACGGATGTTCCCCAGAAAAAGGGGATGCTACGATGGAAGATCAGGAACAGATACAACGAGAGTGTCTGCTTGCAGCACTCAAATACTTTGAACCGCATTCATTGAGGAGCGACCATCCGATCCTGATGGAGCTCCAGCTTAACCAGGAAGAGCAGGCCAGCTACACGCATAAATTTTTTGTCATGGTACAGGACAGAGGAGCCATTGTCTACCGGATGGGTGCAGGTCAGTATGCTGTGAGCGAGAACATCATCCCTGATGATCCAGCACGCGAGAAGGAAATGAATCGCCCCTTTGACCTGATCATTCGGGGTATCCCTGATGATCTACCAGAAACTGTAGCTGCTCTCTGCCGTTCCAGGCTCCATAATGCAGTCACTGAGCTGCTCAGTAAAACACGTCTGAAGGCTGTCAAGATCATGATCGAGACAGCTTCTTCTCGGCTCGACATGCATGCAGGTTCCCCTCTAGGGACGGAACATCCAGATCAAACGAGACCGAGTGACGATCCCCCAATTGAGGTACGGGCTCTCCAATACCAAGCGCAACAACCGCTCTTTACTTTTGATCAGTTAGTTGTCCCTGACGCGCTCATGGAAGATCTTCTCTCCGCAGTCGAGGTCATGTGGGTAGAGCATAAAGTCTTCGACGAGTGGGGGCTCAGGACAATTCAGCCCTTTCCGCACTCTGCTTTGAATTTTCACGGACCACCAGGCACAGGGAAAACGCTGGCGGCACATGCCATCGCACACACCCTCAAGCGGTCCATCTTAGTTGCGAGCTATGCGGAGATTGAGAGCAAGTTTCATGGGGAGGGACCAAAAAATGTCAAGGCGATCTTTCATGCAGCAGAGAGAGATCAGGCGATCCTTTTTATCGATGAAGCAGATTCATTGCTCTCCAAGAGGCTAACCGAGGTCACACAAGGGTCTGAGCAAGCGATCAACTCGATGCGCAGCCAGTTGTTCATCTGTCTCCAGGAATTTCGCGGTGTGGTGATCTTTGCAACGAACCTTGTCGAGAACTATGATAAGGCGTTTGAGACGCGGGTACGCTATCTCCACTTCCCACTGCCAGACGAACACTGCCGACGAGAGATCTGGTGCAGACATCTTGTGCCACAGTTGCCATTGGCAGAGAACGTCTCCATCGATCAACTTGCAGCTTATGCTGACGACATCTGCGGTCGAGATATCAGAAATGCCGTCATTGACGCAGCAGTAAGAGTGGCTCGATATGGGAAAGCTCAGGTCGAACTACGTGACCTCATCGAGGCTGTAGACCGGATTAAGGCGGCAAGGATCACTGTCAAGTCTTCATAGAGATTGGGCCTCTGTCACTTTCGATGATCCAAAGGGCTGGCAAGAGGGGGAAAGAAGAGACCACTCCAAAGTGGGGGCAGACTGAGGACCTCTTGAAGATGTCTCAGCAAACGTCCTTGTTTGTTGAGACAAATAGAGGTATCTCCAGGGCGGATGCCGCGTCTTTCTAGCTGTCAGCGATCTGTTAGCTGTTGAACAAAGCGTAGCTTAAAACTATGAAAAGAATATAAGGATTTTCTCATGCCGCAGTTGCCGTGAAAGTCAGGGTGATGACAACCTTATTTTGCGCAATAGCGATGTGTGCCAGGTTGGGTGGCTCGATCCCGAAGTCTGTCATGTAAATGGTGCTGGTTGCCGTTCCCGTGATCGTATTGCCCACGACTTTTCCCTGCACATCAAAAACCTCTTTGTTGGTTGTGCCGTGCATCGTCAGATTGCCGGTCAGTTGAAAATGAACCGTTTGCCCGTCAGCATAGCTCGCAGGTAAGCCTTGCGTGCTGACAGAGACGAATGTCGCATCAGGATAGGTGTCCGTTTGTAGGGTGTGTTGTTGTATGTAGTTATCGCGCCTCTGTGCATCCGATTGCAATGTGCTCA
>VBHI01000007.1 GCA_005881495.1 Chloroflexota bacterium
TCATCACATGCTGCATCTCCAGCCGTTGCGCCAGTTCTTCAACGACCTGAGGATCGTTGGCCTCGACCAGTCCAACAATATCTGGCTGAGTTGGCTGTATCATACTTGCCAATGGAGCAACGCGGCGGGTACCACCCACCAGGATATTATAAGAGAGTATACGAGTCATGTGTAAAAAGTATCCTTTTATCTATGATCTCAACTATGCATTTGCAATAGAGTGTCCATATATCAGACGAAAACGTAATCACAAAAGACACGTTCATACGAGAACCAACCTATCAACTATGGAAGGGCCTGGCATCCACTGGTAGATGCCAGGCCCTTCCATAGTTGATAGGTTAGGAGTACCTATTGCCAGGTCACGCGCTCCAGGAGATAGGCCGGAAGCTCGTCGATATTGATACGTACCTGCGTCATGTGATCGCGCTCACGGACAGTCACCGTTCGATCGTCCAGGGTCTGGAAATCTATAGTAACACAGTAGGGTGTACCAATCTCATCTTGACGGCGATAGCGGCGGCCAATATTCGCCACGTCGTCATACTGCGACACCATCAGCCGCTGCAACTTCTTATGGATATTCTTGGCAGTGGTCACCAGTTCCTCTTTGTTCTTTTGTAGCGGCAACACGGCCACCTTGACCGGCGCGAGAGCTGGATGCAGGCGCAGCACAGTACGTGGCTCTTTACCCGTTGGATCTGGTTCTTCCTCGTAGGCGTCCAGCAGCAGATTGAGGAAGGTACGATCTACCCCACCCGAGGTCTCCACAATCCAGGGTATATAGCGCTCTTTGGTATTTTGATCGGTATAGCTCAAATCCTGGCCGCTATACTCGCTGTGACGAGAGAGATCCCAGTCCTGGCGCCAGTGGATGCCCTCCCACTCCTGCCAACCGAGGATTGTCTTATATTCGATGTCGAAGGCCTGTTTGGCGTAATGAGCCAGTTCATCGGGACCATGCTCGCGGAAGTGCAAACGGTCCTTGTGGTTAATGAGCCCCATGTACCACTCGAAGCGTTTCTCCTTCCAGTAGTCAAACCACTGCAGCATCTCACTGGGGTGGACGAAGAATTGCAGATCCCATTGCTCAAACTCGCGCTGGCGGAACAGGAAGTTACCTGGAGTGACCTCGTTACGGAAAGCCTTACCAATCTGGCAGATACCAAATGGAATCTGCACACGGGAGGACTTGACCACATTGTCAAAGTCGAGGTAGATGTTCTGGCAGGCTTCACCGCGCAGGTAGGTCTGCATACGTTCACCTTCAACAACGCCGAGGTATGTCTCCATCAGGAGGTTAAACGTACGCGGCTCCATCAACTCGCCGCCGCATTCCGGGCACTTGTTCTGAATGACATTCTCTTCCGGTAGGTGATCGATGCGGAAACGCCGCTTGCAATTCTTGCAGTCCACGAGGCGATCTACGAAGTTTTCCACGTGGCCGCTGGCCTCCCACACCCTGGGATGGGTGATAATCGCGCCTTCGATCCCCACGATGTTGTCGTGCAGCTGCACCATTGACCACCACCAGTAGCGGCGAATATTGTTGCGCAGCTCAACACCTAGCGGGCCAAAGTCATAAATGCCAGAAACGCCGCCATAGATTTCAGAATTCGGGTAGACGAAACCGCGCCGTTTGCAGAGTGCGACAATCTTTTCAATCGGCACAAAAGGGGTGTCATTGGTGGTTGGTTTGCTCTCAACCTGTGTCATAATGAGTGATCCTCCTCAAAAAAATGCCCCAGGCGTCAAATTCAAACGTATCAAATGACGCCCAGGGACGAATATATGCCTGCGTAGGCCTGGGGCTACTACGTCTTACAGCATAATGCGCGGTTCCACCCTGCTTCTTCACGCTCAATTTGTGAAGCCACTCATTGAATCCAACTCCGAAGCGCCCTTCACCTTTTGCGGATTGCCGATCTTGCACTGGCTATCGGCTCGCTGCTATCCCCGCCAGGTTACTCCTCTTCATCATCGCTGGAGGATATGTATTATTCTGGTTTGTAAGGCACGATGTAACGTGTCCACGCTAGTATAACGGAGTGTGAGGAAAGATGCAAGAACCAAGCAGTGTTATCGCCTGGATAGTAGAAGCAATCCCTTCTATGGTAGAATGAAATTGAGATACAATGGCGATGGCGACAAATGAGGGACGCAGAGTGAGTATTACACTTAACAACAAGTCCGTTTCAACCCAAGACGAAGACCCTGGCCGTTTAATCAAAGTTCTGCGGTCGTGGGGTATCGAATATTTGATGGATTCTGGTATTGCTCGTCTCCCTAATAAAACAGCTAAACGAATGCCCGCTACCAAGCTCGTAAAACGCCTGGCGCAATGTAAATACCCACGAGTGCGAGATGCAAGCATTTCACTCCTCCTCCTACATCCTGAACTAGCTGATGCCGTATTAGAAGCATACCAAACGAGCGAGCCAGGAATAGCCGAACAAATTGCAGTTTCAATATTAGCTTCTCTTTATCTTCAGAGATTGTGGTCATTCCAATTAACGTTGGTACTTGGACATACGCCTTCATTTCCTGAAGAGCGATTTTTGCATTTGTGGCAAAGTCGAAACCTACCTCCACCGAGATGCCTTCAAGGAGAAGCGGGATTGATCGCCTTAGAAGAAGCAGAGCAACGCCGCCTGGGCCTACCCTTGAATTTTATCGGTGATTGGCAAAATCAAATTAATCACCTTTTGCTCCAGGAAGAAGCAAAACACCATCCAGCAGTGGTTTCCATCTATTTGCCTGAACCATGGCATGAAAAGATTGAGAAAGAGGAGTGTAGTGCGATGAGTATGCGGCACAATGTCACAAAGGCAGATATCGAGAAGTTCCTAGAGGCTTTGGGGAAGTCATTTCGCAAACCTGGCCGCTTATACCTGGCAGGCGGCGCTGCTCTCGTTCACATTGGGCTGCGACCTGGTTCTACCATGGATATTGACGTGGCGATAGAGGCTTCGGACGAAGATGAAATGGTGACGGCTATACGAAAATTGGTAGAAAAGATGCAGATTAATGTTAAGTTTGCTTCACCTGGGGATTTTATCCCGCTTCCCACTCAGTGGACGGCCCAAGCAAGATATGTTGGACGCTATGGTAGCATTGATGTCTTCTATTTTGATTTCTATAGCCTTGCTTTGAGTAAAATATCTCGAGGGAATGATCGCGACCTCATTGACGTTCAACTACTTCTTCAACAAAAGCTCATTACGTTGGAAGAGTTGGATGCTGCCTACAATGAGGTGCTACCCGGTATGGGCAAACGGCCGTATATCAATCTCAACCCTCAACGATTTGCGGAGCGCTATGCTCTGGTGCGGCAGAAACTCCAGGAATAAGCGGACCGGGCGACCACCGGCGCTCCGGGCGACCACAAGGGTCGCCCCTACCATGGACGAACGGGCTTGAGAAGCGACTCCGTGGCATATTCGTTGTCTGGGAGGCATTCGCCTCAATTGCACTTAAGATGTTATTCACCAACAAAGACTTATAAAGCGGATGTTTAAGGATGGAGACATCCAGGACCTAATACCTGAGTGACAGGAAACCATGGCTGTAGCATAACTTTTATCTTACTTTCGCCAAACATGCCTTTATTTGATCTATGTGACTCCTCAGATGCCCTGTAACAAACTCTTCGATAAACCATTCCAGGGTGTTTTCGCCAAATTTGATATGGTGGCCGGTCAACGCCAAATCGCTATCCTTCAAGCTGCCAAGGACATCTTCCAGGCGTGCATAGCTCGCTGGTAAAGCGGCTTTCACCTGTTTCAGGCTGTCCCTCCCATGTTCGTCGATAGCCTGCAATCGGCCTGCGTGCTGCATGGTGCGGCCAAAATTCTGGCCGGGGGCAGCGACTAACTTTTCGATCTCACCGGCCCAATACGGCATAATTTCCACGATGTGGGCCAAAATTTGCATGATTGACCACTCGTTTTCACCGGATGGTATATAGAGTTTCTCCGGGTCTAATGCCGTTATTGGCCCGTCGATAAGTCGCAGCAGTTCAGCGTAGGAATCCTGGACATCCTGGCGAATGTTCTCTACCTTTGGATTGGTTGGTGTTGCGGCCATATCATTGCCCCTTTACTTTATTATTGATTTTCCTCCATTATGAATATATGTCTATTATGATATATGATGGTGCAAAGCACAATGTGATGTGCCCATAAGCCCCCAAAGGAGATGCCAGCCATGAATGAAGGAACCGCCAGAATGAATATCCCCACGTTCTCTGATGTCCTGTTCGCCAGGCGCCAGATCGGCCCCTATTTGCGACGGACTCCCTTGCACAGCTATCCGGCGATGAACGCGTTGATTGGTACTGAAGTCTACATTAAGCACGAAAACTACCAGCCAATCGGGGCCTTCAAAGTGCGTGGAGGTGTCAATCTGATCTCTCAACTCAGCCCAGGTGAACGAGAACGGGGCGTGATCGCCGCCTCTACAGGAAACCACGGGCAGTCTGTGGCCTATGCGGCGAGATTATTTGGTGTGAAAGCACGCATCGTGGTGCCAGAGGGAGCGAATCCTGGCAAGGTTGCTGCTATGCAAGGAATGGGGGTTGAAGTTATTTTTCATGGCGCGATCTATGATGACGCGATGCAGCATTGCGAGGCGCTGGCACGGGAACATGGCTACCGCTACATCCATTCGGGCAATGAGCCTCTGCTCATCGCGGGGGTCGCAACAGAGACGTTAGAGATGCTGGAGGATGAACCCGACCTGGAGGTGATTATTGTCCCCCTCGGTGGAGGCAGCGGCGCAGCGGGCACTTGCATCGTAGCGCGTACACTCAATCCCTCGATACGGGTGATTGGTGTCCAGTCGGAGGCCTCTCCCGCGGCATATGAATCCTGGCGGCAGGGACGATTGGTTGAAATGCCTAACCGCACGATGGCCGAGGGGCTGGCGACCGGTGTGGCATTTGAACTACCACAGGAGATCATGCGACAAATGCTGCGCGAGTTCATGCTTGTAAGTGAAGAGGAGATCATGCAAGCCATGGTCTGGATGCTTGAGCGTGCCCATACGCTGGCTGAGGGCGCGGGGGCGGCTTCTCTGGCGGCGGCCTATCGCTTACGGGATGAGTTGAGGGGGAAGAAGGTGGGGATTGTGTGCTCTGGGGGGAATGCTTCTTTGGAGCAGTTGAAAAGGGTGCTGGCGCTTGCATGAGGGCTATACATCCAATAAGAAGAAAGAGGTCGCCGGCCGGCGACCTCTTTCTTCTTATTGGATGTATTAATCTTAACCTACGCTACCTGACATTTCAAGCTGGATCAGGCGGTTCAACTCGACCGCGTATTCCATTGGGAGCTCTTTGGTGATTGGCTCAATGAAACCGTTGACGATCAAGGAGTAGGCTTCGGACTCGTCCAGGCCGCGGCTCATGAGGTAGAAGAGCTGATCCTCGCCGACTTTAGAGACGGTGGCCTCGTGGCCGATCTCGGTCTGGTTCTCCTCGACGCGAATGGTCGGATAGGTGTCCGTGCGGGCATTCTCATCGAGTAAGAGCGCATCACAACGCACGTTGGACCTGGTGTGGTGCGCGCCGGGATTGACACGAACCAGGCCGCGATACGAAGCACGGCCCGTGCCCTTCGAAACCGACTTCGAGAGGATCTGCGAGGTCGTATGTGGGGCAAGGTGCGTCACCTTCGCGCCAGCATCCTGGTGCATCCCATCGCTGGCGAACGCCACCGATAGAATGTCTCCGCGAGCGCCGGGTTCCATCAACAGCACTGCCGGATACTTCATAGTGACTTTTGAGCCAAGGTTGCCATCGACCCATTCCATGGTCGCATCTCTGTAGGCGGCGGCCCGTTTCGTTACCAGGTTATACACGTTCTTCGACCAGTTCTGGATGGTCGTATAGCGCACGCGCGCACCCTGCTGCACCTTGATCTCTACGACGGCGCTATGCAGGCTATCGCTCGTATAAGTTGGAGCGGTACAACCTTCTACATAATGCACATAAGAGCCGGGAGAGGCAATAATCAGGGTACGCTCGAACTGGCCCATGTTCTGGGCATTAATACGGAAGTAGGCCTGCAACGGTATCTCTACACGGACACCCTCTGGGACGTAAACAAAGCTTCCGCCGCTCCAAACGGCGCTATTCAGTGCTGCGAACTTGTTGTCCGTGTAAGGAATGACCGTGCCAAAGTGTTCCTTGATAATATCCGGGTAGAGGCGCAGAGCCGTATCCATATCGGTAAAGATAACCCCTAGCTTCTCCAGGTCTTCACGCACTTTGTGGTAGACCGCTTCACTCTCGTACTGCGCGGTCACACCGGCAAGGAACTTGCGCTCAGCCTCTGGAATGCCCAGGCGATCGAAGGTATCCTTAATCTCGGCAGGCACGTCTTCCCAGGTTTTGCCCTGCTCCTGGACGGGCTTGATATAGTAATAGATATTGTCGAAGTCTATTCCTGAAAGATCAGCACCCCAGGTGGGCATGGGGCGTTTCCAAAAGTGCTCAAGACTCTTGAGGCGGAACGCTCGCATCCAGCCAGGCTCGCCCTTCATTTCGGAGATTTGCTCAACAATCTCGCGGGTCAGTCCTCTCTCGGACTTGAATGCATAGTTTTCAGCTACATGGAAACCTGCAGTATAGGTGTCCTGTGCTACCTGATTTGTCTGGCTCATCCTATTTGCTCCATTTGCTGGCTGCTTTATCTCATCGTTATCTGATAAAGATAATACAGAAAGCGACTGCTCTCTGATAATCCTTAGTTAACTACTCGGATTTACTTGTATTATAGGTCTTTTAGTATGTGTTGTCAAGTTAATTGAGATGATTGGCCAGGGCTGTTGCAAAGTCAGTTAGGCATTAAGCTGTCTAAGGAAGCGAGTGCTTTATCGAGATGAGAGGCGAAATCGCGTCTGGCGTGAGCTCTATTCGTTTCTCCGCGTCTCGCAAAGAGTCCAAGAACGATGTTGTTGAGGATGGCCAGCATTTCTGGCGCGTGGCCCATGCGCAACTGGGCGTGATCCTCTTGCATGGTCACGTCTCGCCGCTGATGCAACCCATTCTCAATTCCCCCCTGACACGCGCGTCAATTCGAGGAGCCGTTTGGGAGCTGCCAGATACGCCGGTAAACTGGTCATCCCAGAGCGTACCTGTGTTTCGGTTTTCCCCAGGGCGTTGGGGCTCTGCCGTGCGAGTTTGAAGACTTGATCCAGTCCTGGCCAGTCACTGTAGTCGGCAAGCAAGTGACTTCCACCGATCGATCGTTTGTCCAAGCGTCCAGGTCCTTTCTCGCTGGGGCTTGCTCGGCGGAAATCCATCGGAGGAGCCGGCGTTCCTGCCCGCTTGCGATGCGGCTGGAAGAGGTCTTCACTATCCTGGCGTACGGTGGCTTCATGGTCTTTGACCATCCAGAGATAATCTCCATGGGCTTGGACCACCTTCAGACTCAGTGTGCGCCGAGCAAACAGGGCGTCTGAGCTTCCGACCACTCCTCGCAAATCAATCTGTTTGAGTACGGTTGGCGCAAAGGTGATTTCGCGACCTTTCTTCTGCCCATTCATCTGAGCCAACACCACGCCTGGTTGGGGCTGGTACACCGCCAGCAAATGCACGCCTGCTGTTCCTCCCACAGGGATGGTTCCTCGCATCGTTTTCCCATCAAGGGCCAGCTGGATACTCCCCCGTTTGCCAGGAGCTCTTCTGAGGGCCTGTGCAACAAACTGGCCAACTCTCTCTTCCCCCTCATGCGGCTCCACGCCATGCCCGAGAACCCGACTCCAGGTACTAGAATGGGGCATGCTCTCTCGTTTGAGATGGAAGAGCTGACTCAATTCAGGCCTGCGCAGTTTGGCCCAATGAGCCATCCCACGACTACTCTCTTGACCTGCCCATTTTGCCAGAACCCCGATCATGAGCAGGCGCGGCCCTCCGATAGCGTACCCCACGTCGATGACGATGATCGGGAATCGTTTGTAAGCAGGCATAGAGCGCGTCTAAATCAAAAAGCAGCGCTTGCTTGGGAAGGCGAAGTGAAGCCGAAATTGTGCTATCTTTCATGGATGAACCTTTCGTTGGTATGATGATCATGTTTCAACCATTCATATCGTGCGAAAGG
>VBHI01000214.1 GCA_005881495.1 Chloroflexota bacterium
TCATTCTCGTGAACAACGCCACCATCTCACTGTAGGGTTTGATGATAGCGGCAGGTTACTGGGGCTGGAAGATGAGATCTGGGTAAACACCGGGGCCTACATCCGAACGCATGGAGTCACAGTCCCTGAGCTGACACAGGCCATGCTGCCGGGCCCATATGACTGGCCTGCTTTTCACCTCATCACACACGTGGTCGTCACCAATAAGACACCGATGGGGACATATCGCGCTCCCGGTCGGTACGAGGGAACCTTTGTACGTGAGCGCTTGGTTGAGGCCGTGGCACATACATTGCACCTCGATCCGACCGTCGTCCGCGACCGGAACTTTATCCAGTCGGAGCAGATGCCGTATACGGTCGGTACACATGGGCTTGGCGAGGATGTCGTATTCGACAGCGGCGACTACAGCCGTATACTTACCATCGCTAAACAGCACGTGCAATGGGCGGATTTTCCTGGACGCAAGGCACAAGCTCGTGAGCAAGGACATCTGCGCGGTATGGGCTGGGCATTCTTTGTTGAGAAGTCCGGCCTGGGGCCGTGGGAACAGGCACGAGTAGGATTGGGCGCTGAAGGAACATTCTATTGCCACAGCGGGCTTGCCGCGCTTGGTCAAGGTACCGAGACGCTCCTGGCGCAATTGATCTCAGATCAGCTTGGCATCAAGCCCGAACAAGTCAAGCTTGTCCATGGTGATACCGATGTGGTACCGGCTGGCAATGGGTCTTTCGCGAGCCGCGGGACAGCAACTGGCGGGATCGCGGCCTACGTAGCGGCCAAGGAACTGAGAAAACGTATCCTCATAGTGGCCGAGCACTGTTTTGAAGCAGCTCCTCTGGACTTGCAACTTGGGCCGGAGGGACCTTATCTGGTGGGATCGCCCTCGAGGAGGATGGGCTGGCGTCAGGTTGCCGCTTATGCAGGCAATGTCGGCATAGAACTGGATGTGCGAGAGCGCTACGATGCTCCACACATGACCTATCCATATGGAGTTCATGCCGCGGAAGTCGATGTCGATTGGGAAACCGGTCGCATTTCCATCGAGCGCTACCTGATCGCCTATGATGTGGGCCGTGCGGTGAATCCAGCACTGGTAAAGGGGCAGATTAGAGGAGGCATGGTACAGGGATTGGGGGGCGCTCTTCTGGAAGAACTGGCGTATGATGACGACGGGCAATTGCTCAGTGGCACTTTCATGGATTATTTGCTGCCAACTTCCTGTGAAGCGCCTGATATCGAGGTGATTATCACGGAAGATGCTCCTTCCCGCCATAATCCACTCGGTGTAAAGGGATGTGGAGAGGGCGGCACAACCGGTGTTGGAGCCGCCCTTGCGAACGCTGTTGCCGATGCGCTTGACGCACCGCCAGAAGCATTCACAGCGTTACCAATTCGTCCAGAAACGGCACGTGCGTGGATTCGACGCTTATCAGCACTTCAGCGTTTGGACAGGCTGTAAAAAGGAGGTATGCATATGATCGGTCGGCGCATGAAACGCCGCGCGGACCCACGCTTACTACGTGGCAAAGGCCAATACGTCGCAGATCTGCGTTTTCCTGGGATGCTTCATGCTGCATTTATCCGCAGCATCTACGCGCACGCACGAGTCCTGGATGTCGATACCTCTGCCGCTGGGCAAATGCCTGGCGTCGTTGCCATCTACAGTCCACTTGACGTAGCATTCCCATCCCTCCCTTTACTCTTTCCGCATCCTGCCCTTGAGGCTGTTACACAGCAGCCGCTCAGCCGCGAGGTGGCACACGTGGGAGAGCCTGTCGTCATGGTCATCGCCGATAGCCGCTACCACGCCGAGGATGCGTGTGAGGCAGTAGAGGTCTCATATGAGCCGCTCGATGCTGCAGCATCCATTCAGGCTGCGATGGCTGAAGATGCATCGCTCACCCATAGTTGGATGACATCCAATCTTGCTGCACGTTTTCAGCAGAATGCCGGTGATGCCGCAGGCGCACTGGAGGAGGCACCTGTCGTTGTTTCAATGGAGCTGGATATTGGCCGGGTAAGCTGTATGCCTATCGAGTGCCGGGGATTGGCTGCCCGGTGGTCTGCTCGTCTTGGCTCACCAGAACTCACCGTCTACGCGGCAACACAGACACCACACATGATGCGGCACATCTATGCAGACATGTTCGCTATGCCCGAAGAGCGTTTGAGAGTCATAGCACCTGACGTGGGTGGCGGTTTTGGAGCGAAAGAACCCTTTTACGTCGAAGACTTTCTCGTCCCCTGGGCGGCGAAGCAGCTAGATCGCCCAGTCTGCTGGATTGAAGATCGCCTTGAGCACTTACAGGCAGCGGTGCATGAGCGAGAACAGAAGCACCGGGCCCGGATCGGGTTAACCCGATCCGGAGAAATTCTAGCCGTCAGCGATTCCTTTGTGACCACTACGGGCGCGTACGTTCCGTGGGGAGTGATCGTGCCAATCATCACCTCCACGCTGATTCCAGGCCCATTCAAAGTCCCACACTACCACTGTGATGTCGATGTGTTCTACACCAATACCATGTCCCTCGCACCCTACCGGGGAGCAGGACGTCCGCAGGCAGCCTTTGTCATCAACCGCCTGCTCGACAAGGCCGCTGATCAGCTTGGGATGGATCCCGCAGAGATCCGCTACAAGAACTTCATCCAGCCCGATGAATTCCCGTACCGCACCGGCCTGATTGCACGCGACGGAACAGCTATGCAACTTGATAGCGGCGACTATCCCGCGCTCCTGACCATGTTGCTGGACAAGAGCCACTATCAAGACTGGCGAGAAGAGCAACGGCAAGCGCGGAATGCCGGCAAACTCCTCGGAATCGGTCTCGCTGTTGCCATTGAAAATACCGCTTTAGGTCCGCACGAGGGCGCTCACATCACCATTGAGAGCAACGGTGATGTCATTGTCAGAACAGGCGCGGCATCACAGGGCCAAGGTCACGAAACCACCTTGGCTCAGGTTGCAGCCAGCGTCCTGTGTGTCCCGCTGGAACGAGTTCATATCCACGAAGGCGATACTGCTGCTATTTCCTACGGAACGGGTACGTTTGCCAGTCGTACAGCCGTTGTCGCAGGCAGCGCCACTCAGATGGCAAGTGAAAAGCTACGACAAAAAATCACGCAACTCGCATCGTACCTTCTTGAAGTTACGGCAGAAGATGTGGAGCTTGTCGATGGAAAGGTGCAGGTACGGGGCAGCCCGCAGCGCAGCATCTCATTTGCACAACTCGCTAAATTAGCAAGCGGTCACCTCCCAGGCACTACGTTCCGTTACCCTATCGAGCCAGGTCTAAGCGCAACAGCATACTTCATGCCTCAAGGTTCAGCCGTTGCCGCAGCCGCTCACCAGGTTGTCGTCTCGGTCGATCCTGGCACGGGAAACGTTCGTATCCTGGCATATACCGCCGTCCATGATTGCGGAACCATCCTGAATCCCACGGTCGTTGAGGGCCAGGTGATGGGAGGAGTTGTCGCCGGAATCGGAACTGGGCTTCTCGAAGAGATAAGATACGACGAGCGGGGGCAGTTGCTGACAAGCACACTGATGGACTACTTGATGCCCGCTGCAACTGAGCTGCCGGATATCACGATCGCTCACCTGCAAACGCCTTCTCCGCTGAATCCATTGGGAGCGAAAGGAGCCGGTGAAGGAGGGGCTGTTCCTGCTCCAGCCGCCCTGGCCGCCGCCGTCGAGGATGCCCTTCGACCTTTCCGTGCAGAAATTACGCAGATTCCGACCACACCGTTCCGTGTGAAAAGCCTGATCACCGCTGCTCAGAAGCAACACAATAGCCATCAGCCGCAGGAGGCATCGTAAGCAGTGCAGAGCCGGGCATCCTTTGAATGTTGCCAATCGAAAGCGGTCATGGTACCCGTAGGGGTGGGAACCCTCGCGCATTGACACCAACGAACTGCTACTATCTTACCAAAAGGAGAACAAAATGAGGAAGATTGCGATAGAAGAGCATTTTACCACCCAGACCTATCAGGAATATGTACAGGGGCGAGCCACGAAAGGAGGCTTCTCCTCTCTGGGGAAGCATCCGCAACACATAGAAACACAGCTGTTAGATCTCGGTGAATCCCGGCTCCGTGCGATGGACGAGGCGGAAATCGAGATGCAGGTACTTTCGCTCATGGCGCCAGGCTTGGAAAGGGTCCCCGCATCGAATGCCATCGCGCTGGCACGGGATATCAACGATGAGCTTGCCGATCATGTGCGCCAGAATCCCAGGCGTTTCGCTGGGTTCGCTGCCCTGCCCACACTCCAGCCCCAGGCCGCCGCTGACGAATTGGAGCGTGCAGTGTTGAAGCTGGGCTTCAAAGGAGCAATCATCAATGGGCAGCCCCAGGACAGCTTTCTTGACGACAAGCGCTATTGGGACATCTTCACACAGGCGGAAGCGCTGGGCGTACCGCTCTACCTGCACCCGACGGCTCCTACACCAGACACGTTGCGAGCCTATAAGGGGCGTCCTGAACTGGTCGGCCCCCTGTGGAGCTTCACCGTTGATAGCGCTACTCAGACGTTGCGACTCATCTTTAGCGGAGTCTTCGATCGCTACCCCAACCTGACCGTCATCCTGGGACACCTTGGCGAGACGCTCCCGTATCTCCTCTGGCGGCTCGACTCGCGTTGGAAATTCTCCACGTTTGATCGACACTTGAGCCGATTACCATCGCAGTATCTTCAAGAGAACGTGTTGGTGACGACCAGCGGGATGTTCTCTGATCCGGCGTTTCTCTGTTCCTGTATGACGCTAGGAGCGGATCGCATTCTGTTCGCGGTGGACTATCCTTTTGAGGGGAATAGAGCGGGTGCGGAGTTTATCGAGCATGCGCCGATCAGTGAAACGGACAAGAGAAAGATCTGTTACCTCAATGCCGAACAGCGGCTCAAGTTATAGGGGCATAGTGCAAAAGTAGGCTACACGAATGGGCAGAATGGATTGCTCATTTTTTGTAAGTATGTGGATGGAGAGTCGTCACCTCTTCTTTCTCCCTGCCACCGTCCTTGCAGGTGGGTAGTGCAAGAACCTGGGACCGGACACACGCACATCTTGCATACCGCTTTGACGCAAATACTCAGCGATCTGTTTGACATGAAATATCTCCATAAGCGCAACTCTCCCCCCAGGCTTGAGCACGCGCGCCATTTCCTGTGTGGCCTGGTAGCGGCCCTGGGGACTCTCGATGTTGTGAACAGACAGGCTTGCCACCACCACATCAAAGCTGGCATCGGAGAAGGGCAGTTCACGCATATCACCATCGTGTACCTCGACACGATCAGCTACCCCCTCGATCTTAGCATTCGCCAGGGTTGCCTCTCTACTGTTATTTCCCTGGTCAACCTGTGACCAGAGATCAATGCCCACGGCACGGCCACGTGGCAGGCGTTTGGCTGCACCGATGAGCATGAGCCCATGGCCGCAGCCAACGTCGAGTACTCTTTCACTTCCTCGCAGTCGGAGTCCATTGAGGAGGCGGTCTCGCTCCCACAGTTTGGCGACTCTGCTGCTCCACACGATTGCCAGGCTTTCCAGCACGGAGAGGCCACCGATAAGGATCGTCACATTTCCAAGGAAGGCAACCAGTGGTGTTGTCGGGCTTTGTCGTTTGCTTGCCCACAGGCGCAGGAACACCCCTTGAGCAGCCAGAATTCCTCCTATGATGAGGTCGTCTCGTACCATTCCCGGCACGTCCTGTCCGTAGCGTACCCTTAGTTTGCGCTCTTGTGTCATCGCATCTTGTTCCATTCCTTCAATTTGCTTCAAGAAGAAGCTTCTCCCTGATGTGTCGTCCCATCTGCCTGCGCTTGCGACGACGGGTGCAGCAGATCCCAGACCCTCGCCGGTGTGAGGGGGGTCGAAGTTACCGTCACCCCGAACGGTCTAAGAGCGTCGGCCACTGCGTTAGCGATGGCTGCTGGTGAGGGGATCGCGCCGCCCTCGCCAGCGCCCTTGAACCCCCCCGGGATATGAGGCGCGGGCGTTTCCAAATGGTCTATCAGGATTTGGGGGACGCCCGCTGCCCTCGGGAGGTGGTAGTCGGTGAAGTTCGTGGCGAGCAACTGACCACGTCCGTCATAGGGTAACTCTTCCATCAGGGCCGCGCCCAATCCCTGCACCACGCCGCCGTGCACCTGGGCTTCGACGAGCGCGGGATTGACCATTGTACCGCAGTCGTGGCACACAGCGTACTTCACGACTTCGACGAAGCCCGTCTCGGGATCAACTTCTACCAGGCAGGCGTGGGAACCATAGGCAAATGCCACAGCCGGGGGATCATACACCTCCTCATTTGAGAGGCCGGGTTTTTCTCCCTCCGGCAGGTCCGGCCCGCCGAAGTAGGCTGCGCGTGCGATCTCGCTCAGAGGCAAGGTTTTGTCCGGCACCCCGGACACCGTGACCCGCCCCGCCCGTATTTCGATGTCATCTGGGCGGGCCTCGAGCCTGTTGCCTGCGATGCGCTTGAGTTTTTCCAGGATGGGCTCACAGGCGCGCAGGATGGCCGCTCCTCCAACGGCGGTACCGCGGCTGGCGACGGAGGCAAGGCCACTGTAGGGGCTGGAGTCAGTATCTCCGTAGAGGATGCGCACATCGGCGAGGGACACCCCCAGGGAATCGGCGGCGATCTGGCTGAGGGCGGTCTGCGCTCCCTGCCCGATAGGCATGATGCCGGTGTGGACCGTCACCTTGCCCGACATGTCCATCACCACGCGAGCTGTCTCGTGGCTCGGAATGAGAAAGCCGATCTGCGCCTGGAACCTGGACGGACCAAACCCCGTGCTCTCCACGAACGATGCCAGCCCGATCCCCAGGTAGCGTCCCTGGGCCCGCATTTCCGCCTGGCGTTTTCGCTCCTGTTCGTACCCCATCAAGTGCAGCACCCGCTCGAACGACTCCGGGTAATCACCGGAGTCGTACTGGGTGCCGGTCGCCGTGACAAAGGCAGGGAGCCATTCTGGCGGAAGAAGATTTTTTCGCCGGATGTCCGCCGGATCCAGGCCCAGTTCGGCGGCAGCCATGTCAAGCAGGCGCTCCATGACAAAGGTGGCCTGGGTCATGCCGAAGCCCCGGTAGGCTCCGGACGGCACCTTGTTGGTCACAACCGAGTGGACCACGATCTCGGCCGCTCTGATCGTGTATGGCCCGGGGAGCATGCTGGCGGTCAGCATGGATGGCAGTGCGCCACGGGACTCGTGATGCGCCCCCGCGTCGTAGAGTATGGTATCCTTTATGGCAAGCACGATACCATCGCGTGTGACGGCGAGCTCGGCATAGTGCACCTGTTCGCGCGCGTGCGTGCTCGCAAAGAAGGACTCAGAGCGACCCTCGATCCACTTGACGGGCTTTGCCAGCTTGCGAGCCACGTAACTTGCCATGACCTCTTCGGGATACACCTGGTCCTTGACGCCGAACCCCCCACCCACGTCCCATGCTTGAACGCGGATCGAGTTTTCCCCCGTACCCAGGCAGCCCGCAATGGCTGTCCTGATCTGGTTGGGAGCCTGGGTCGAACTGTAGACGGTGAGCAACTGCTCGACCGGGTGCGGGACCGCAATGCAGCCCCGCGGTTCGAGGGGGAAGCCGCTGTAACGGTGGCTGTAGAGCCGCGCATTGATCACGAGATCGGCCTCGGCAAAGGCTGCCGCACTATCCCCCTGGCCCATACGCACCGGGTCACAGGTCTCATTCGATCCCCACTCCTCATAGAGCAGCGGGGCTCCAGACGCGAATGCCTCTTCCACGTCAACGACCGGCTGCAGCGATTCGTATACTACCTCGATTTGCGCCGCCGCGTCCTCGGCCAGCGAAGGGTCATCGGCCACGACCAACGCAATCGGCTGACCGACGTAGCGAACGCGGTCGTCTGCCATGAGAGGATACTCCCTGCACCTCAACCCCGGCGTGTCCCAGCGGACCGGCAGCGGACGGATCTCGTGGTTGATCTCGGCCCCAGTCAGCACCAACCGCACGCCATCCGCTGCGGCTGCCTGGCTGGTATCAATCTTTCGAATGCGGGCGTGCGCCTCGATGCTCCGCACGATTTGAATGTAGAGGATGCCCGGCAATTTAAGATCGTCGACAAACGTCCCCTTCCCGGTGATCAGGCGCGGATCTTCCAGCCGCTTCACCCGTTGGCCTACTATGCCCTCTTTTTCACGCTCCGCTCCTGGTTTGCTGCTCAGTATGTCGGTCATGCTGTTATTTCCTCCTTTGTCGTGCTTGGATATGACTTGCCCAGCTCACTTTCCATGCTCCAGAGCAAACAGGCACCTCCCAAATCGGCTGTGTAAGGGCCATCTACAGACACCAGATAGGCACATCGAAAGAGACCTCTTACTATTCGCCATCAACGCTGGAACTTCCATTTCAAAGCAGCCAAAAAGTACCATACGCAGTCCCGCCATTTCGTGGTGGAATACCTCACTATCTGTGATGTGGTGCTAATCCTCATACCTGAGATGTCGACGCTGCCCAGCACATTTTCGTGGCCGGGATAGACATGGCCATCTACGACGATCTTCGTTGGGAGTCGGCCGAACTGAAACGCCCACAATTCTCGTTGTGGGGAGGGATCACACTCCACCCGTAGTAGAGTATAGCATAGCGAACGAAAGACAGTCCATCGCGCTGGCCATAATGGGGCGGCGCAGTGCCCCTCCCGCGCGTGTTATGAGCCCTGGCTCCATACTTGGATGCGCGCAGCACACAGGCGTGGGTTCCTCTTCCAAGCGTTTAGCAGCGCGACGCTGCGCCTGTCATGAGTAAATGAGAATTTTACCTCCTCTATTTACCTTTTGCGCAAATAGTGATATAACATACTGTGGTATGGCACAGTCAACTGTCTCATTGAAGAGCAATCACAAAGGCATACAGCTTTTTGCGGCCAGTGGGCGCCAGAGGCCGTGATCAGTATTTACATGGAAGTGCAAACATCCCCAGTGAATGGGCAGTGTAGTAGCCGAGGTTGCTGTTAACCTCATGGCGTTGGTCTGTTACGAAAGAGCGCACAGCCCAGAGCAACTGGGAAACCCGGTCTGCATGTGCTTTTGACGGGACCCTGAAGTGTTCCTTATTTTTCTTACGCGCCATCGGCGCTGTCTGAGGGGGGAGCCGTGTACGCTTTGCGCTGTCCGCACCCAGAAGGAGGAGCAGTGTGTTGGTATTTTCTAGTGTAACGATCAGTAAACTTATCTCTACTTGTGCCGTTGTTATTCTGTTGCTTGCAACGCTCGCGGCCTGTTCTACTCAACAAAACAGCAACAACGTCACCCAAGCCGGTCCGATTGTGATTGGAGCCTCAATAGCCAACTCGGGTGATTTCTCGGCCGATGGGAAGCCCACCCAACAGGGTTACCAGCTCTGGGCGGACAACATTAATAAGCAAGGGGGGCTGCTGGGTCGCCAGGTCAGATTGGACCTGGTAAACGACAACAGCACCCCAGAGGGAGTGACGACAGCATACCAGAAGCTCATCAACGTGGACCATGTGGACCTCGTAGTCGGCCCGTTTGCGGACCTTACGGCTGTGGCGGCGGCAAAAGTCGCACATCGGTCGGGCTATGCGCTGATTGAAGGATCGGGGACGGCGGTGGCCGTTTTTCAGCAGGGCCTGGATAACATCTTCTCCGTCTCGCTTTCCGCGAAAAACTACATGGTCAGCTTCGCGGAATACATCCTGGCCCTCCCCGCGAATATGCGGCCCAAGACGGCCGCGTATTCTTCACAAGACGATCCGTTCCTTGTTCCGCAGTTGGACGCAGCGAGATCGCTGTTGGAGAATGGCGGCATCAAAACGGTCCTCAACGAAAAGTACCCGGCGGAGACAAGCGACTATACGCCTTTTGCACAAAAGGTGATCGCGTCCGGGGCGGATCTGGTGATGCTGGGCACCTTTACCCCGGACAGTATCGCTTACGTCAAAGCCTTTAAGCAGCAGCACTACAATCCAAAGGCCCTCATCGCAGCGAGCGGCCCTGACCAGGGCGACCAGTTCACCAAGCCAATCGGAGGCGTCAAAGTCGCCGAGGGCATCTTTGTCCCCAACGGGGGTTGGTATGCTGGTATCAACACCTTCCAGAACGACCAATTTCAGAAGGACTATATCGCCAAGTACGGTGGCACTGCCGCCGATATCAGCTCAGATACGGTGCAGGCGTACTCGGTGATGCAAGTACTTACGCAGGCCGCCAATAAAATCCATAGTATTGACAACGCCAAGCTCATACAGGAATTGCGCTCGGATTCGTTCGATACCCTGCAGGGGCCCGTGAAGTTCACCCCGGACGGGCAGAACAGCACCGCGGTCGCGTTTCTGTTCCAGTGGCAAAACGGGAATCTGATTCCCGTGTACCCGCAAGATCATGCGCAGGCGAACCCCGAGTTCCCCAAACCGCCATGGCAGTAGGAAGCACCCAACCGTGGAGGAGCAGTTCGCCCTTCCACGGTTGGACCACGCAGACGGACCTCTGGTTCGCACGGGCAGGAAGGTATACCAGTGACACTCATCATTGAAGCCGTCGTCTTAGGGATATTGACAGGCAGTGTGTACGCGCTAATGGCATCGGGGCTGACCTTGATTTTTGGCGTGATGGACATCATCAACATCGCGCAGGGGATTCTCGTCATCCTCGGAGCGTACCTCAGCTACACGCTGGAAAAATATCTCCACATTGACATCATACTGGGGCTCCTTGTGACCATCCCCGCTTTGTTTTTGCTGGGAATGGGCATCGAATGGGCTTTCATGCGTAGAATCAAGCGGGACCGCGTGATGATCTCAATCTTGGTGACGTTTGCAGTTGCGCTCGTCATCGAGGGGCTGCTAAATTTCACCTTCACCGCCAACTATGTGCAACTCCAGGCGCCCTACATTGACGCGGCGATCCCGGTGTTCGGCTTCTACCTTCCCTACATCTATGTATTCGCGTTTATTCTCAGCGGGGTCCTGTTAACCCTGCTCTACTTCCTCGTGTATCGCACGAAGTTCGGTTTCGGCCTGCGCGCGTCGATGCAGGACCGCACGGCTGCGGCGCTCATCGGTATCGACGTGGAGCGCGTGCAGACGATCACCTTCGGTATAGGGGTTGCCCTTGCAGCGGCAGGGGGTATGGTTTTCGGCGCAACCAATCCGTTCAACGCTGCAAGTTGGGGTGACCTCATCTCCCGCTTGCTCGTGATCATCGTGCTGGGAGGAATGGGGAGCCTGCGAGGTGCCCTCTTTGCCTCCTTTGCCATGCTCGTTATCTCAGACGTGATCGATGTAGTCTGGTCTCCTATTTGGGCGAGCACCGTCTTCTTCGCCTTGCTCATCGTCCTCCTGTTATTTCGCCCACAGGGCTTCTTCGGGCGGATCGAAGGAAGGAAGCAATGAAAAAAATCAAAAGGTTCGGGCTGCTCGCATTGCTGGCTCTGCTGCTCGCGTTCCCGCAGCTATTTCCTGATCCGGCGGTGACCAGCATCGCCATCTTCGCCCTGCTCTATGCGGGGGCGGCGACCGCGTGGAATCTCTTCTCAGGGTACACGGGCTATATCTCCCTGGGCAGCGCGGTGTTTTACGGTGTTGGTGGGTACGCCCTGGCCCTGCTGTGTAAAGGCTGGAACATCCAGGGAGGATACGTTCCGTTTCTGCTGCTTCCCCTGGTAGGTCTGATTGCCAGCGTGTTTGCCATCCCGCTGGGCTGGATTGCTCTGCGCAGCAGCCGTCATGTTTTCGTCGTGATCACTATTGCTATGTTCAATATTATTCAGCTCCTGGCCTACAACCTGCCGGGCATCACCAACGGTTCGGCGGGGATGTTCCTCCCTACCCCACCGTGGGACGCCGCTTTTTTCAATACGCCTTTCTACTATGTCTCGCTCATCGTGCTGCTGTTCTCCATCGGCGTTTCGTGGTGGGTGCGCAACTCGAAGTATGGACTGGGCCTGCTGGCGATCCGCGACGATGAGGATCGAGCCCTGGGCCTGGGCGTGAAGACGGGCCCGTTCAAGCTGGTGGCATATGTGATCTCCGCCTTTTTTATCGGCATGATCGGTGCGCTGATTGCCTACTTCATCGGGTCGCTCTACCCGCCCTTTGCCTTCACCTCTGTCTTCGATATCAACGTTGCCTTGATGGCGTTCCTGGGAGGTATCGGTACCCTGGTGGGTCCAATAGTTGGAGCCTTTTTGTTAGAACCACTCACGCAATACATAACGGTGCAGTTGCAGGTCGTTGGTCTTGACCAAATCCTGTTCGGCTCGCTTATGTTGGCCGTCATCCTGCTGCTGCCCGAAGGGATCGTGCCAACATTGCGCAGAAGATGGGTGAAATGGACGGCCTCCCGCAGCGCGACCTCTCCTGTCGCCGGTATCAGGGGGAAAGGGCAAGCCCTGCTCGTAAAGGGCGGGCGAGAAGGGAAAAGATAAACGCATGAGCATTCTAGAAGCACAGAACGTCTCCAAGGCGTTTGGAGGTATTCATGCCCTCGATGCCTGCACTATTAGTGTCGAACAAGGCTCTATCGCGGGGTTGATTGGCCCTAATGGTTCAGGTAAAACTACCCTGTTTAATGTGATCACAGGATATGAACGGCAAGACGCCGGGGTCATCCGGATCAACGGTAAAAAGATTGAGAAGCTGACGCCCGATAAGGTGTTCGGTATGGGAGTTGGTCGCACGTTTCAGTTGACGCGTATCTTCCCACGCCTCACCGTGATGGAAAATATGCATGTGGCGGTGCAGCGCAGAGGCACCACGAGTTTGCTCAGCCGGTGGAGCTCCTCGCACGAGCAACGCCAGGCCCTGGAATTGCTGGAGTTCGTGGGCCTGACCGAACTCCAGGATGTGCCTGCTGGCAACCTCTCCTATGGGCAAAAGAAGTTGCTTGAGTTCGCATTCATCCTTATTGCCCAGCCGCAGGTGATCCTGCTGGATGAGCCCGCTGGCGGCATCAATCCTACCGTGATTCATTACCTGCAGGATCGCATCCGCGATCTCAATCAACGAGGAGTTACCTTTCTGATCGTTGAGCACAACATGGAGTTTGTAATGAGCCTCTGCGATACCGTGACCGTCTTGCATCGGGGAACGACTATTGCCAGTGGCACACCGCAAGCAGTACGGAGTAATCCGGCGGTGCTAGAAGCTTACCTGGGAGACTAAGGCGGATGGTATTACAATTACACAAGGTGTTTGCCGGCTATGATGGGGGCGATGTGCTCCAAGGTGTCGATCTCCTGGTTGAGAAAGGTGGCATTACCTGCATCGTCGGACCCAATGGGGCAGGGAAATCGACGGTATTGCGGACCATTAGCGGTCTCATCAAACCACGCCTGGGCACCATCACATTTGAAGGGCGTTCCATCGTCGGCATGACGCCACGGCACATACTGGCCCTTGGAATTGCACAGGTGCCACAAAACCACAGTCTCTTTAAAGATCTGACAGTCAGAGAAAACGTCAAATTGGGTGGCTATATGCTGCGCGATGAATCTCTGGTGGACCGCCGCTTGCACAAAGCCGAAGACCTGTTCCCCATTGTGAAAGAGCGAGCAGGGGAAAGGGCCGGCAGCCTGTCGGGTGGTCAGCAACGCATGGTCGAGTTCGCTCGCTGCCTGATGCTCGATCCATCCCTGATCCTGCTGGATGAGCCCTCGATGGGATTAGACCCAAAAACACTCAAACAGGTGCTTGAGACGGTGAAAGTGATGGAGAGCCTGGGAAAGACGCTACTGCTGGTCGAGCAAAATGTGCGCACGGGGCTCGGCCTGGCAACGCACGGGGTCGTGATGGAGAGTGGGCGTGTTCGCCTGGAAGGAACGCACGATCAAATTCTGGGGAACCCGGAAATTAGTCACCTGTATCTCGGTGGCACGCTCTCCGGAGCCTGATATCCAACGCTGAGCGGCAACCAACACGCAAGCACTCGTGGGACTTGCAGTCAATAGCCAGGGATTTGTCTACAAGGCGGACATGGTGCGAGAGCGCGTCCAAAGGTTCGATTCCCATGGGCAAAGCCGGTTCTCCTGGGGGTGCCTTGGGAAAGCGCAGGGTCAATTCGACTTTGGGCTTAACGAATGTGAGGGTCCACAAATCTAGAAGATCCCCACTCCTTATCAGACGTCGTGGGCCGACCGAAAAAAGCTTTACCCGTCGTATCGTACAAGCAGTATTTCAAAAAATGCGGAACTCCCAAAAAGAGAGTACCCAATGCTGTTGTCACCGTTTCCCCCCCAATTATCCCATTGGAAGCGTTTTTCTTGCGTTTCATTCCTCTGCTTGTTATGATATTTCCCTACTGTGATGTGTTATATATCGTGAGGGGAAGGACTACATCACTGCCCGCTGAAACCATGAAGGAGAGCCTTGCTGCTTATGTTTCCTGTCAGTTCTACCCGTAAAATGACGAACGGAACACCTTTTCGGGTTGCGCTTGGCTATATGTATGTGAAATCTATGAAACATTTCAGAACCCTGGCATTGTTCGCCGTTATCCTCAGTTCCCTGGTATTCCCCCTGTTGATCGGAGACCCGACCATCACGGCCATGGCGGTGGATACGCTGTTGCTGATGGCGGCTGCAGTCTCCTGGAATATCTTCTCGGGCTACACAGGTTATATCTCCCTGGGGCAGGCCACGTATTACGGTCTTGGCGCCTATTCCCTGGCGGTTGCCTGCCAGAACTGGAATATAACAGATGGATACAGACCCTTTTTGTTGGTGCCGTTAGCGGGGCTGGTCGCTGGCGTCGTTGCTCTCCCATTAGGATGGATTGCCCTGCGCACGCGGCGATATACGTTCATGGTGATCACCATCGCCCTGTTCTTTATCTTCCAACTGCTCGCCTTTAACCTGAGAGGCATCACTGGCGGCTCAGCAGGGATTTTCCTCCCGCTTCCCAGTTGGAGTAGTGATTTTATGAACCTGACGTTCTACTATGTGGCCCTTGCCCTGCTTCTCACGGTGGTCTTCGTCTCCTGGTGGATACGGAGATCGAAATTTGGATTGGTTCTCCTGGCCATCCGCGATGACGAGGACCGGGCATATGGCCTGGGCGTTTCAACAACTTGGTTCAAGCTGGGAGCGTATGTGCTCTCTGCGGCATTCACTGGGATGGTTGGCGCCGCCTCCATCTACTTCGCGGGCCTGGTCACTCCCTCCTTCGCCTTTGATACGACCCTGAACGTCAATGTGGTTGCAGCTACCTTTCTCGGGGGTGTAGGAAGCGTGATGGGTCCAATTGTCGGGGGCCTGTTGTTTGATCCCCTTCAAACATACCTGACCCAGCAGTTAGGCCCTGCCACAACTGGCATCAACCAGATGCTCTTTGGCGGCCTCCTGCTACTGGTTATTCTGCTCCTACCTGAGGGGATTGTGCCCTCACTCAGCAAGCGCTGGCAATCATGGATGTCGGGCCGTCACAAGAGCGTAAGCAGGGAGGCGCTACAACCTCAAGTAGATGCTGCCCCGGTGGACGCCGTATCGGTAGATGCTGTCCCAGTAGACGCCGTATCGGTAGATGCTTTACCGGAAGTATCCATGGAATCTGTTGGCTCCGTAGCCTTCCAATGGATGGGAGCGCAGAGTTTTGCCATTGCCCAACGGCCCAGCCAAAGCATCATACCTCTTCCCCTTTACTACGACGAGCAGGGAGTATTTCTGCCTACCTTTACAGGATCCTTGCAAAGAATCAAAGCACAGCGACTGAAGCCTTTTTCGCATGGTGAATCTATTCTGATCACACAAGAGAACACAGTAGATTCCTCGGTCATGATCAAGCAAGAAAACATAGTAGATTCTTCGGTTATGACCACGCAAGAGATGATGGTAAATTCCTCGTCCGTGAGTTGGAGGTGTCCGCGTTGCCGCAAACCCTTCCTCCTCAAGGGTAATAACTGTTACTGCCCGCGATGTGGTATTATCCGTTCCTTATCTGAAGCTAGGTAAGCAGTCTGCTTCTCGCCTATTATTGAGGAGCGTAATAACATAAACAAGAGGCTAGCTCATCTGCTAGCCTCTTGTCCATTTCGTGTGTTCTACACTACAAACTGCTAAGTTTCGCGCTGCCAGTCATCGGGGTTTAGTAGCGATTCCTGCGATCAGTTGTTTGGCGCTCGCGTGCCTCGTTGACAACAATGGTGCGATTACCCAAAATGGTTCCGTTTAGCCGCTCAATGGCGGTTCGTGCCTCTTGATCGTTGCTCATATCGACAAAACCAAAACCTTTGCTTCGTCCTGAGGCGCGATCAGTAATGACCGTTGCCGAAGTAACGTGTCCCACCTGTGCGAAAAGATCGAGTAGATCTTGTTCGGTCGTTTGATAGGGAAGTCCCCCTACATAAATTCTCATAAGAGTATGCTCCTGTGCCGACATCTATCAATGCATTGACGCTCGAAGAAACCATTTCTCACAGAAGCGATACAATTCTTTTTTGATGCCATGTACCATTATAACACATTGTGTGAGCAGTTTATTTCCATATCTGCCAGGTGGCTCAAAAGTGGGCAACCGCAGCCACCCCCAAAAAGTAAAATCAGCCGTTCTCAACCCCACAATTTGGAGATGAAACGACTGAGACGATATCGTTAGAGCGGCCTGTAAAGCCAATTCAAGTGGGCGACAAGGGACTCGAACCCCTGACCTACTGCGTGTAAAGCAGCCGCTCTAACCAGCTGAGCTAGTCGCCCCCAATAAAGAGCAATCAGGCACCCACCAGGGTGCCTCTTCTGTTCCAGGTGCCCTCGAGTGGACTCGAACCACCACGCCCTTTCGAGCACAGGCCCTCAACCTGCTGCGTATACCATTCCGCCACGAGGGCAAATCATAACGGATTACGTGTGCAATTCTATCTCAAACCTCCCTGCTTGTCAATCCCCATTTTTACCAGGTCAGGAGGTCACAAAGGTCGCCCCATGTACACCAGCCTGGGCTTCTCTCTCTTTGCATAATAATTATTAGTAGCCTTCCACTACCTCCGTTTGCCAGACACGGACTGCCCCATCCTCAGCGCTGTTGGCAAGCAGTCCCTTGGCCCCAAACACCACACCATAGACCTCTATGCGATGGTTAATGGTCTGCAACTCTCGTCCCTGCTGCACATCCCAGAGCCGCAGTGAACCATCCTCCGAGCCGGAAACCAGCAATCGCCCATCCGCGGAGAAATCAACTGTCCAGACCGCGCCATCATGTCCCGTCAGCGTGTGCACAATCTGTCCATTCGCGCTATCCCACAGGCAGATGGTTCCATCGGCTGAACAGGAAGCCAGCAATGCTCCATCGGGCGACCATGCAACCCCGTAGACAATATCGCTATAGCGTATTCTGCGCTGCAGTTTGCCATTGCTCACATCCCACAAACAGATCGTTTTATCGAATGAGCAAGAGGCCAGTAGCTGGCTATCGTACGAAAAATCTACCCCCACAACCACGTTGTGATGGCCTTGCAACACTTGCGGCGTCTCACCTGTCGCAGGATTCCAGATGCGCACCGTCTCATCGTTGGAGCAGGAGGCCAGCATAAGGTTGTCTAAAGAATAGGCTACCGTCCAGACCGCGCCGCTGTGTCCCTGGAGTATTGCTGTGGTCTCTCCCGTTTTGAGATCCCAGAGTCGCACCGTCTTATCTTCAGAACAGGACGCGATACACTTCCCATCGGGAGAAATATCCACCCCCATCACTGCCCCTTCGTGTCCGCTTAATGTGCTTAATAATTCTCCTGACTCAGTAGACCACAGGCGAACCGTCATATCTTTACCACAAGAGGCGATGCGTGTGCCGTCTGGAGAGAAGACGACATCATCAACGTGTCCCTGGTGCCCCATCAGAATATGCAAAGGTGTCACTTCAACGCCTATGATCTGTTGCCCTTTGCCCGGCGGCTGGGGCGCCGACGCGGTTTTCCATTCCGCCCATTCGATCAGCGCCATCGATCCATGCTCAAAGCCAAATTTCTGTGGGTACTGGGTCATATTCTGGTGCATCGTTTCATCAAGGTAATCGTAGAGGGTGCCCAGGGTAATGCGTCCTGTGCGTGGGTTGGCAGCCTCTCCCTCTAAAGCATCGAGCAGGTGGCTCATAAAGATGCCGTGTCCCTGCTCCATCTCCCTCTGTGAAACTTCACCGACGCGTTGGGAAGTAATGATCACACGCCCATGGGTCCGTGGCAAATCCAGCAGCGCCTGGCCAAAAAGCTGGCTCGTATCGGCAGGATTTTTTTGTTGTTTCCAACCGGCACCAGCATGAGCAATATCCACTATTGTCAGAATATTGCTCGCCTTCGAATCATAGAGATAGTGATCGATATATGTGGGAACATGCAGACCCGTGACAGGACGATCTGCCAGGGTTGTCTTCAACGCTAAATATCCATCCCTGGTGGCGGGATCAAGGAAAGCATGGCCGGCAAAATAAAATACGACAAGGTCACCAGCCTGTGCACGCACAAGGAATATCTCGCGGAGTTGACTTTCAATCTCATCGCGTGTCGCGGCTTCTCCAGAGAGAAAGACTACATCTTCAGCATTCCACCCCCCTCGTTCAGGATCAATCAACAGTTCATACATTGCACGAGCATCGGCCTGGGCAAAGCGCAGGGGAATAAAGTGGTTCGTATCATTGTAATGATCTATACCAACAATGAGAGCGTAGCGATGTTCCATTTCTACCTCATTACGTACTTTCTGTTCGTATTCTCCATCTGGTATTTCTCCAAAATTGATTATACTACGCGGGGACTCTGCTAGATAGAGAAAGAGATACATGTTTCCTTCGTCCATAACATCAGAAGGAAAGTAGCAATAGTTGCCCGGGTATGCTATAGTACAGTAGCAGTCTCGATGAATGACTGCTAAACTCGGCAACTTTTAGTAATCTATTTCGTAACTCTAACGTAGAGTAAAGTAATACAGTTTCCCCTGATAAAGCAGGGCGTTTCCGCCAGTTGGGGCGCAGGGGCCTATCGCCCGATGCTCCCACTTTGAAGGACTCTTGAGCAGAAATTCTTGCTCATAAGGATAATGGTAGACGTATTATACGTAATCATTGTATGATAGAAAGACACAAAGTCATATTCAGAGACACGGCCATCTCTACAACTGACATCCCTTGTAGAAACCATGTCAATAGAGAAAGCGGGTCTGAACCTATGGATGCTCAGGCTATATATATGTTCCAACGCAACCCCAATGAGCCGGGATCTAATGGCTCACCACGCCCAAATAATGGCAACAATGGCAGCGGGGGAAGTGGGGGCCCAAATAGAAACACGATGATGCCACTCATTCTTCGCACATTACTCATTGCCGTTGCGGTACTGATAATATGGGGTCTTTTCCAGTACTTTTCCCAGAGTTCAAACACTACTCCGAAAGACCTGTTGGAAGTTCCGTACAGTACGTTCTACCAACAAGTACAACAGGATAACGTGCAGAACGTTGTCTTCCAGGGACAGGATGCCAATGGCATGTTCAAGAATGCCATCACTGTATCAGGGAGCAATAACGGCTTGCCATCGAAGAATTTTCATTTTACGCAACTACCGAATGGTGATCCCACGCTCATACCTTTACTGAATACGCATCATGTCAACTACCAAGCAAAGGTTGTCAGCGACAATAACTTCTTCTTGAACCTGCTCATCAACCTGTTACCGTGGGTGCTGATAATCGCCGTCTTTGTCTTTATTGCCCGCCGGGCAACGCAAAGCCAGCAGAACATTTTCAGTTTTGGCAAGAGCCGCGCCAAGGTGATCCTGGAAGATAGGCCAAGCACAACCTTTGCCGATGTCGCGGGCGTTGATGAGTCCAAAAATGACCTGATAGAGGTCGTTGAGTTCCTTAAGACGCCTGGGAAGTTCCAGCGCCTGGGCGGAAGAGTACCGCGCGGCGTGCTCCTTGTTGGCCCTCCAGGAACAGGTAAAACGCTGCTTGCTCGTGCCGTAGCAGGTGAAGCCAGCGTCCCGTTCTTCTCAATGAGTGGTTCTGAATTTGTTGAAGTGCTGGTCGGCGTTGGTGCAAGCCGCGTGCGCGACCTCTTTGACCAGGCCAAGAAAGCCGCACCCAGTATCATCTTCATCGACGAAGTCGACGCTGTGGGCCGCCAGCGCGGTTCCAGCATCAATAGCAATGATGAGCGCGAACAGACATTAAACCAGTTGCTCGTCGAGATGGACGGCTTCGATACCCGCCAGGCTGTTGTCGTGATCGCTGCCACGAACCGGCCAGATGGCCTGGATAAGGCGTTGCTACGTCCTGGTCGCTTTGATCGTCGTGTAACCGTTGAACGGCCCGACTGGAATGGCCGCCTGGCTATTCTCAAAATCCACTCCCGTGATGTGCCGTTGGCCAGTGATGTTGACCTGATTACCATCGCCCGTTCCACTCCTGGTATGGTTGGTGCAGACCTTGCAAACCTGGTCAACGAGGCAGCGCTGCTGGCAGCGCGCCGTAACCTTGATGCGGTCACACAGAGCTGCTTTGATGAGGCCCTGGACAAGATACTCATCGGCGCGGAACGACCTCTCATTCTCTCTGAAGAGGATCTCAATGTCGTCGCCTATCACGAAGGCGGTCATGCGTTGACAGGTTTATTGCAGGAGCATGTCGATCCTGTCACCAAAGTAACCATCGTGCCTCGTGGCCAGGCGCTGGGTGTCACGCAGTATACTCCGCTGGATGATCGGTACAACTACTCAAAGAACTACCTTGAGTCACAGTTGGTGACTGCTCTCGGAGGCCGCGCCGCCGAGGAAGTAGCTATTGGTCGTATTACAACAGGCGCGGAGAACGATTTACAGCGCGTCACTGCGATCGCGCGCCAGATGGTCGCTCGCTGGGGTATGAGCGAACGGCTCGGCACCGTTTCCTTTAGTGACCGTGATGATCCGTTTGCTGGTACAGCTCTGGCAAGTGGTTCACACGAATATAGTGAGAAGACCGCCACAATCATCGACGAAGAAGTTGATCGTCTTGTCAAAAATGCCCACAATCGTGCCGTCCATCTCCTGACTGAGCATCGCGTCACGCTGGATCAGATTGCCCGTGCTTTGCGATTGTACGAAACCATTGACGCCAAACAATTGCGCGAGATAATGGTTGAAACTGGTGCAATTGAGTCTGCGCCAGTGGCGTATCAAGGATAATACTCGAACATAAGAGGATCCCTCCAGGTTAACCTGGGGGGATCCTTTTCCGTTCTATCGTCAATGGCCCCGTTGATGATACGACGCTGCAAGCAGGATGTCGCACAGCTCAGTTCATGAGGAGCGACCGTAGAGTCTCTAGCAATACATCCTGCGGGCAAGGTTTGGTGAGGTAAGCGTGAGCTCCCAGCTCGCGCGCTCTCGCCTTGTGCTTCTCAGAAGTTCGCGAAGTCAATATGATCGTTTTCACTTTTGCAAGCTCCGGGTGGGCGCGCATCATACTGAGAACATCATAACCATTCAAGTTTGGCATTTCTATGTCGAGCAGGAGCGCATCTGGAGGATAGTCTAGCAGGCGTTCAAGCGTCTTCATCCCGTCATCAGCCTCGCTGACCCTGTAGCCTGCGTAGCTGAGCGTCTGGTGCAACGATTGCCGTATATACACAGAATCATCAGCGACCAGAATCGATGGCTGTTTCTGCACAATTGAGGGAGGCTGTTGGCCCCTGCTGCGTATCGCTGCAACCTTCACCGTGCTTTCTACTATCTCGTAGCGATTGATGAGTTCAGGTAAATCGACAATCAGCAGTATATTGCCCCTGCCATCGATCGCAGTTCCTATAATACCTTGCCGGTGTAAATGTGGGGCGAGTGGCTTTACCACCAGTTGGGTCTCTCCCAAAATAGCGTCGACCTGCACTGCCAGGGGGCTTCCTTCAGTCCGCAGGATGAGCGCTGCTCGCTCGCTTTCCGGCAGGGCCTGCTCCATAGGAAAGCCCAGCAGGCTATTGAGTGTATAGGGCAGTTCCCCCCGGTTCTCTTTGCCAGGTTCGATCCGCTGTACCTGTGTTAAAGGCACAACTACGCTGCGATTACCTACAGCAACAAGAAAGCCCTGTATTGCTCCTTGAGAACGCGGCAGGCGCAGGTGGAAACTAATACCGCCCAGATTATTGCGTCGTGCCACAATTGTGCCATTTAAGCGGCGTATCGCTTCCTGTACCTCGTCTAACGCTCCACCGGCCACCGTCATCGAGAAGCCAACTTCAATGTTTACCTCATTGTCTACCGTATGAACATGCAACCTGATGCGATCAGTCGCATTTCCACGCTCTGCAGCGCCCGTCTTTGTTGCTGTTTGAGATCCCGCGGTACAGGTGCGCACCAGTTGTAAAAGCGGCTGCATGACCTTCTCCAGTATCTCCTGGTCAATTTCCGTTGTTTCGCCTTCCGCCTCGAAAAGAACCTGGTGCTGCTGAGCTAACACGCTCATCATGATTGCGCGCTCAATGCGTGGCACAAGCGCGCTGATTGGCGCTAAGCTGAGCAAAAGCGTATCGTTGCGTACGTTGGTAGCCTGGTCAATGTGTTGCTGTGTAATACGGCTGAGCTGCGCGAATGCTGCGCGTAATTGAGCGGAGGCAGTGGTGACATCGGCGATAGCCTCGCCCAGTGAATGTGCCAGGACGTCGTTCTCTGTAAAACGATCGATCTCCAAATCATCCCACTGGAACGAATCGGCTTTTTTCACCAGCCGGGTTGCCACTTTGCTCTTCCGCTGGTAGTGCTGGCCCGTGCGTTGCCTCGCCTCATCTAAGATACGGGCAATCAGCGACGATGTCGGCCTTTCACCGTTGCCGTTCGGCTCTATTGTGGCACTGGAAGCTTTGGCCACCAGTTGCGCGGATACCAGTACCTCCAGGTGTCGTAAACGTGCCTGGGCCGTCTGTAATTCCTGGAGCGCTTTTTCAACCTCTGCCTGCGCGCTCTCCAACGGACTACTAAGCTCCGCCAATTTTTCTGTGTGCAGGATGAGTTGCTCAAAGCGATCGACTTCAACACGCACAACGTGCAGGGTCGTGTGGGACTCTTGTGGAGCTTTGCTGAATGGCTCGGCCTCTACTGTAGCCCTGAGCGGGGCATAGACGCGTGGCGCCGTTTCTTGCTCTTCTTCGACCGCTGTAGAAAGCGCCTGCTTCTCAGCCCGCCCGCTCGCTATCTCTATATTGAGAGCCTTGTACTCCGCCCCAAGTTCGGCGAGCGGGTCGCTACTTTCTACCCCGGAGGTCACCAGGCTATTCAGTGTCGTCTCTAAAGCGCGTACCGTTTGGACCAGCGCATTCAGTCCGATGAAAGGCACGATCGTCCCACTGGTGATGAGCTTTACCAGTTCTTCTATATGGTGGGCAATCGTTGACATTGCCGTACATCCCATAGCGCCCGTGCTGCCTTTCAATTTATGTGCAGTACGCTGTAACACCTGTAAGCGGGCGCTCTCTAAGTGGTCATCAGGTTCCAATTGCTGCAACGTTTGTCGTATCGCTGCTATATCTTCACCAGCTTCACTGACAAAAATGGCAAGCAATTCCTCTGGTGCAAGGAAATCAATACCCATCTCCTGGTCGGTCAGCGGCCGTGTTGAGATGCCTTTTTCAGAACGCTCCACTTCCCACCCCCCCAGGTCCATTTCATCGAAGGCCTGCAATATTGCCAGGTCTTCGGCGGAGAGTTCGTTCTGGTTGAATTCATCATCCATTGAGGGCTGCTGTTTCTATTTGCTGTACTGCATCCGCCAGCAGTGATGGTACGTCTAAAACGAGGGATCCTTTTTGTATTCCCTTCACAAAGATTGCCCTTGAAGGTAAATACCAGGGTGAGGCTTGCTCTGCCTTCTCCACCGTTGCTGTTGGGTCTTTAGATGCAACCTGCACATTGTGCTGAATAGAAGCTGTTTGACCAATTGCGGGGACAAGTAAACCAAGCGCTAAACCTGCATTGTCGGCGATGAGTAGTATACCGTTGGATAGATCAAGCATGTGGCCAGAGAGATACATACTCAAATCAATCACTGCGATCACTTGACCCCGCCAGGCAACCACGCCGGGCATCCATTCAGGGGTAGCAGGAAGCAATGCAAGTCGATGAGGAGGCAATACAACCTCGTTGAGTGCTGAGAGGGGAATAAGGCAGGAACCATTACTCAAGGTACATTCGAGACATTCTTCGGGTTGTGCCGCAACAGGCTCCTGGTGTGCTAGTTTACGCGCATAGTCCCAGAACTCCTCATCACTTAACTGCTCAAGGTGTTGTAGATGTGTTTCGTCTATATAGGCAGCGCTAACCGTGGGGTGCTCGTTCATTTACTCTCTGTAAGTTACCTCTGCCTCCCAGGCTATTTCTCTTTACGAATAGGTCGGAGTCCCTAAATGTGAGTGTAGGACAGAAATAACCTCTTGCGTTTTGAACGGCTTCGTAATATAGTCTTTTGCGCCCGCCAGACGACCTTTGAGGCGGTCTATCACCCTGTCACGGCTCGTCAGCATAACAATGACGGTGTTGTTGAATTGCGGCTTGGTTTTCAGCCGCCGCGCGAACTCGTAGCCATCCATTTTGGGAAGACCGATATCAAGTATCACCAGGTCGGGTATGCGTTTCATGCGTTGTTCAGTTATTGCTCGTAATGCTTCAATACCGTCGGTGTAACTGACGGAATCAAAACCCTCGCGTCTCAGGCTGGTTTCTACGATCTTGCGAACGGTGAGTGAATCGTCAACGATCATAACCAGTTTGCTCATGCCGCTTTCCTCTTTCTCTTTGCCACCCTCCTACCTTCAACCCACCTGCCGTACCTCTCGGGTACCTGCCAGTGTACCTGCCAGTGTATAAGTATGTGGGTCTCAGTTCATGTAGGGTTTTAGGGGCACCCATGGTGAAAATAGCCTTTTGTTTGGGTGCTCCAACACGCTCCCTCTCCCCCGAGGGAGTGCCGTTTGCGCGAAAAATAAAACAGGAACAAAGCAAAACCTGTAATATCCTTAACCAGGAATTACACCTGTTCAGTAATGAATAGTACCATACGGATTTATCGAGTGCAACATGTTTGGCATAAAGATATTCTTAAAATTATCATTTGTTATAGTAAATGTTAACAAATTATGTTCGCGGCAACTCCTTTAAGAACTTCTCCAGCGCTTTTGTGCGGTATTGGTGGCTAAAATCAACGATATTAGCATGCGCAGTCTGTGGATGCTTCTGTAATTCGCTCTGTACAAGGCTTCTCAAATGTAATATATCTTCGCTCCATGCCACATCCAGAATTAACTCCGGCAAGTCCTCTTCAACCCTGTGCGCATCTAAGCGTTTAAGCCACAGCGCGAAGAGACGTTCCAGCCAGCGATGGCGGACCTGCGCGTTGAGAAGCGGCGACAGCGCCGCCGTATCTTTGTCAAACAGTGTGTTGCTGCTTGCCTCGGTTAGCACAGCCTCTAACGAGTACATCCCGGCATCAATCATTTCATCAAATAAGGGCGTTGTGACCGGGTTGAGCTCCAGCAGCCGTTCATCAATCAAAACGGCAAAGAGATCAAGCGCTGCATACCCTTCTTTCTGCCCACTAAAAGAAACTGCATCTTCAACCAGATCTCTCAACATTTCAAAGAGAACTTGCGGTGATTCTTCCTGGCGCAGACGCCGGGCGAACTCCTCGACGCGCTGCTGGTGCGTTTCATTATTCCTTGGAGGCAAGATGGGATGCGTAGGAAATGCAGGAAGGGCCTGCTCATCACCATTAAAATCCCAATCTTCCGTTACCTCTTCGTCGCTCTCCTCAGCTGAAACTGACTCGTCCGGCAACCTCTCCAGGATGCTCATAATCTCTGTCAATAAAACAGGATGACGAACAGAAAGCTCCTCTAACAGCTGGATGAGGTCTTCTCTGCTGGCATTGTGCAATCGCTTTTCGAGTTCCGGATCCATGATACATCCTTCGCTGCGGTACAATTATGTACTGCTGCGTGAAGCTACTGGCAAGGTAAATGTAAATGTACTCCCATGTCCAACACAGCTTTCTACCGTGATACGCCCACCATGTGCCTCCACAACGTGTCGTGCAATAGCCAGGCCTAAACCACTCCCGCTCCCTCCAGGTCCAATGAAATCAGTTTTCGAGCGGGCGCGGTCAGCTTTATAAAAGCGTTCAAAGACACGTGGTAATTCTTCTTGACGAATCCCTACACCGGTATCGCGTACAAAAAAACGCTGTGTCTGTCCCCCCGCTTGTAATGCCGTTCCAATTGTCACCGTTCCGCCAGAAGGCGTAAATTTGATGGCGTTGTGAACAAGATTGACGAGTACACGTGCGATCTGTTTGCTGTCAGCGGCCACCCGTATCTTGCCTTCGTCAACGTCCGTGCGCAGCGTCACTCGGTGCCGTTGTGCCTGTGGCAACATACGCGCCATAACCTCGCGCACCAACTGTTCAGCCTCTACTGGCTCGATCACCATTGGTACCAGCCCGGATTCGATACGCGAAAGTTCAAGTAATTCAGTGACCAGCCCGTTCAGATGATGAACCTCGGTTTCAATCTTCTCGAGGAACATTTGCGCTTTATCGCGGTCAGTGTCGATTGCCTCTTCGAGCGTCTCTGCCAGTAAGCGCACCGATGCAAGGGGCGTGCGCAATTCATGCGAAATGTTGGCAATAAAATCACGGCGCACGCGTTCCAGTCGGCGCAATTCGGTTAAATCCTCAATGGCGATAGCAAAATACCTGTACGTTAATACCTCCCCGCTTCCCTGGTCGCCTGTCAGATGAGTACCTTTGGCCCGCTTTCCCCCCTCGTCATGCTCAAGCGGAGTGACCGAAACTCTCCATGCTGTACCAGAAGCATCCCTGGTATATTCGCCGTTGCGAACCTGCCCAGCATGGATACTCTCTTGTACAAGTTGTAACATCGCCTGGTCGTGAATGATTTGCTCCAATGAGACGCCTTGCAGGGGCTCAGCTGCCTCCAACAAGCGAACGGAGCGCCGGTTGTAGAAACAGATAGACAGGTTGCGATCAATGATGATTACCGGCCAGGGCTCTGCCTCTAGCAGTTTTTTGAAGAAATGCTGGTAATTGATACTGGTGTCATCAGCCAACCGGAATTACCTCGCTATGGTGTCTTCGACTCCTCCTGCCTGGCGGCTGAGGGAAGAGCCGGAGCCTCAGGTATTCGTGTTAACGTTTCTACATAACTGTTTGAAATGTTCGGCAATCCATTTTCTTCCGCTGATCGGGAAACTTGTTCTCTGACGCGAGGACTCAGGCGCGTCATCATGTAACTATCAATATAACCTATGCCGGTGGCCTTTCTTTCAATAGCTCCACATTATACTGTAACGCACGCAAGGGTGCAATGGCAATTCTTGCACATCAATAGTCATAGAAAAATGTATCCCTTCAGATGGTGGCGGATGAACTGGGCTGGAAAGCTTTTCAATCATCAGGTATAATAATCAAGTAAAATTCACTTTAGCTCAATCCGTAGTGTGTTGCTGCTCCTGTGTGACCAACCTCACTTTCCATCTGTGGAAACGATTATAGTATGATCTATTGATTTAGAGTATGTTGGTACTAACCAATGGTTACATAGTTTGGAAAACATTCGTGGAGAGATCATCATGGCGCAATACACACGGGAATTATTTAAGCCTGGTAACTTTAGCCTGGCATTCGAACAAATGTGCAACTTCGCGGCAATTGCGAAAACTCGAAATGCTGATGAGACATTAGGGCAATTAATCCTCCAATGCTTTGTGGTTTTTCCCAGAGAAAAGTTCCAGAATGCAGTGCAACTAGCAGAGGCAATAACGATTTTTGGGTTAAAGATACCAGAATTTCAAGTTCAAGTTAGCCTTGACCATCTCATAGCTGACAGTCGCCTTCAACAAACTGCTGACTCAATTTTGACTCTTCCAAATAGAGATCGTACTCAACTTAAGGCTCGAATTGATGAAGCGAAGGCCCTTGAGGAAAGAGTTAAGCAAACCTGGCTAGAAAATATTTCAAGACGGTTTCCAAGTTTGTCATCTGATCAAGTCTGGAAAGGACTACAAGATTATCTTGCCAGAACATTTCGATGCCATGGCTTGCAAGCAGCGGCTCTTTTAGATAATACACTTGACATTGCCCCTGCATACTCAGAAAGCCTTTTTTCTCTCCTCAATGAAAGCCTCAAGGAGACATTCTCACCTGAACTACGTGCTCCCGCAAGAGACGCTATTTTAAGTTTTTTTGTGGATATTGAAGACCATCCAGAGCAGGAGACATATATTGAACAACTCGAAGATGGAGTTTTTAACTACTTTTCGCTGATGGTTGACCCGGAAGTTGCAGTTCGTTTGCAAAAGAAGCTGAGTCAATTAACGCTTTTTCTGGATACTATGAACATCTTGACATTCTCTTGAAGGACAAAAACGTCTTTGTCTATAGGTCACAACTGGAACGCCGGCGCGAGCGTGCTGAGCTTCTGGAGAAGTATCAGCAATTCCTCTCATCCAGAGGGAGGACGAAACCCTATGAAGCAATGGATCATGATATAA
>VBHI01000008.1 GCA_005881495.1 Chloroflexota bacterium
GTGCAAAAAGCCGGCAATACCATCACTGCTCCAACAGGTTGGAATCTTGTGCTTCGTCAAGATAGTTCTTCATCTATCTCGACGGCCAGTTATGTGCACGTCGCAGGCTCAACAGAACCAGCAAGCTATACGTGGAGTTTCGGGACAGCTGGTCAGGCATCAGGCGGCATTGCCAGCTACATTGGGGTGAATACCACCACTCCTGTGGATGCGAGTCACGCTCAATACAACTCATCAACCAGTAATGTGAATAATTCAGGGGTGACAACCACAACTGCCTATGATATGTTAGTCTACGCGGTTGGCATCACTGTCCCAACGACAGTGAATGTCCCAGCAGGGTTTACTCAAGAGTGGAGCGTCACCAGTAATACGTTGACCACCTCGGAGATGTCACAGGAGATCTTCGCTTCAATTGGTGCAACAGGCACCATTCATGGCACGCATAATGGCGGAGCCAATTCTAATATCACTCTGCTGATTGCGCTCAAACCCGCACCGGCAGCGACACCAACGCCAACACCGACAGCGACACCAACGCCAACACCGACAGCGACACCAACGCCAACACCGACACCGACGCCAACGCCAACACCGACACCAATGCCGACGCCAACACCAATGCCGACGCCAACGCCAGGTATTTCGCTTCGAGCAGTAGCCACAGGCAACAATGGCGCAGGAGATTCAACACTCACCATCGGGCTACCAGACGGAACAACTAGTGGTGATGTCATGATTGCCTATGTTGTTGTGCAAACAGCGAGTAATGGGATTACGCCTCCAGCAGGGTGGAATCTCGTGCTTCGGCAAGACACTAGTTCATCCATCACGACCGCAACTTATGTGCACGTCGCAGGCTCATCAGAGCCAGCAAGTTACATCTGGAGCTTCGGAACGGCCGGGGAGGCATCAGGCGGGATTGCCAGCTACATTGGGGTGAATAACACCACTCCGGTGGATACCAGCAATGCCCAATATAACTCATCAACCAGTAATGTGGATAATTCAGGGGTGACAACCACGACTGCCAATGACATGTTGGTCTACGTGGTTGGCATTGATCCCGCAACGACGGTCAATGTCCCAGCAGGATTTACTGAGCAGTGGAGCACCAGCAGTAGTTCGTTGACTACCTCGGAGATGTCGCAGGAGATCTTCGCTTCAACTGGTGCAACAGGTGCGATTCATGGCACGCTAAATGGCGGCGCAAATGACAATATAACGATACTGATTGCGCTTGAACCTGCGTGATTACTCTCAAACCTGTACGGGTAGTTGCCAACGCCTATTACAAAAAGGAGCCTTTCTTATGACTCATCAACATTCATTTTCACAGGACGCCAATCCCCTTGACCTGCTGATTGGCGAGCAGAGGATGTCTCGCCGCACCATTTTACGAAGGCTAGCAGGACTTGCACTCGCGGGAGGGAGTATCACATCGTTCGTCACTTCGTGTGCGTCCCAGACCTCCACTGGCTCTCCTACCAACATCTCTTCTGCATCTCAGATCACCCCTCCCCCCGCACGCCAGAACGACACTTTCTCCGCATCCCAGACCTCCACTTCTTCCTCTCTCAGAACGGCTCTCTATACCTATCGCGGCCATTCCGCTAGTGTCAATGCGGTGGCCTGGTCACCGGATGGCAAACGCATCGCCTCAGGGGGTTCTGATGGCACAGTGCAGGTGTGGGATGCGGCCAATGGCGGGCATGTCTACACCTATCGCGGGCATGCTGGTCGTGTCAATGCGGTGGCCTGGTCACCGGATGGCAAGCGCATCGCCTCAGGGGGTGCTGATAGCACGGTGCAGGTGTGGGATGCGGCCAATGGCGGGCATGTCTACGCCTATCGCGGCCATGCTGATCACGTGGTAACGGTGGCCTGGTCACCGGATGGCAAGCGCATCGCCTCGGGAAGCGATGATGGCACAGCGCAGGTGTGGAATGCGGCCAATGGCGGGCATGTCTACACCTATCGCGGGCATGCTGGTCGTGTCAATGCGGTGGCCTGGTCACCGGATGACAAACGCATCGCCTCAGGGAGTGCCGATTTCACGGCGCAGGTGTGGGATGCAGCAAATGGCGGGCATGTCTACACCTATCGCGGCCATGCTGATCACGTCAATGAGGTGACCTGGTCATCGGATGGCAAGCGTATCGCCTCAGGGAGTGAAGATAATACGGTGCAGGTGTGGGATGCAGCAAATGGCGGGCATGTCTACACCTATCGCGGCCATGCTGATGGTGTGTGGGGGGTGGCCTGGTCACCGGATGGCAAGCGTATCGTTTCGGGAAGCGGAAAGTGGCATGGTCGCCGGACGGCACCCACATCGCCTCAGGGAGCGCGGATAAGACAGTGCAGGTGTGGCGTGCTCCGTGATGGTTGAATGACGGACTGGCCAACGCTTAACTTTTAGGGTAAAGAAGTGGCACTTACAACTTGCATCCCACGAAAGCCAATAGAGTGATGAGAACGGTCTCAAGAAGATGTCGTTGGTTTCTCTCGTTTCTGCTCGTGTTCACACTGCTCTCTATGTGTTCCCCTCTAGGAGTTCATGCTGATGGCGGAGCACCCAACCTGGCCTATGTCTCAGGAACACCCTCTGGCGTCACTGTGATTGACGTGCTACAGGGAAAGGTAACGAAGCTAATCTCCGTAGCTGGTGACCCCTCTACCATCCTGCTCAGCCTCGACGGGCGTTTTCTGTACGTCACCCAACCAGGGCTAGGACAGGTGAGCGTAATCCTCGCTGAAACAGGGCGGCCTGTTTGTACAGCTCGTCTCCCTGGAAAACCTGCATTCCTGGCACTTGACCAGTACAGCAATATCCTGTATGCAGCAGGGAGTGGAGCCGCTCTCGTCACTGCTCTCGATCCTACCACCTGTGAAGTACGACATGTCTTCAAGATGGAAAGCTCTGTTTATGGACTGGCAGTAGCTGTCGTTGCTACAGGCTCCTCTGTGACTCACCAGCTATTGGTAGCGGGGACGGACGCATTGACAATCTTCGATGACCTGACAGAACAGCAACTTGGCAAAATACCTATTCCAAATGGCCCCCAGTATCTTTCTCTTCCACCTGGAGAGATAGTCTATGTCACAACACGACAAGGGACTGTTGATGCGGTAGACATCAGGACACGAGCAGTCAATCAACTACTCACTGGCGGCGCGTTTGGCCCGATGGATTACAACGCGCTCACAGATGAGGTCTACGTGCCAGATGAGAAGCACAACCAGCTTGTTGTCCTGACTCCTGTTTTCGCTGGTTCAACGCTGCCCAGAGAGCCGAATCGTGTCATTCATACCGATACCCCACCCAAATCAGTTGCGATTACTAACGATGGACTGCTCGGCTTTATTGCCCTCCGTGGAGGCAAGGTCTTGATGCTTGATCTTCTGAGTCGGCAGATTGCCTATTCGGTCGATGTTGGTGGTACGCCCCATTTTATCATCACGGGCCTCTATCCACCATCTACTTATATCACTCCGCCAAAGGCACCCGCAAAACAAGCATCAACGCAAGGGATGATCACAAGCAACATACCGGTCGTCGTGGCGTGTGTGCTCGCGATCGTGTTTCTCATTCTAGTGCTTATCTTGCTGTTGCAGCGCCGCCCGAAACAGAAGGTCGGCCGCCAAAGAAGGCGACCTTCGAGGCATTAAAGAATATGCTGATCGCCCAAAAAATTTCCGCAAGCGCGAAGAATTGCTCACTGCGCAAGGCGGTTGTGTTGCAAAAATCTCGGAGGATGGTCATGGGCGTGAAGCCTCGCTCTTGTTGAGCTTAGGCTGCGACTCCAAACAGGCAGGCGATGAACGAGATCTGCCCTGTGACGTTCCCTTTTCCCACTCCTTTCTCGAATAGAAGCAGAGCTTACCATAAGACCAGCATTTTTTGCAACACAACCTCAAGGAGAGTCCTTCCCAACTTCTCTTGGGTGTCAATGTAGAGATGAGGCTTTCATGATTTCTATTGCATGTCCTCTTCATAAACATTGGAAAGAAGACATATTCCGCATGCCATATAGCAGGTTGGTTGGTGCAAAAAACCTCATGGTTTGGAGAACTTAACCGTAATTTAACAATTCGATACTATCTCTCAACCAGATTGTAACCAATAACACCTCCTAAATAGACTAACCTTGATGCGAACCGTGGAGGTTTCGATATACTTGGGATAAATCGTGGGTGTGGTACTCATAGTGATGATATATGCAAAAGCATTTTTAGTGCGGTGGGGTTGGTATTCAAAGATATCCTATATCCTATGCTTCTGTAGTAAAGATTTGGGGTCTATGGCAAAGGAAGTATCTATTGAGCAATATCGGTGTATTTGTAGGGGTGCGAGTCAGATGTTTTTTATTCAAAAGGTATAAAGATGACGCAAGGTAAGCGAGGAGAAACAGGGCATGACGCTTGAGCAATTCCTGATGAAGCTAATAAAGCGATGGAAACTCATGGTAATCTGCATTGCGGTAGTAGGGGTAGTGGCATATATTGGCAGCAGAATGATGGTCCCAATCTATCAATCAACAGCACTCGTAGAGATTGCCATTCGTGCGAACAACAATCAAGCTGATATCAATAGTTTGCTTGCAAGTGACCAGCTCGTTCAAACGGAGGCGAAGTTAGCGGTCAGCGATCCTGTGTTGCGTGAAGTTGCCTCACATTACCCCGGTCTGACAGTCCAGGAACTCTCGAAAGAAGTGACGTCGACGCCCACGCTCAACACACAAATTTTTGAGATCGATGTACAGGACAAGAGTCCGACACGGGCAGCAAACCTCGCTAACGATATCACTGCGGCGTTGACCAAACAAGAAGCCCAGTTCGATCAGCAAGTCAGCATTCAGGCACAGCAACATATACAGGACGACCTCAAGCAAACACAGCAGCAAATCGCCCCCATCGCGCGCCAGATAGATGCATTGCAGAAAGCACAAGGAAATTCAGCTAAGATAGCTGCTTTGCAAGTGCAGCTGATGACTTTGCAACAGCACTACAACCAGGTGCAGGCAGCGTTAGTCCAGCTTGAGTTGACTGCAGTACAGAATGGCGATTTCTTACGCGTAGTTCAGCCTGCGCAACCTGTCTCGACCCCTGTTCGACCTAATAAACTCCTCAATACCGGTGCGGGTCTATTGGTCGGCTTGTTGTTGGGAATGTCGCTAGTACTGCTGTTTGAGCGATTAGACACACATATTCGCACTCCTGAGGCTCTCACCCAATTGCTGGGCTGGCCCGTTCTGGCGACAATCTGGCAAGTAAACTCTTCTAAGGGCGAAGCCGTTATTCATCCAACGGGACACAATGCCAACGTCGAGCCCTATCGCATTTTGCGTACGAAAATTGGCTTCTCAGCGATAGATAAACCGCTGCGTACCATCTTAGTCACAAGTGCCGGACCTCGTGATGGCAGGAGTGTTGTCGCGGCCAACCTGGCCATTTTTATGGCCAGGGCGGGTAAAAATACTATGCTCATCGAGGCGGATCTCCGTCACCCAACACAGCACGAACAATTTGGCCTCCCAGCTGACGCAGTGGGCTTCAGCAATGCCATCCTGGCATTTAGTATGCTGACCGCCGCTAAACCACCTGCTTACGGGCAGCCTCTCACTCCTACCGCACCAGCGGTGCCATCAAGCACACCCACTGCCACCAGAGTATCTCTCGATTCTTTTGTCCACGCTGTAGACATTCCAAACCTGTGTGTAATGCCTGCTGGGCCACTGCCACCCAATCCTGAGGAGCTACTTGACTCAGAGGCGATGCAGCATATCTTGACTGCTCTTGGCAATTGCGGAGTTGAGGTGGTCATCTTCGATACTCCTCCTTTGCTCAGTTTATCTGATGCCAGCATCCTGGCATCCAAGGTCGATGGCACGCTTGTGGTAGTTGATATCACTCGCGCCAATAGAGGAAATCTCGAGCAGGTAAAAGCAATGCTCGCGCAGGCTGGAGCGCATATCCTTGGCGTTGTTGTCAATAAGCAACGTCATAGCCGCGATCACGCAATCTATTCCTACTACTCTACTGCTCATAAGCAGAACGGTAGGAGAAGTCATAGCAAGAAAGATGCGAATCCTGCCGCCGTTTCACCTGTTACGCCAGGTATCTCGAAGCAGTCAAAAACACAGCCCCAAGAAGACTTACTTGACAACACGGTAAAGATAGATCGCGTTCATCAGATGGAGATAGATAAGCAATCTCAGCCAGAATTTCCTGACAAGGACACGGTACAGAAGATGGAGATAGATAAGCAATCTCAGCCAGACCTACCTGACAGGGAGACGGTACAGACAACATCTGTCTATCAAGTACAGCCAGAAACACAAACTCGGCCAGAGCTACTTGACGGGAGGAAAAATGGATAGCTTGAAAGTGGAAGATAGGCAAAGCATAAGCAGATCCTTAATAATGAGTGGAATTAAAAATGGAAAACGCCAATAAGGTCCAACATTGGAATAATTCGATAGCCAGCCGCGTAGGTAACGTTCGGCCCACCTGGATAGTTGGGATAGTGCTGGTAGTAATTCTTGCTGGATTAACTGGCTTCAACCCCTTTCTGGGCATAACGAGCGCCCTGGTGCTCTTCCTACTGTTACTGGTTATACCCCGACCAGTACTGATTGTGTATGGGCTGTCCATAATAATGCCTCTCACGGGTGGATTGACTCGGGGAGCCGTGTTGCCAATTCTGCGGTTAGGGCAGGCACTGGTCGTATTCGCATTTATCCTTTTTCTGCTGGCCAGGCCCAGCCCTCAGGGCAAAAGTCGCCTGACAGCCATCGATCTGGCTTTTGTGCTCTTCTTCCTGACAGAGGCCGTCTTCCCAATACTATTTCTTTATTATGAAGGTGAGCATTTAAATCTAAACGCCGTTGATGGCTCTGGAGTATCGCTGATTCAAACCTTACTAGGCCCGCTTCAGTATTATTTACTGTACCGTATTGTAGTAGCGACTATCTCTTCAGATAGACAGATCAAGGTGGTATTGGAACTGAGCTTCATAGCCAGCATTATTGTCTCAGTTATCGGGATTTTAGAGAAGATCGTAGCTCCTGTCAAGACATTTATTCAGACTTACTACCCACCTCAAGTCCAAGGCGCTGCTGTTTCCCTTAACGATTGGCGGATCACTTCTACCCTGGGTCACTTTAGTGGCCTTGCGGCTTACCTGGTTTTCACTATCATCTTAGTTTTGGCTTGCTATACTATGGGGGAGCGGGTGAAAATTTCTACGCAGCTCTTGGCGATCACAACGGTGATCGACAGTATTGCTTTGATCCTGACAGGCACATTCGCTGGCTGGATCGGGATGGCTGTTGGGGCTGTTGCTATCTTTATATTGATTGGGCGCGTACCGAAACTGTTTATTTTAAGCCTGTGCGGCATTGCCCTGGCGGCGTTAATCTTTCAACCTTTCCTCTCGGCACGGCTTGATGAGCAGCTCGGGGTAGGAGCCATCAAGGGATTGGTGCCTGAGTCGCTTGCTTTCAGAATTCAGCTTTGGGAGAATTTATTCCTGCCTGCCATTGGCCAAAATCTCCTGTTCGGTGCTGGTCCTGCACCGGCAGTATTAAAAAGCTGGCCAGCTGAGGAGTCACAGTATCTCCTTCTCTTGCTCAGGGGTGGTTTGCCCTATTTCTTCAGTTATCTCTTGTTGATCGGTGTAGCAATGACCACTTGCTGGCGGCAAATGAAAAGTAAGAGCAGAGATGCTAAGCACTCTGTAGCCATCGCTTTACTGGTGATCTTGATAACCCTGAATGTTATGAACGTGTCGGGTGAGTATTTTACTTATGTTGGGGGCACACAGGTCCTTTGGGTGCTCCTGGCAATTGTCGTAGCTAGCAGGCAATTCCAGGCATTGAGTTCTATGACATCTGTTGAGCAGATACTAGAAAGACCCTGAAGTATGAACGGATTCCGTCGAGTCATAAGTAATACCATTATCTCATTCCTTGGGCAGGGAGTAAATTGGATATCGACATTACTACTGACCTTTGCTTATGGGCACTTTCTGGGCGCTTTTAAGTTCGGCGAACTCTATTTTGCCATCGCCTTTGTCAGTCTGATAGGAGTTCCTGTTAGCTATGGCTATGATACCCAGGCTATACGTGATGTGGCACAGAAACCTGATAAGGCTCCAGGCTACTTTTCAAACCTGCTCCTCATCAGGCTGAGCACCTGGTTTATCCTGTATGCCGTGGTTCTCCTCGCTTCCTGGCTGCTCGGCTACAGTCCGGAAGTACGCGTTCTCGTGGCGATATGTGGTTTTGATTTACTATGTAATGCGCTAGCGAGCACATGTGCATCGCTGCACTATGCCTTTGAACGAACGCTTTTCCCAGTTGTAGGCAATATTCTTGAAAAGGGACTCTCTGCCCTCCTTGGCATCCTCTTACTCAGATCTGGGGCAGGGGTACAGCTGATGGCTCTGGTGCTAGTGGGTGGATCTCTCGTCAATGGAGTATGGCAAGCAGCCTGGCTCTTCCGTCAGATAGTAGCCAAGTTCGCTATTGACCTGGCACTTATCCGTACAATAGTGCGTACGAATATACCATTCCTCATCAATGGAGTGCTTTTGGTGGGCTACACGACTATCGATACTGTTCTCCTCGCCCTGGTAACCAACGATGCTGTGGTAGGTTGGTATGGTGCAGCAATGCGCATAACAGGTATGATGAGCTTTATACCGAGTATCGTGATAACATACATCATGTTTCCCATCTTCTCGAAGCTATCTCTTGCCTCGGATGCAGATCTGAAACTGGCGGTTGAGAAATCGGTGAATTTTCTGCTCTTTTGTGGGATTCCTATTGCCACAGGAATGATAGTTGCCGCGCCCAACATCATTCGATTTCTCTATGAGAGGAACGAATTTGCTCCTAGCATTCTTGTGCTCCAAATAGCTGCTCCTAGTGTGGTCTTTGTCTACATCAATTATGCGCTTACCTACACAATCCTGAGCAAGAAACAAGATAGAAAGCTTCCGATGACATCGGCAATCGCTCTGGTCTTCAATCTGGGACTCAACCTCATTTTGATACTGCTCTATCAGCACATCGGTGCAGCAATCGCTTCTACACTCACCGAGGTGCTGGTCTGCTGTATCTTCCTCGTCTTAATACCTCGGCACCTGCTGCCCTTTGGAAGCCTGAGAGTTGCGCTCAAAGCTCTCATTGCAAGTCTGGTGATGGCCCTGGCGATTCTACTATTGCATACCTTACATATTTTTATCACCATACCAATTGCAATGCTTGTCTATGTTGGAGTATCCGTGCTCATTGGCGTCATCCCACGAGAAGACTATCAGGCAGTATACCGTGCAATAAGACGGAAAGCGCAGCCAACTTCCAGTCCAGGCACCAATGATCTGCCGGAGACGCCGCAACTATCCTATAATCCTGACGCATTACTCGACGTCGAGTTAGCAACGACGATGAGGCTTCCGGCAATGCGGCTGCAATCTATGCAACCCAGCACCGATGGCCTGACGGAGAATCCTCAGTCACCTTATTGTACTGATGTATTGCTCGAAGACGGGCTAGCAACAACGACAAAGCTTCCAGCAATTCGACCACAATCAATGCAACAAACCTCACTGACACCGCAAAGACAGATAGTCCCGGTGAGCGAAGAATGCACCAGTAATAATGGAGGTAAAGTAGAATGAAAATAGCGCTTTTGCATGCATATGACACACGCGATAGACGATCCTGGTCGGGCACTGTTTATTACATAGCTCGCACACTTGAAAAGTACAGCGGGGAAGTATTCCATCTCGGTCCAATACCTCGTTTTAGGGAGATGTTGGTTGGAAAAGTAATAAATAAAATTTCACAGACCTTCTTTAGAAAGAATTTTAGGTACCATTGCAGCTTTTTATTGGCTAATAGATATGCAAAAGTCGCTGCTCAGAGGCTAGAAGGCCAGTCTTTCGATGTGATTGTTGCCCCAGCGGGCGCTACAGAGATAGCCTTTTTAGAAACAAACATTCCTATTGTGCTCGTAGAAGATGCAACGTATGGATTGCTGTTTGACTATAATTTTGATTTTTCAAATCTTCTGGCAAGATCGATCTACGAGATGAATACCCTTCAAGCCCTGGCGCTTAAGAAAGCCAGCGCGGTGATTTACTCCTCAGCATGGGCAGCACGGTCGGCTATCGAGGACTATGGTGCAGATCCGGCGAAAGTGCATGTCGTGCCCTTTGGCGCCAATTTTGATGAGTGTCCTCCGCAGGAGGTAGCCCTGGCGAGAAAGCCGTCAG
>VBHI01000009.1 GCA_005881495.1 Chloroflexota bacterium
AGCAAGAGTAAGATAGCCAGAGGTGTAGCGATCACAGTGAGCAGTGAGCACCTGGACATGGCTTTTCGGTTGAAGAGAAACGTTAAGCCATTGCGGTAATGGTAAAACACCGCGTACACCTTCTCTTTCTTTTCTGCTGGCGTAAGTTTATCGTTTTCAATCAATCACAAGTAGTTCTTATATAACTCTTCATTACTATCATATCACTATCATATCTTGTAGCAGGTGGTTTGACAATGTGAAAGCACGAAGGGCTAGCATATTTCCGATATTAGCTGTCAGCTTTTTCGATTGGGATAACCAGGAGGATGTTTCTAGATCTCTGATTGAGAGTTTCGATGATCATGATAAGGAGAAAGCGAAGAACGACTGGACTTTACTTCTTCATTGGAAAAGGTGGGAATCGGGGCCACCTGACGGCAAGACGGATATGGGATTTGCTACCTGGCTACGCCGATTTCGGAAAAATACGTCATCCAGGACATCGGTCAAGTAATGTCATTTCTGACTCCGAGCGCTAAAAATCGATTAATCTTAGCTCTCTTAGGGCCGCTCTACGAAAAAATCTACAATCCATCTGGCTGAAACTGTGGAATGTGAGTTGATGTGGGATGGGAAACACTTGCTGATGAACCAAAGAGGACTGGTTCCTCAAGGGGAAAGGGAAGAATGGTACCTGCCCTCCACACGGAGTGGAAGTTGGAGGGCAGGTACCGCCTCAGAGATCAATTGCAGTCTTTTGCACTCGTATTGATCCGCACGATCTGTCCTGCGCCGGGCACGGGGACACCGAAGCCGTTGTTCGAGACGTACAGGGCTCCGTCCGGTCCGAAGGTCATCCCCGTCGGGAACGTCAGGCCCGTGGCCACCGTGGTGAGCGAGCCATCGCCATTGACGCACACCACCTGGCCCGAACCGGCAGCGGCAGGGCCGGGGAAGCCGGCGACCGTGTCGGTTTCCAAGGCGTACAGCCGGCCCCGGGCGTTAAAGGCCACGCCCAGCACGGTAGTCAGGCCCGATGCTGCCACCTTGATGCTCCCGCTCGGTGTGATCTTATAAATGTTCTCGGTATCCGGGCGGACCGGGAAGGTGCCCAGCGTGCCGATGTAGAAGTTCCCGTGGTAGGCGATGCCCGTTGGCCCCTGCCAGTTGTCCGGCGGAACGAACAGGGTGGACATGTCGAGCACGCGCGTGATGTGGCCATCCAGCGTAATGCGGTCCAGTTCCTGGTGATTGGGTTCGTTGGCGTAAAACGCGCCGCGGACCGCGACCATGCCGTACCAGGTGCCGTCCGGCTCGAAGTCGTCAGCGTCGGGGTTGGCGACGGGGTTGGCCTTCAGGAAGGCGCTGAGGTCGGCCACGGTCGTGGTCGTGCCATCTGCATTCACGCGAAAGAGAGTGTTGTCGGTCCCGAGCAGTCCGTGCGAGCAGCCGGCACCAGCCTCCATCCCGTAGAGAGTACCATCAATGAACTGGACGTCAGCCACGCCGCTTACTAAGCTGCCCAAGGCAGGAGTTGTCTGACTCGAAGGCAGATTGTCCACAACTGTGGAGCGCACCCCCGTGGGGCTGATCTTGGAAATGCGGGAGTTAAAGCCGCCAGTGTAGGGCCCAGCCGTAGGTACCTGGGTGCATTGGCCGATGGTGGACAGAGTGTTCGTCGCTGGTCCCCCCTCAGCCACATAGAGGTTGCCATCCGGCCCGAACGTGAGTCCACGCGGATTATTCAGACCGGTGGCGAAAAGAGTGACCTGATCTGAGGAATAGGTAGGCGCCTGCGCCTGTACATGCACGGTGGCTCTTCCAAGTGGAGCAAGCAGGACCACGGCCAGCGCTACCCCTGCCAGCATGACAAGTCGCATAAGTGTACGTCGCATGAGTTCCCTCCTTTGGAACACTGATCTTGTTTTCAACGGTTCATCAGGTGGTCAGCGGTTGACGTCCTTGCCCGACGTCCGGTCGGTGTCATCCAGTGAAGGGCTACATGTTATCGCGAACTTCTCCCATATAACCCCACATTGAGCTCAATGTAGCAGGAAAGGGGTTATAAGCAGATGGAGATACGGTTGAGAACGAGTATAATTGAAGACAAATTGGTTAACATTTCTCAATATTGCATCCTTGTGTAACTTGTATCCACACTCCGCAGTTTTTTCGAGAATTTAGGCAAGAAGCTATTTTATATTGTAGAGTTATAAATAAACTCTACTTTGCAAATCTGCTCTCCAACCGATTTTGAGGAAAATGCAAATGCAAACTGCGGAATGTGGGCGTCATTATATCCACGTTGTCGCCCCTGTTTGACCTCGTGATAGAAGTTGCTTGTGCTGAACTAACCACTGACAAGCGTCACAGTGATATGATAGGACAGAGGTATCAAAGAAAAATTTTAAGCTGCATCCATCGGGAAGGAACAAGCACATGGCATCGGAGCCTACTTCAACTATGCGTGTTGAGGAGAGTACGACGTGATTCTTGAAGAGGAGATAAAGAAATGACTATGAAGATTGCCATGATCGGTGCCGGTTCGATAGGTTTTACGCGCAAGTTGATGCATGATATTGTGGCGGTGCCAGAGTTGGCAGATACCGTGTTGCGTCCATCACTTCTGCACTCCTTCGTGAACCAACAGCACTTTCAACGTCCCCGGTTGGCGGCTGACGAGAGTATCCAGGGCAGCCTGGTATTCGCCAAGGGGAAAGCGATGTGAAATCAGCGGGGCCAGTTGTAAGAGACCGGCGCTGAAGATTTGTACAGCGTACGTCCAGGCCGCGGCGTTAGCTCCAAAGATGCCAAACACCGCCAGGTGCTTGAGCGCAAAGATGTCGCTCTCCAGGTTAAGGCGAGCGCCAGCGCCAGCGATGCCCTCGAGTATTACTGCTCCGCCTCGCCGGGCGAAGTTGATGGACTGCTCGATTCCAGTGGGACGATTGCCTCCCTCAAAAACGAGATCGGCACCACGCCCTCCGGTAAGCGAGTCAATGAGCGCTTGAGGATCGTTTTGCCTGACGTTGAGGGTATGAGTGGCACCAAGACGCTGACCCATTTGCAGGCGTTCGTCACGTGAGCCTAGCAACACAAGAGTGTCGGGGCTGTACAACCGAGCTACCTGCACGGCAAGCAAGCCGATGTTACCGTCTCCTAATACAACCACTGTGTCACCTGCGAGTGGCTGTGCGCGTAGGAAGCCATGCACTACTACGGCGGTGGGTTCTAGCAGGGCGGCTTGCTCGAGGGAGGAATCGGGAGGCAGCGTATGTACCAGTCGTGCTGGAACGGCTACGTATTCAGCCATTCCACCCGGTCGCGTGAAGCCGATTTCGTCGTAGCCGGCTTCACACAGGTTGGTCAAACCCATGCGGCAGTTGCGACAGGTACCGCAGAAGAGAAAACCCTCAGATACTACCTTGTCGCCCGGCAATATGTTATGCACTCTTTCACCAACTGCGACGACCTCACCTGCCCATTCATGACCAGGAATAACGGGGTAGTGGTAGTAGTCGGCTGGCCGGATGCCCCGGTAGAGTTCCACGTCGCTGCCACAAATTCCCACTGCACGCGAACGGATTAACACGTCCTCCGGGCTAATCTGAGGCTTTTCCATTTCAGTCAGGCTGGCCTGTTCAGGTGCTGTAATGACTAGAGCTTTCATTATGCCATGCTCCTATTTCTAGAGCTGCCAAGGCCTTCAGTGGAGACAACTGCTGTCAAAAGGAAGGAATGTTCTCTAGCGGCTTCACTCCTTTCATTGAGCACATACAGAATAGACATGAGGCAGTCTTGCGAGTGACCTCCACACATTATACGATACTATACCATTTTCTCACTCAAGTTGTGCCAATTGCTAAAAAAGCTTCACTCCCTGATACTCTATTGGACTGCATCGGGATCACTTGGACCTGGTTGTGTAGCTTGACGGCGGTGCCAATTCTCAGCAAACAGATTGAAGAAGATGCGCTCGCGGGGATGCGCTGAAATGACTGCTTCGTCAAGTTTTACTCCAAGCCCTGGACCTTGTGGCAGCGTGAAGTACCCATCTACCACTTCAGGATTTCCAGGTGCAGCGGCCTTCACCCAATCTTCTGCAAAATCATTGAAGTGCTCCTGAATTTTGAAGTTAGGCGTTGAAGCTGCGAAGTGAAGCGCCGCTGCCGTCGAGACCGGCCCTCCAACGTTATGTGGAGCGACCAAAATATAATACGCCTCCGCCCAGGCTGCCAATTTCTTTGTTTCCAGCAGACCGCCAAAGTGTGTAATATCCGGTTGAATGATATCAGCCGCTTGCAACTCAAAGAGTTGACGATAGTCATAGCGGGTGTGGATGCGCTCTCCGGTCGCTATGGGAATGGTGATCTTCTCCGAGGCCTTTTTGAGTGCGGCGAGGTTCTCAGGCGGCACCGGTTCCTCGACCCACGAGGGCTTGAATCGCTCAAGTTCGCGAGCCATCTCTACTGCGGTAGCTACGTTGAAACGCCCATGCATCTCGATCAATATCTCTACATCGGGACCAACTGCATCGTAGACTGCCTCAACCAGTTCGATAACGCGCCTTTTCTCAGCTCGGTCAAGTTCGTAGAAGCCTGAGCCGAAAGGGTCGAACTTGAGGGCACGATAGCCCTTCTCGAGCGCGCGTTTGGCCGCAGCATGGAACTCCTCGGGTGTGCGCTCGACCGTATACCAGCCATTGGCATAGGCCTTGATCCTATCTCGCACGGCACCACCAAGTAACCTATATACTGGTAGCCCAAGGGCTTTACCCATGATATCCCAGCAGGCGATTTCTATGGTCGCGATGGCGGACATAGCGATTTCGCCAGTGCGTGCAAAGTCATTGCGAAACATCCGCTCTACAAGGTCTTCGATGTTGAAGGGATCGCTTCCTAAGATATGATTTGGCACTGCCTCTGCAAAATATCCAAGCAGTGCATCCGTGTGGTTGAGCATGCGCACCTCGCCAAAGCCCTCTAGCCCTTCGTCGGTCAAGACTCGCACAAAGGTGAGATTTCTCCATGCTGTGCCCAGCACATGCGTTTTGACATCAACGATTTTCATGTGTTGCCTCTATCTATCCGGCAAATTTCGGTCGTACTTGCCCTTTGACACCCGTTTTGAGTCGAAAAAGATCACCAGCCAAAGGATGGTTCTTTCTTTGTTCCTCGCCTAGTTCAGTCCAGGCAGAGGTGATGTATAGCTCATCTAAATCTGGGCCGCCAAATGTGCAGCTGGTAGGATATGGTACTGGAAGTGAGATGACTCGCTCTACTTTTCCAGTAGGATCATAGCGCGTTATCTTCCAGCCGCCCCAGTGAGCGCTCCAGATGTAGCCCTCGCTGTCAACGGTCAGGCCATCTGGATCACCTTCTTCCTCAGGAGTATGTAGGAAGGGTCGGCGATTTGTGATGGTACCTGTTGCAGAATCGAAATCATAGGCATAGATCACATACTGAGGTGAATCGGTAAGATACATGATTTGGTTGTCAGGGCTCCAACCAATGCCGTTGGATATGGTAAGGCCTGTTTCCATCAGGTGAATAGAGCCATCGGGATCGAGGCGGTAGAGGCTCCCTTCACCACCTTTACGTACCGCCGGAACTTCGCACATTGTTCCGGCCCAGAAACGGCCCTGGTAATCGACGGCTCCATCATTAAAGCGGTTGAGAGGTTTATCTGCCTCGGGGTCTCCAATAAAGTGAAGCTGTTGGGTTTGTGGATCCCAGAAGGCGAAACCATTCTTCGTTGCCATGACCAGGCCGCCCGAGGCTCTTAAGGCTAAAACTCCTACCGGTACGCCAACATCAAAGAATTCGTGTTTCCCTGTTGCCGGATAGAAGCGGTAAAAGCGGTTGTTTTCGATATCGACCCAGTATAATGCCTGCTCGTGCGGACTCCATACAGGGCCTTCGCCCAATTTATTCTTCACGGCCAGGATATGTTCTATTTCGCTCATCGTGGAATCTCCTTTCGACTGAGGTATGTACTCTGCCAGCCATTACCAGGTGTTCCAACTAGCGTCCACTGGAAGAGTGATTCCTGATATCATATACTCAAGTGGATGATATAACTGTACGTATCTGCGCGGCTGGTGTCAAGGGCGATTGTATTGAGCCTGATCGTCATTACTACGACAGTTGTGAGTTGTGAAGGAACTTTCATCGGATAGCTGAAGCTAAGAATAGTTGCATCGCGTATAAACAATGTTAAGAAGCTATGCAGGAAAAGGGGGAGATAAAGCGTGGCGAAAATCAAAATTGACCTGGATCGCAGGATTGGCAGCGTGGATAGGAGAATCTATGGGGGGTTCATTGAGCATCTGGGGCGGTGTATTTATGGCGGCATATTTGATGAGGGGTCACTGCTCAGTGATGAATATGGCTTCCGGCGCGATGTTATAGAGGCTCTGGAGGCGCTGCGGATACCTGTATTGCGTTGGCCGGGCGGTAATTTTGTTAGTGGCTATCACTGGCTTGATGGTGTGGGGCCAGTAGAGCAACGACCGCGACGTTTGGAGCTGGCATGGCATGCTGAGGAGTCCAATCGTTTCGGGACCAATGAGTTCTTGCAATACTGCGAACTGCTCGATATTGAGCCGTATCTCTGTGTCAATATGGGCAATGGTACGATCGATGAGGCGCAGGCGTGGGTGGAGTACTGCAATGGTACCGGCAATACATACTGGGCTAATCTGCGTCGTAAGCATGGACGAGAAGAGCCCTACAAGGTGAAGTATTGGGGGCTGGGCAATGAGATGTATGGGAATTGGCAGATCGGCGCTCTTGATGCGGTAGATTATAGCAAGAAGGCGCGAGAGTTTGCGAAGGTGATGAAGTGGACTGATCCTGGCATCAAGCTGGTTAGTTGTGGGATGACCGGCTGGGATGACTGGGATCGGATCGTTTTGGAGGCGTTGGCTCCTTTTGTAGATTTCCATAGCATTCATATTTATACGGGCAGTAATGAGTACTATAACAATGTCTTCTTGCCTCACCAGGCGGAGCGGGCGCTGAAGAGTTGCCAGGCGGTGATTGATCGCGTTCGCTATCAACAGGATATCAAGCATCCCATCTATGTTGCGTATGATGAGTGGAATATCTGGTTTCGCGAAGCTTCTGAGTTGGGAGTGTTGGAGGAACGCTACACTCTTGCAGATGCATTGGCGGTTGCAACGTACCTCAATATTTTTATCCGGCATTGTCGCACGGTACGGATGGCGAATCTTGCTCAGATGGTGAATGTGCTCTCTCCAATTTTAACCAGCAAGGATGGTCTGTTCCTCCAAACGATCTATTTCCCACTGCTGCTCTACGCGAAGTACATGCAGGGGATTGCGCTGGATGTGTATGTTGAGAGCGAACGTTACGAACTGCTGCGAGAGGAAATTCCTGCCTGGCACCATCACCGGATTCTGGATTTAGGGCCGTTTCAGTTGTTGGATGCGGCAGGGACCTATTATGAGGCTGAAAATGTGCTTGCGCTGGCGGTGGTGAATCGTGACCAGGAGCATGTCCACACAAGTACAGTTCAGTTGACGGATGCAGGTTCGCTTGTTGGGGCTGAGGTTTATGAGGTGAATGGGGCGAGTCCAAGTGATATCAACTCCTTTGAAGAGCCTGAGGCAGTCTCGGTATGCCAACAAACGTTGGAAGTGAATGGGCAAAGTTTCACATATACATTTCCCGCGCATTCGCTCACATTGCTGAGGTTGCGTCTAGTCTGAAACAGAAAGGGCCACATGGAGAAGGAGAAAGGGGACAATTTCATTTGGGTGTAGAGCGACATGGTAAGGCTTATGCTCTGCGTCTTGATGTGGCGAATGAGGAGCAGGGCAGGCTGTAGGCTAACGGCGTGGCTGGCCTGGCATAAAAAAGGCGCGCCCGGCGGGACTCGAACCCACGGCCAATCACTTAGAAGGCGATTGCTCTGTCCACTGAGCTACGGGCGCAGTCTCATCTGGAGAACTAGCTCTCTCCAAATGTCATCACTCATAATAGCTGAAAATATGGTATACCGGGAGGACCTACCGCTATACTACCCGGCGCTGCGACGGGAAAGCAGATCCTTCTTCTTCCCGAACCGCAAGTACAGGGAGGGGACGACGAACAGGTTGAGCACCGTCGAGGTGACCAGACCACCCAGGATCACGATGGCCATCGGGTACTCGATCTCTTGACCGGGGATGTTGCCGAAGATCACCAGGGGCACGAGCGCCAACCCCGCCGCTAGCGCCGTCATCAGGATCGGCGCGAGCCGCTCCCGCGCTCCCCGCAGCACAAGCCCGAGACCGAAGGGTTCACCTTCTTCCCGCTCAAGATGCTGACAGTGATTGATCAGCATAATGCCGTTGCGTGCCGCTACTCCGAACACCGTGAAGAATCCCACCAGTGACCCCATCGAGATCACCCCGCCAGTCGCGAACGCTGCCAGCACCCCTCCCACCAGGGCCGACGGTAGGGTGAAGAAGGCCAGAGTCGCCAGACGCCAGGAGCCGAAGGCCGCCTGTAGGAGGAGGAGGACCCCGATGGCGGCGGCGATGCCGAAGAGGAGCAGGTTCTGCTGGGCAGCCTGTCGCTCCTGGTACTCCCCAAGCAGTTCCGCGTGGTATTCGAGCGGGAACTTGATCGCCGAAAGGCGCTGTTGGACATCGCTCACTACTGCACCGAGATCGCGCCCACTGACGTTGAGGCCCACGTCGATGCGACGCGAGTTGTTTTCGCGCGCTATGAGGTTTGGGGTCGGCAGGACGCTCACGTTGGCCACATCCCCCAGGTGCACCGTGCCGCCGTTGGGTGTGCTGATGAGCAGATTGCGGATACTGCTCAGGCTATCGCGCGCCCCGGGCGTACCCCACACCATCACATCGTACACTTTTCCGTCCCGGTGAATGTCACTGACTTCGGTGCCCGCTACCAATGTGGCCGCCGCCCGGCGCACATCGCCCGGTTTGAGTCCATAGTGCTGGGCCTTGGCGAGGTCCACCTCGACTTGTATGTGTGCCACGTCAACTTGCAGCTCCGAATGTACGTCAATGGCACCATTGATCTGCGAGAGGGCGCGTCTCACCTCCTCGGCCTTGCTGCGCAGGACGCCCAGATCAGGGCCGGAGATGCGCACAACGATCTGATCGCTCGATCCCACCAGCACCTCATCGATTCTCTCATTGAGGTAGGTCTGCACATCGTGATACAGCCCGGGGTAGCTGTAGACCACATTGTGGATGGCGACCACCGTCGTGTCATAGTTGGCGGCAGGGTCAATGCTGACCCAATTCTCGGCAAAATTGATACCAGATATCTCCTCCCCCTGCACAGCGCGCCCGATATGGGAGCCGAAGCTACGGATCCCCGGGATGGTGCGCAGCTCGCGACTGACCTGGGTCGTGATCCGGACGACTTCATTTTGGGACGTACCCGGCGTAGTGACCCAGTGCATGAGGAAATCCTTCTCCTTGAACGTAGGGAACAGCGATTGTCCAAGAAATGGCAACACCGAGCAGCCGATCACCACGAGGGCACCGACGGTGAGGAACGCGGGACCCGGTGAGCGGACGATCCTCCCAAGCAGCCCCTCATAACCGCGTTGCAGCCAGCGTAGGAGGGGGGACTCGCGCCGCTCGAGCGGGGCATTGCGCAACAGAAGCAGGCACAGCGCCGGCGTGACGGTCAGCGCCACCACCATCGAGGCCAGCAAGGCCAGCGCATAGGAGATAGCGAGCGGCTGGAAGAAGGCACCGGAGACACCTCCCAGGAAGAAGACCGGCAACAAGACCATCACATCAATTAGCACCGCGTAGATGATCGCACTGCGCACCTCGAGCGAGGCCTCCAGGATGATGCTCGCCGTTGACCGGTTGCTTCCCTCCCTGCGGTGCTGGCGCAGACGCCGCACGATGTTCTCCACGTCGATAATCGCGTCATCGACAACACCACCAATAGCTATTACGAGACCTGCCAGGATCATCGTGTTGATCGTGGCCCCGCGCAGGTCGAGCACAAGCCCCGCTATCACCAGCGACAATGGAATCGCTATCAAGCTGATCAGCGCGGTACGCCACTCGAAGAGGAAGGCAGCGAGGACCAGCATCACGAGCAGACAAGAGATGAGCAACGACCTGGTGAGGTCGTCTATCGCCGTCTGGATGAAGGTCGCCGGTCGGAAGATGGTAGAATCGATCTGTACACCTGGAAGACCGGGCAGCATCTCCGCGAGCGCTGCATCGACCCCCCGCGTCACATCCAGCGTGTTACCCCATGGGAATTTCTCAACGATGAGCAGGAGGCCGGGACTGTCGTTAATGACAGCATCCCCAATGAGCGGTTGATGATCCCACACCACCTGGCTCAGGTCGCCCAGGGTCAGCGGCGAGCCATCGCTCTTTCTCCTGTCATGGACGGGCACTTTGGCCAGATCCTCCGGCCCGATGACGGGCAAGAGGTGCTGAACCGCGAGCCGTTGAGCGGGGGTATCGATGAACCCGCCAACACGCGTCTTCGCTGCGTTCGTATACTTCAATAACCCGTAGTCCAGGGCATCCGAGGTGACCTCCTGCACCTCATCCAGCGACACGTGGTAGGTTTGCAACTTTGCTGGATCAGTTTGCACCTGCAACTGCTTAAACCGGTCGCCCCATATGACGACATTCGCCACGCCGGGAACAGCCATCAAGCGCCACCTGATCGACCAGTAGGTGGTCATCGCCAGATCAGTCTGGGAATAGGTGTTCGAAGAAATTCCGATCTGCATGACCCGGCTCGTCGCCGACAGGGGCGGGAGCATCCAGGGTATGCCTGCCCAGGATGGCAACGTACGTATCGCTATTGCAAGGCGCTCCTGCACCAACTGCCGTGCCTCCATGATGTCGGTCCCTGGCTTGAAGATGAGAGTGATCGCTGAGACCCCGGGGACCGACTTGGAGCGCAGAGTGTCGAGATGCGGGGTGCTGTTGAGCGAGTTCTCCAGCGGGACAGTGATCAGCGATTCCACCTCCTGGGTGGACATGCCTGGGCCTTCGGTCTGAATCTCCACATACGGCGGCGCGAACTCGGGAAAGACATCCACCGGCAGGCCGAAAAGTTGCTTGGTGCCCAGGAGCATCATCACCGCGGCGGCAGCAATCACCAGGAAGCGAAAGTGTAGGCTCGATCTGACGATCCAACGTAACATGGCTCAAGACCTCCTTGCGCGATCATTGCCCAACCCCGAACTCAGTGCCGTACAACTCAGGCGCTCCGACGGTCACCACCTCGGTGCCAGAGGGTGGACCATCCGACAGAACAGCCAGATCACCATCGATGTAGTCGACACTAATGCTAGCGCGAACGAAGTTAAGGGGTTCGAGGTTTATGTACACCCAGGTTGCGCCGTTCAGGTCGTAGAACACCGCAGCGTAGGGGACGACCTTTCGCAGCTTCCCTCGAACTTGCGCGTCATGAACCGGGGCTGTCTGGATATCGAGCCGTTTGGCCGCCTCCGCGGTCAAGATCACGCGACTAAAGTTCGTCCCCGCAATACGCTCGACCCTGGCGGGTGGGCTGCTGGTGAGACTTTCTGACGTCTTGGGCGTCTGTGCCGCACAAGCCGCAAGTGTGAGAGCAGCAGCGATAATCAGTACCGCAATCATCCAGCGATTTCTATGCCACATCTGGATTCCTCCTCGTCGTGTAAGCTTCAGAGATAGCCGCCTCACTGCTTTCATGGTGAACTTGCGGAATTTCCATTGAGGCGCGTGCTTGCGATCTAGCACCGAACCGCAAGTACAGGGAAGGGACAACGAACAGGTTGAGCAGCGTCGAGGTGACCAGGCCACCCAGGATAACGATGGCCATCGGGCTGGCAATCTCTTGACCAGGGATGCTACCGGAAATCACCAGGGGCATGAGAGCCAGCCCCACCGCTAACGCAGTCATCAGAATCGGCGCGAGCCGCTCCCGCGCCCCCTGCAAAACGAGGTCAAGACCGAACGGCTTATCTTCGTGCTGCTCAAGATGCTGGTAGTGTTTGATCAGCATGATGCTGCTGCGTATTGCTATCCCGAACACAGCGAGCAGGCCGACGAACGAAGCGAACGGGATCATCCTGCCAGCCGCGAACGCCGCCAGCACTCCACCTAGAAGGGCTGATGGCAGAGTGAAGAAGGCAAGCGCTGCCAGGCGCCAGCTCCCGAAGGCCGCCTGCAGGAGGAGAAAGACTCCGATGGTAGCGGCGAGACCGAAGATAAGCAAGTTTCTCTGATCAGCCTGTTGCTCCTGGTACGCCCCGAGCACCGCCCCACGGTATTCGAGTGGGAACTTGATCGCCGAGAGACGCTGTTGAATGTCACTCACGACGGCATTGGGATCGCGCCCACGCACATTGAGCCCCACGTCGACGCGACGCGAGACGGTTTCATGTTGGATGAGGTTCGGGGTCGGCACGATGCGCACGTCGGCCACATCCCCCAGGCGCACCTGGTCGCCGTCGGGCGTATCGATGAGCAGATCACGGATACTGCTCAGACTGTTGCGCGTCTGTGGCGTACCCCACACGACCACCTGGAACACCTTCTGCTCCTCGAAGAGACTCCCGGCTTCAATGCCGGCTACCAACGTAGATGCCGCCCGGCGGACATCACCCGGTTTGAGTCCATAGCGCTGAGCCTTGGCAAGGTTCACCTCGATATCCACCTGTGGCTTCTCGACTTGCAGCTCCGTATGCACATCAACGGCACCGTTGATCTGCGAAATGGCGCGCCTCACTTCCTCGGCTTTGCTGCGCAGGACACCCAGGTCTGGGCCGGAGATACGCACGACGATATCGTTGCTCGTTCCCGTCAGCACCTGGCTGGTGGCCTCCTTCAAGTAGGTCTGCACTTCGCTCCTGATTCCGGGGTAGCCGCCGGCCACCTTGCGGATGGCAGCCACCGTCGCGTCATAATTGGCGGCAGGATCGATGCTGACCACAAGCTGGGCGGAATTGACATCGACCACCTGATCCCCCAGCACGGCACGCCCTACATTGGCTGCAACGTTACGCACCCCCGGTATGGTCCGCAGTTCGCGGCTGGCCAGCTTCGTGACCCGGGCCATTTCAGGATAGGACGTGCCCGGCGGAGCCTGCCACCGGATCATGACATTTGGCTCCTTGAACGAAGGGAGCGTTGGCATTCCCCCAAGAGAGGGCAACATCGCGAGGCCGACCAATGCTAGGGCACTGGTGGCGAGGGCACCGATGGCCAGGAACGCCGGGCGAAGTACGCGAATAAGCCGCATGAGCAACCCCTCGTAGCCACGCTGCAACCAGCACAGGAGGGGGGACTCGCGCCGCTCGAGCGGGACATTGCGCAACAGGAGCAGGCACAGCGCCGGCGTGACGGTCAGCGCCACCGCCAGCGAGGCCAGCAAGGCCAGCGCATAGGAGATGGCGAGCGGCTGGAAGAAGGCGCCGGAGACGCCCCCCAGAAGGAAGATCGGCAACAGCGCCAGCAGGATGATCAGCGTTGCAAAGATCATGGCGCTGCGCACCTCGAGCGAGGCCTCCAGGATGATGCTCGCCGTTGACCTGTCGCTCCCCTCCAGGCGATGCTGGCGCAGACGTCGCACGATGTTCTCCACGTCCATGATCGCGTCGTCGACGACGATGGCGACGGCGATCAGCAAACCCGCCAGGACCATCATGTTCATCGTGGAGCCGCGCAGGTCAAGCACAAGCCCCGCCGTCACCAGCGACAACGGGATTACCACCAGGCTGATCAGTGCGACACGCCAGTGGTAAAAAAAGGCGAGGAGGACGAGCACCAGGAGAAGAAAGCCGATGAGCAGCGACCAGGTAAGGTTGCCCATCGCCATATCGATGAAGTTCGCTGGCCGGAAAATATTGGTGTCGATCTGTATACCGGAAAGGCCGGGCTGCAACTCAGCGAGCTTTGCTTCGACCCCCCGCGTCACATCCTCTGGGTTGGCACCTGGGAACTTCTCGATGACGAGCAGGAGGCCGGGACTGTCGTTGGCGAGAATATCGTCCCCGATGAGCGGCTGATGATCTTCCACTACCGCGGCCACGTCACCCAGGCTCAACGTCGTATCCTCGACATTCACCTGGGCGAGGTCCTTTGGTGATGAGATAGGCAAGACGTGCCGGACCTCGATCCGCTGTTGTGGTCCATCGATCCACCCTCCGGCGTGATATGGTTCGCTCGCAACTTTGCCGGATCGACTTGCACCTGCAACTGCCGGTCCCGCATGCCCCAGATGGCCACATTCGCCACGCCGGGGACGGACAACAGGGCAGGCCGAATAGTCCAGCGAGCGAGCACCGACATCTCGATCGCAGACACCTGCTTCGAGGACAGGCCGACGATCATGGCCCGGCTCGTCGCCGATAGGGGCGGCAGGATGACAGGCGGTTGCGCCACGTTTGGCAATGCATACGCTAGACTCAGGCGCTCACTCACCAACTGCCGTGCACGGATGATGTCGGTCCCGGGCTGGAAGATGAGGGTGATCGACGAGAGCCCGGGGACCGACGTGGAGCGCATGGTTTGAAGCCACGGCGTACCGTTCAGCAACTCCTCGAGGTTGAGGGTGACCAATTCTTCTACTTCGGGGGCCGAAAGCCCGAGGGCTTCGGTCTGCACCTCCACATATGGGGGCGCGAACTCAGGTAAGGCGTCCACCGGCATGGTGCGAAGTTGGGTGATACCAACGAACATCATCGCCACGGCGAGAGCAACTACGAAAAGTCGGAACTTCAGGCTCCATCCAACGATCCAATGCATCATGGCTCGAGACCTCCCGGCTCAGTCAATGTCCTCATCCTCTAGGATAGGCTCCGTTAATAGATGCAAAACACGTGTCTTTTCAGGGAATTTTCCGCGTCACGAACTGCTCTTCCTTCCCTCATCGATTAGCCTGAGAAGCCATCTCGTAGCTCACCGTGTTTTTTCGTTCTGTTGCTCCCCAGAGGTCTATTCCGCCTGAATTTCCCACCCTCTGGCACTTCGTGGCACCTTACGTGACTCTCTCTCTAGTGTAGGGATCAAGATGGAAAAATGCTACCCTCATTGGGCGTGTTCTTGTTCCCCCTTTGGGGGGATAGGGGACCTCACTCGAAAGGGGGAAGCAAGGGGTCTCTTCTCAGTGTCGTTTGCCCTCTTCCACAGCAGACCCAGGCTCGTCGTGTGTGGGAATGCGCACACGAAGACATGTTCCCTGTGCCGGGGCGCTCTCAATGGAGCAGGTGCCACCCAGCCAGGCCGCACGCTCCTGTATTGAGTGGAGCCCGAGGTGGCCGGGGAACGGCCCGGTCGGGTCAAAGCCCTTCCCATCATCGCATACTTCTAAGATCAGCTTGCCGTCCTGCCTGTTCAGGCGGAGGAGGACTGTGCGAGCACGCGCGTGCTTAACGATGTTGTGCAGAGCCTCCTGGGCGATGCGATAGAGCGCCTGTTTGCGCTCCAGGGAGAGAGCCGGCTCCTCGCCCAGCTGCGCATCGACCGAGAGTTTGTAGCGAGTGCGCAAGATGGCCACCTGTTTGGTGAGCGCGGCAATGGCCCCCTCGGTGGCCAGGGATTCGGGGCGTAGTTCGAAGATCAGGGCACGCATCTCGGCCAGGCCCACCTCGGCCAAGGCAATGACATACTCTAGCGGGGCGATTGCCTCGCCTGGATCACTGTCGAGGGCTTCCAGGGCGGTATGGGCCCCCAGACTGATGCCGTAGAGGGCCTGGGAGACCGAGTCGTGCAACTCTCGAGCGAGGCGCTGGCGTTCCTGGAGGGCGGCGAGTTCTTGCGCATGTTCGGAGAGGAGGCGTGCTTCGCGCTCTCTGCGCCTCGCCTGCTCGGCATGACGGCGCAGTGCTGCGGTCAACTGCCCAGTCACGATGGCCGTTGCCAGGAAGACCACCGGATCGAGCGGGTCTTCCAGCTCGGTGAAGGTAAACTCGTCGGGCGAGGGAGCCAGGAAGAAGTTAAAGGAGAAGCTGGCCAGCAGGGCCGCCAGGATTGCGGCATAGTGTCCCCGTGTGCTGGCCAGTGCGACGATCACGAGCAGATAGGTCAACACGCTGCTCGGAAAGCGCGGGTACAGGTGCGCGGCAGCGATGACGCCGGTGACCAGGGCGACTCCTGCTATGGCCAGTAGACTATCACTGGCAGAACGTCGCCATCCTGGCGCTGCTCTTGCTTGCTGCAAAGGGACGCGTTCGTCTTGCTTCGGCGTTCTCCCTCTACCTGCATTCGTGCTGCTATCCTGGCCCGGCCCACGCATGATCTGGTGCCTCCTCCTGCGCTCACGACTGGGGAGAAACAATTCTCAACCGGATCGCCGCGAGTACGGCCTGGGTCCGGCTCTTGACGCCAAGCTTGGCCAGAATATGACGCACATGGTCTTTGACGGTTTCCTCGACGAGATGCAGGGTGCGGGCGATCTCTTTATTCGATTGCCCCTGCGCGAGCAAGCGAAGCACGTCCATTTCACGCGGGGTCAGGGGTTCGGGACGTTCTGGCATACGGACGGCACCCAGGAGATAGGCGGCGGCCTGGGGAGAGAGGTGCACCTGCCCGGCGGCGGCAGCTTTGATGGCTGTGCGGAGTTCGGCGGCCTGGGTATCCTTGTGCAGGTAGCCAATCGCCCCCGCCCGAATCGCCTCGACCACCGAGGCACTCCCCAGGATGCTGGTGAGGGCGAGGACCTCGGTCTCCGGCAGTTCGCTGCGGATCGCCCGGGTCGCGGCCATCCCATCCAGGACCGGCAAGAGCAAGTCCATGACCACGACATCGGGCCGCAGGAGCCTGGCCTGCTGAATCGCCTCGGCTCCATCTGCCGCCTCCCCTACCACCTCCAGGTCCGGGTCGCGCTGCAGGAACATGCGCAGTCCCTCGCGCACGACGCTATGATCGTCAGCAATTAAGACACGAATGGGCACCGACCCTCCTCCTTTCAAGTGAGATCATCCTACCAGGGGTTCCCGTAGCAAATGGTAAAAAAAACAACGTTTAGGTCTCACCTCGTATTATCAGCGGGAAGACAAGGATGGCTCACGCCACTTTGATCCCCTTCACAAGCCATTTTATGCTCTTAACGTTGATTCCTGTCCACTTGCTACGGGAACCCCATCTTATGGGCTGAGGCTGAGCAGGAAGTCGTACGACGAGAAGGTGGTCTGCTGCCGCTTCACAGTAATACCGGATTTGATTTGGACTGTTCAAGCTGTCAAGTACGATTCGGCCAAATTGACCTTGCCTTATGAAGAATAGCTACTGAGGACAACAGAGCATACTAGATGGTACCCAGATGGTAACGAGAGATGTGCCTTGCCACATACAATTGTATTTTAGTTCTCTGAACTGAAGCTGTGAAAAAGCTGAGATGATACTGAGAAAGCCAGCAGGCTCACTTAATTTGTGGGAGAGACCGCTATTCCACAGCCAGCGAATTATTGAGAAGACATTGGCACCATCAAACGTGATTTCCATCCGGCAAGCTCTCCAGTTCCTTCTCCACGAGAAATCAACTATGGAATAATTCACAGTCCCTGCTGAAACACTTGAAACTCTGAAACAGTGAGCCACATCGACTCAAACTTGTGTGAAACACCTGAAACACCTGAAACACCTGAAACACCTGAAACACTTGAGACTCTTGAGACTCTTGACATTCTGTTTGAGAAAAAGACCGCTGGTTCACATTCAGACCAACACCCCTGAAACGGCCTGCAAGGAATTCGCCAGGCACGAGCCGTAATAAAGACATTTTCACGAGAATTCACAGACCCTGGAACCTATTGGCGGGTGGAATGGGCCTCGCGCCAGATGGTGCGAAGCCCATTCCACCCGCCAATCATCTCAGGGGTGTTGCAAAGTCGGGAATAAAATCAAGAGGGTGGGAATAACAAAGGACCTTTCGCACGATATGAATGGTTGAAACATGATCATCATACCAACGAAAGGTTCATCCATGAAAGATAGCACAATTTCGGCTTCACTTCGCCTTCCCAAGCAAGCGCTGCTTTTTGATTTAGACGCGCTCTATGCCTGCTT
>VBHI01000010.1 GCA_005881495.1 Chloroflexota bacterium
TGCGCGCTCACCCTCATGGCCCGCGTTGGATTACCCTCACCCCAGAAATCATCGCGCAGCTGCGCAAGCCGACGCAACGACACTGGAAACGCCGTCGGAGTGGAAAGTCCCAGCAGAACATGGTAGAGTAGAACACAGAGGGTGGGCTGGGACTTCTGGTCCACCCCGTTAGCGACCATTGGAATCCCGAACATCGCCTGGAAAGAGAGGCAGTATGAAAGACCTATCGGAATGCCGAGCGGCCTCGTCTTGCTCGTTCCTGGTTTTGGTATCTCCACCCGTCGTACTGGTGCTGGTTTAAAGGTGTGAGTTTTCAGTTCTGCTTGTAACTCGTCAATGAATTGTCGCTGGAACTTTTCCTTCTCAAAATCACTTTTCTCTGCATCGTTGAAGTCTTTCCAACTGATTCCATCAACGCCGGGTGTTTGTGACCCATCGTTGTTGAGAACGTGCCGGAGCGCCTCTTCAATCCACTCGCGTTTACAGAGAAGATGATACAGGTCTTGAAACTGATGACTTTTGTCAGCTTGCGCTTTGCGAGCTAAACCTTGTTGAGCTTTGATGATATCGGACATACGCATCCAGTCCTCTCTCTGCCCCTCATGGTTTATGAGGTAACTGCCACCCTTCCCCCCAGTCCAGTCATTAGCTGGCGTTCATGGGTACTATGATGGCTCCGACTGGTGATGTGTTCTTCTGGTGCAGCTACCATAGCCTGAGACGCGCATGGTCTCAGGCGAACTCATCACCTCTCACAAGTTTAATCACGAGCACATTGCGATACCCTGTGGGTTGCTCCTCTAGGCCGATTACAGGCGCGTCTTGCCTGTCGTATGAGTAGGCTAGGTTCTACCCCTGTACCATTGCCCTTAGCTGTCGCGCGAGCAGCGTTCGGATGCAAGCCGAGAATGCATCCTACCTCATACTCACGGCTAGCCCTTGTGGGGCATCTCTCTTTTCACCGTGTGAAACTTAACGACCCGTCAAACAGAGCTTTCTTGCGTAACCCGGTAGTATCTTTGGCCGAGCCTACCGAGTTAGGAGCGAGAGCTAGCTCCTCTTGTCCACGTTGTCCAGGCAGTTCTCTCACCGATCTGTTGCTCAACCGAAAGCTACGCCTGTAGCCATCGGGTCTTTGGGGGAAGACCCGAACCTTACCAAAGGGAGTTCCTCCTTTGCTTCAGATAGTGTTCGTGACTAAGTTCTTGTCACACCGCGGGAGTAGCTTTCGAGAATACTGATCAGATAGACTGGCTCTGGAAACCCTAAGTTATGCTCTTCAATATATCTCACGTCCACACAGCAATACTCGTGGCGATAGCTGGCTTTGAAGGGCATCTCTTTGCGCTCCCACAGGTCGCGCGCGAGAGTTTAATCCCCATCTGTTCGAGGGCAGCACTCACGCGATACGCTCCAATCAGAGGATTCTGGGCCAGTTTTTTGACCTCTTGCACTGCTGTGAGATCCACTTTGCGGACGCCCGTGCGTGCGTGAGATTTCTCCTCAATACCAGCAAATTGCTCCTTGGCCCAGCGTTTGAGTGTCGTATGGACCGTTTGTCGGCTCACCTCAAGATAGCCAGCAATGGATTTGGCATTCCATCCATCCGCGTGAAGCCGAATGATGGCTCGGCGACGTTCTGCGCCATCCTCGATGTCTGCATAGCGTGGAAAGCGGCGTTCGGTGGTCGATGGTTTGGGGCCAGAAGCCAGGATGAGCTTGATGGTGGCAGGGGCGGGTTTCCGATTGAATTTGAGAAAACAGATGGTCGCCAGTTCATGGGGACGAAAGGCAGGGTATTGCGCGTGCAAATCCACGATTTCCTGCCGCATATCCGGCGGCAACGTCCGTTTATCTTGCCTGGGAATCGCTGGAGGTGGGGCAGCAGGCAACAGGGAAGCCATCCCAGCCTGGTCAAACAGATTCGCACGGTAGTAAATGGTGCGCGGTGAGACACCCGTTTCTGCTCCTCGTTCCTTCGGTGTCTGACCCCAAAGGACCACGGGGCGCAAGATTTCGTATTGAATCTGCGCCGGATCTTTGAGCAGCGGCTGGATCTGCTGCCAGTCATGGCTCGGCTCGCGACGCTCATAGCGGCGTTTGGGCATGAAAAATCCCTTTTCAGGTGTTCGAGCAGTGTTATTCCCCTCACATGTATCTTACACGGTTTTAGGTATCTGGGTCAATTTTTATCGCAACGGATACTTGCAATATGTGTCAACACTCATGTGAGTCGGTGTCCCCCAGTCCGACTCGTCCAGGGTCCATGCGCAGTTGGTGGAGGGTGATGTCGGTCTGCCCTTTCCTCTCCTGCAGCATATTCGAGGTTTGCCCCTCTTGCCTTCCCACGCTTTCCTCCTTCATTGCTCACCTCAAACGTTACGTTCACGTCATGTTGATAGACTTCATCTGAGCGAAGCATTGTCAAGGGCCTTCAGGTACACGTTAAAGATGAAAGAGAGTCCCTCCTGCTCGATTTGAGGCTCCCATTTCACACTGCCTCTTACATATCAATGATGGATTGAAGAGCTGTCTGAGGGCGAGGGATCTATTCACGAAACAATCTTTTGCACGAGTAGATAGACGGGCGGAAGGTAGGGTGTGAATGTTTACGTTTTGTTTATACGGGGGTAGGTCTCGTTTATGCGTTATTTATGTCCAATCAACTATACTTTCACCATAAGCTCGTAGCGCGGTTCACTCGTCCTGAGACGGTGACACGTCCGGGATTCGGACACACACCCTGCTCGCGAGCAACGACTCGTACTGCAACACGCGAAGTGGTGGCAGAAGACCACCTATGAAAGGAGTGCTGTGAACAATCATCTACCTATGCAAGATGAATTAACCAGTACACAAAATGCGTCGAGCCTGGGCACCTACTCCATCGAATTACGCGGCGCCACCAAGCGGTTTCTGACGCCATCCGGCAAGGTATTTACCGCGATCCGCGACATCAACATGGCGGTCGCCCCCGGTGAGTTCGTCGCCGTGGTTGGACCGACCGGCTCCGGCAAATCTACCACTCTGGGTCTCATCTCCGGCCTGGAGCAGCCGAGCGAAGGTTCGGTGAAGGTGATGGGCAAACCCGTGCAGGGCATTGACCAGCGCATTGGCTATGTCTTCCAGGCTGATGCGGTCTTCCCCTGGAAGAATGTGCTCAACAACGTCGCCACGGGCCCACGCTTCCGCGGCCAGCCAAAAGCCCAGGCGCTGGAGCACGCTCGCGATTGGATCGCGCGTGTGGGACTGTCCGGTTTCGAGGATCGCTACCCGCACCAACTCTCTGGCGGCATGCGCAAGCGCGTGGCGTTGGCCCAAACCTTTATCAACAAGCCGCAGATCCTGCTGATGGACGAGCCGTTCAGCGCTCTCGACGTGCAGACGCGGACCATGATGGAAGACGAACTTCTTCAACTATGGTCCTCCCACTCGGCCTCCGTCGTCTTCGTCACCCACGACCTTGAGGAGGCTATCTCCCTGGCCGACCGGGTATGCGTTATCACATCAGGGCCGGGCACTGTCAAGGGGATCTATACCATCGACCTGCCGCGTCCGCGCAAGGTGGCGGAAATCCGCTTTGAGCCGCGTTTCATTCAGCTCTATCACCAAATCTGGGAAGACCTGCGCGACGAGGTGGTCATTAGCTATGAACGTGCGAAACAGAAAGGGGCTCACTAGCTATGAACGTACTCAGTAATCAGGCCAATGTGCCGATCACCGCTCCTGAGAGCGAAGAAGTATCAGTGGACACGATCCGTGCCCGCCGCCGCAGGCGCATCCTGGTCAACAGCCTGCGCGTCCTGATCCTGGTCGTGTTCATCGGCGGCTGGCAATTCACCACGAGTGTCGGCATCGTCGACCCCTTTTTCTGGGGGCAACCCTCGGGTATCTGGAATCAGCTCGTCACGTGGGTGACGCACGGCACGGCACAGGGACCGTTGTGGCAGCAAATCGCCGTTACGCTAGAAGAGGCCGTCATAGGCTTCGTGATCGGCGTGTTCTTCGGGGTCATCTTTGGCGTGGTGCTGGGACGTAATCGCTTCCTTGCCGATGTACTGAGCCCCTACATCAAGGCAGCCAATGCGATCCCACGCGTCACGCTCGCGCCCCTGTTCGTTATCGCGCTGGGCCTGGGGAGCCAATCCAAGATCGCACTTGCAGCCGTGCTGGTCTTTTTCATTGTGTTTTTTAACGCCTTTCAGGGCGTGCGCGAGGTCGACCGCAACCTGCTGGCAAACGCGCGTATCCTGGGGGCGAGCCAGCGGCGACTTTCTACCGAGGTGATCATCCCTTCAGCAATGTCGTGGATTCTCGCCAGCCTGCACATCAGCTTTAGCTTTGCGCTGGTCGGCGCGGTGGTAGGTGAGTACATTGGCGCGACACAGGGCCTGGGTTTGATGATCCAGTATGCGGGAACCACATTCAACGCGAATGGCGTCTTCGCAGCGATGGTGATCCTGGCGGTTGTCGCACTGACTACAGAAGTGCTTGTCACCGCGCTGGAAAACCGCCTGATCCGCTGGCGGCCCAATACCGCTGGCGAAGTGACCGTCTAGAGCAGGGATGGGCAGAACGAGTCGGCACCTCACATCGCTGCTCCGCCACTGGTGCGTGTCGTCTCAGGACAAGCCTCGGTGCGAGGAGAAGGAGGGAATGGCAAAAAAAGGAGAAGAACACTTACTGCATGTGTCACTGTAGCAAGAAAACCGCCCGATTAATGGGATCTTTTAGCGACAACATTTCAACTGGTCACAGAGGTGACCAGCTGAAACAGAGAGGAGACAATATTATGAACACGTGGAATCGACAGTACCGACTGTTTGGCCTGGTAATCAGCATCATCTTCGTACTTCTGCTTAGTGCGTGCGGCAGCAGCGGTCCCACTACCACTACCACTACCGCCAATGGTACCACTACCACAATAACGCAACTCAAGATCATGGTAGGTGGGCTGAGCAAGCAGATCTATTTGCCGAACATGCTCACCCAGCAGCTCGGATACTTTAAGCAGGAGGGACTCGATGTGACGCTGATCGACGAGGCCTCGGGGCAGTCGTCGGAGAATGAAGTGCTGGCGGGCCAGGTAGATGCGGGCTCGGGGTCCTATAACCACACCATCGAGCTGCAAGCGGCTGGCAAGCAAATGGAGGCCGTGGTTCTGTTGAACGTTGCGCCAGGTGAAGCCGAAATCGTTTCCGCCAAAGAGGCCGGCCAGATTCACTCGGTCAAAGACCTCAAAGGCAAGAATCTGGGCGTAACTGAACTCGGCTCAGGCACACAAACCCTGACCACCGCCCTGCTGCACAATGCCGGGATTGCGCCAGACCAGGTGCATTTCGTGCCCGTGGGCGCCGGCGATACCTTTATCGCGGCTTTGCAACAGGGGAAAATCGATGCTGGCATGACGACCGAACCGACGATCTCACGTCTCTTATCGACCGGTGTCGGCAAAGTTCTGGTCGACTTGCGCTCGCCACAGACGACGCAGGCAGCTCTGGGCGGACCCTACCCGTTCATTAGCCTGTTTATGAACAACAGTTACGTCAACAGCCACAAAGACGTCGTCCAGAAGCTGGTGAACGCCTACGTCAAGACGCTGAAGTGGATGCAAACACATACGGCGGCGGAGATCGCGGACAAAATGCCCGCCGACTACTACGCTGGCAATAAAGCCCTCTACGTGACGGCGTTGCAAAACCAGATGGCCATCTTCAGTCCGGACGGGTTAATGCCTGCTGGCGCACCTCAGTCGGTGCTCAACGTTGAGAATGCGAGCAATCTGATCCCACAGGGCAAGCAGATCGATCTCAGCTTGACCTACACCAACGAGTTTGCGAGCAAGGCGAGCTAATCTTTCAGCCCTGACGGCTCAGGTGCTGGCCTCGCAACTGGCACCCGAGCCGCCATCGCGAATGAGCGCGGCCAAGCTCCAAGAGGACAATGCCCGGCTGGTGCAGCTACAAGAAGAGAGGAATGTATATGACTTCTACTGTAATCGACTCGACTATCTTCCGCCATATCTTTAGCAATGAACCGATGCGCCAGGTCTTTTCAGACGAGCATCGAGTGCAATGCTACCTCGACATCGAGGCAGCACTGGCGCGCGTGCAGGCTCGCCTGGGCCTCATCCCAAAGCCTGCCGCCGACGAAATAGCTGCCAAATGCACCCTCGACATCATCGACATGGCGAAGCTCAAGACCCAGACGGAGTTGATCGGCTATCCCGTCTTGGGAGTGGTGCAGCAACTCGTGGCCGCCTGCGCGGATAATCTCGGAGAGTACAGCCACTGGGGAGCGACCACCCAGGACATCACGGATACCGCCACAATCCTGCAGATCCAGGAGGCCCTGGCGCTGGTCGAGGATGAATTGACGGCCATCACCGACCACCTGGCCGACCTCGCCCGCCGCTATCGCGATACGCCCATGGCGGGGCGCAGCAATCTGCAACAGGCAGTCCCAATCACCTTTGGCTACAAAGTGGCAACCTGGCTCGCGGCCATCGAGCGGCATCGGCAGCGGTTGCTAGAGCTGCGCCTGCGGGTGCTGGTTGGCGAGTTTGGTGGTGCTGCAGGCACTCTGGCCTCGCTCGGTGCCGACGGCCTGGACGTTCAGGAGGGGCTGATGGCCGAACTGAGGCTCGGTCAACCCGAGATCGCCTGGCACACGGCACGCGACCGGATCGCCGAGGTCGGCTGTTTCCTGGGACTGGTGACCGGCACGCTAAGCAAGATCGCGACCGATGTGAAGCTGTTGATGCAAACGGAGGTCGGCGAGGTGTACGAGCCCTATATCAAAGACCGCGGCTCCAGCAGTACGATGCCCCAGAAGCGCAATCCGATCTCCTGCAATTACATTCACGCCTGCGTCGCGATGGTCAGGCAACACGTGGCGGCTCTCCTCGATGCGATGGTCGAGGATCACGAGCGCTCCACCGGCTCCTGGGAAATTGAATGGATCGCCGTCCCTGAGATCTTCCTGTTGACGGCTGGTGCCTTACAGCAGGCACGCACCCTGCTCGCGGGGCTAGAGGTTGATGCCGAACGCATGCGTGCGAACCTGGACATCACCCAGGGCCTGATCTGCACCGAAGCCGTGATGATGGGGCTGGCACCCCATCTCGGGCGGCAGCGAGCTCATGACCTTGTGTACGACATCAGCCGGAAAGTGAGCATCAGCGGACGGTCATTGCTCGATCTGTTGGGAGAGAACGAGGAGATCACCGCCTCCCTCGACCGCTCTGACCTGGAGAAACTGGTCGACCCGGCAGCCTATCTCGGCTTGTCTGGTGAGATGGTCGACCGAGTCCTGGCGCGACTTGCGCCGACCGAATCAGAGGTGAAATGAGCGACTCTGCGCATATCCCGAGTACGCAGTGCTGATGAGCGCATGGCCCCCAGGGGACAGGTTGACGGTGTAATCGGCCTCCCCGAAGGGGTACAGGATGGTCATTTGACCAGAACCGAACACCCTTATGATTTCTTTCCGCCGAAATCCTCGTCCTACCTCAGCATATGCTACAACGCACCATCTTCCTGGTTTCCTCAGATGCGCTGTACAGTCTTGTCATCGAAAGCGGCCAGCATCTGGTTTCCATTTGCAAAAAGTTGGCGTGCATCAGTATATTTTTTTATTCCGGTCACAGCCCCAATTGGTATAGCTATCGTAACAAGAATCCCAGCGACCAGTACTGTGATGATTGCTAGAAGGATCGCTGGTCCAAAAATGCACCCCCACCCTCCGAAAATCTTTCTAAATTCTTTCCACACGGGCATCCAGCCCCAAAAGAGGCACCAGGAGAGAGCAAAGGCCAACGGAATAACCAGAATGATTGCGCTTCCGGCATGATTAGCAACCGAGGTAATAGCGGCGTAGAGAGTGACTGCTCCGGTGAAGATCCACACTCCAACAGTACTACGTTTAGCTCAGGCAATCTCTGCACGCAACAAGCTTTCGTAGCAGGAGAAACAGCATGTTGCCCCATTGGTGCTATGCGTGCAAACGGTACAGATTCCTTTACGACATCGAGAACATTGAGCCACGGCATTGGTCTCTGGGTGAGCGAAACAATTCATCCTGTTTGTCTTCCTTTCCTGCTGTCTCCATTCCGGATGAATGAAGATACCTTTTCGTCAATTTCGCACTGGCAGCCCGAATTTTCCAGAGGTGATGTAATCAACCTGGCCGTTACCCTCCTCGACTCCATCAACATCTTGTCTAATAATAGACACAAAAGCGACTACAGCAGTTTCTACTAATTCTAACGATAGAAATAATCAATAGTAACGCGTAACTATTCGGAGTACTAAAGGGCTTGCCAAACAAGCCAGAAACGAGGACAGGAGGAACATGAGAGCCGAAGAAGAAAGGGTGTGAATGTTTACGTTTTATTTATATCGGGGTAGGTCATGTTTATGCGCCGTTTACGTTCAACCAACTATACTTTCACCAGAAGCTCGCAGCACGATTCACTCATCCTGAAACGGTGACACATCTGTGATTCGGCCACACACCCTGCGCGAGGAGAAATGCTTGAGTATCATACGGGCACCGTCGGCGTGATGCACGCTCCCGGTAGCTCTGAGAGAAAGGAGGCCACCCATGGCACCAAGAGAGAAGTTCCCAACCGAGACGGAAGTGCAGCAGCTAGAGCAAGAAGGCTTTTCGTGTGAGCAGATTGACAGCCTACTCACACTCAGAGCCCTGTATACCCACGGGGTCTATC
>VBHI01000011.1 GCA_005881495.1 Chloroflexota bacterium
CTATCTCCGTTCATGGCGGTAAGCCCGGCAATATCTATGGCCCCTTCGGACATCTATCGGACATCTATCGGACATCCCCTATAAGGTGCTGAGCACGTATGCTACAATGAGGGTGCTTCGGATCATGACAGGAATGCAACGAGGACGGTATGGTACAACTGAGTGAGAAGGAACTGAAGAAGCTTATTCAAGGCGGAGAGACGAATACTGTCGAGTTAAAGGTAGCTGCCCCCAGAGCAACAGAGATGGCTGAACGTTTATGTGGCATGGCGAATGCTCAGGGTGGCATGGTGATTATCGGTGTCAAGGATGCTCTTCATGAAATTGTGGGCGTGCCTGATCATCGTATCGGTGAGACACTGGATGTTATTTTGAGAGCAGTTCGGCAAATGATCAAGCCTGAGCTGGTGTTAGACCCTCCTGAGCCTGAAATCTATACGGTATCGGGGAAGAAACTCGTGGTTGCTACGGTCAAGCCAAGTCATGGGCCAGTCTATCAGGCTCATGGGATCTATTGGGTGAGACGTGGTACCCATACCGTGTCGTTAAGTTTGTCGGAATTGCTCGAAACGGCCAATGACCGAGGTTTAGTGGATTGGGAACATCAGCCTGCTCATAATGCGACCATGGAGGACATCGACCTGGAAAAAGTCAAAGGGTATTTAACAAGATACTCGGCGGATACTCGCCAGGCCAGTCATTTCAAGGATCTAGAACGGGTATTACTTGGGATGGAATGTGCGATTAGGACGAAGAACGGCAATATGGTACCCACCAATGCGGGATTGTTGTTCTTCGGGTATCATCCTCAAGAGCACATTATACAAAGCGATGTGGCCTGTGTGTTGTTTCGTGAAACCGTTGGCGCGAGTCGATATGCCGATCGCAGAATGATTACCGGAACACTTCAGGATTTGATCGATGGAACGGAATTGTTCTTGAGTAGGTATATTGCTGTGGGAGCGAAAGTTGAAGGGTTTAAGCGTATTGACATACCAGAGTATTCTCTTGAGGTATTACGCGAGGCCGTCATCAATGCAGTAGTGCATCGCGATTATAGTAAGCGCGGTGAGAGTGTGCGTGTGTTTTGTTATCCTGATCGGGTGGAGGTCCATAATCCTGGCTTACTGCTGCCAGGGATAACGGTTGAACAAATGGAACGGGGAGAAGTGCAATCAAAGTTGCGTAATCCCACACTGGCGAATTTGCTCAAAAATATTCCTGGGTACATGGAGCGTCTTGGAAGTGGGATCAGGTTTATGTTGGACGAGACGAAACGCATGGGGCTACCTGCGCCACAGTTTCGAGAAATGAGTGAATTTGTGGTGACCTTTCATAAAGCCCCAGCCCTGTTATCTCCGCCACCGAAACCACAGTACACAGAGTCGCTCTGGGGAGAGGATGAGGATGCTCAGCCTGAACTACTGGCACAGAGTCAGTCTGAACAACGGGAGCGAAGGTTAACAAAAGCACTAGAGTATGTGCAGAAATATGGCTTCATCACGAATAGCATCTACAGGCAATTAACAGGGGTTACAGAGAGAACAGCCCATAGAGATTTAGAGACACTAATAGAGCGTGGCAGGTTAAAAGGCACAGGCCAGAGAGCCGCGCGCCGCTATGTACTGGCATAATAGCGCCAATCTGTTATGGCTGCGGACGTTCCTGTCAAGGTTCCTGTCAACGGTGATTTTCTTCAAAAATAAAAACGCCTCAAGCCGCTTGTAGTCTTGCTTGAGACGCCTCTAACCTTCCTCTAGGTGCCGATGGAGAGATTCGAACCCTCAACCCTTGCGGGACTTGTTTTTGAGACAAGCGCGTATACCGTTCCGCCACATCGGCTGGTTGCTTAATTAGCGTCAATCTGTAGGCTGATTTGCACCTCACCATTTCTTATATAATACAATATACTATAGAAGAAAACCTCGGAACAAGCGCACTAAGTGCCAAAAAAACCGCGCTTGGGGAAACAAGCGCACTATCTATCGAACAAACCGCGCTACAGGGTGATTATATTACGTGATCGAGGTGGTGTCAACCCCCTCCCTTGACCAAATGGTCAAGCCCCTCCCTGTGGGGGGTTTGTGCCACTCCCCATCCCTATTGCCAGTCCTGATAATGCCACTATTACTGCCACCCCTGCAACAACAAACCAACCAGTAGGGTTAGAACAATTACCAATGAGCTGATTAAAGGGTGTACATTGATTGATATCGTATGCCCCTACGAATATGGAAATGGCTGCAATCACTGGTGCAATTTCTGCTTTAGAAAAACTAGGTTTCATGTTATCTCTTTTGTGCGTGCTTGCTTCTCCAGAGATTTTCACACTCACGTGATACTTTAATATAGTATAATATAAAAGAAGTCATTCTATTACAAAGTGGAGGATCACAAAAATGGATTACCCACCAAACGACGACAATCAATCGCAATTCACGCCACCACCGCCGCCAAACACGTACTACCCACCTCAACAGCAGTACAACCAGCAATGGCAACAACCACAACCACCAATGTATCCCCCTGTAGTAATAATGCAGCCACCTCAAAAGAAAGCATCTCGTCTCTGGCTCTGGATAGTCCTTGGTGTGATCGGTTTTCTGCTCTGTAGCTGTATCGGCTTCTTTGTGTTGCTAGGAGCAGCCGTCAAAAGTACGACGACCGGCACTGTCAACACCGTATCATCCCCAATCACGTCATCATCAGGCAATACTCCAAGTAGCTCGCAGATCGGTACAGTCGGGCAGACCATCACCGTGGACAATGTTGCAACAACCCTTGTGTCCGTCAAGACGTTGGCAGCCGATGAGTTTACCCAGCCGAAACCTGGCAACGAGTTCATTGTAGTACACGTCAAAATTGTGAACAATAGCACAATCGAGCAGGATTATAATGTCTTCAATTTCCATGTGCGATCAGGCAGTGGCAATATTACCGATGAAGAATTTGTAACGCCACAGTCGTATACAGCGAACAACGAACTGAATTCTGGCAAGCTCTCCCCAGGCGGCAGTGTTGAAGGCGACATTATATTCCAAGTTCCAAAGAATGACCATAATGCGCAACTCACATGGCAACCGAACTACTTTGGCAATGCGGGCGATAATGCCTGGAACCTGGGGCTATAATATTATTCTGAACTGAGAGAAAGGAAGCAAGCTATGGGCGTGCTGAAGGGCCTCTTGCATTGGTTTAGCGAGAAGCTGCTGCGAAGGACGTTGTGAGAATAGTGGTCAGGAGCTTATAAGTCTCTAGCTCCGCTTTGCAAACTTCGATCTCATCGTCCGCCTCATCGCACTCCATCTCTGCTTTCCAGAGGCGCTCCTGGATGTGTTGCGCCTTTGGACTCAGCGGCAGGGTAGCCGGGATGCGGCGTGCCGGATACCGCTGAGGTTGAAGCTCTAAGAGCTTCGCCTTCAGCTCTTTAACCTCCGGATTGGTGTTGGTCACCGTGCGAATCACGGTTTCTGTGGGCTTTGCAGGAAGCCCATAGTCTGTTGGATTGCGCCGGACTGCAAGGCTGATTTCGTTAAACTTCGCTTCGAGGAGCGCCTCCACCTGGCCATACGTCTCACCTTGAGGGGTAGCTGTGTCCTCGGAGTCTGTTTCCTCTGGCAGAGAACGCTCAGACTCAAGCTCCTCCTCAAGCTGTTTGATCATTGCCTCCGCCTTCGTGCGCCGGCTCAGGGCACGCTGGTATCTCTGCGGATACTCTTCGATCGCCCGCTGTAGTTCCTGGACGTTCATATTCGTCTCCCGTGCTATCAAAATATACTGAAGGGAATAGCTGCCGCCATTATCTCATGCGCGAGCAAATAAAATCCCTTGTGTCCAAGAGGAGTAGCCCACATGGCTGATATTATCCCCTACCAGGGTGAGGATTGTAACATAATGTTACAACAAGAAGACCCGGCGTACATTGATGCTGCGTTCCTGGCGACCTGGCTGGATGGCAAGAGCGAGAAGACGCAACGCGCCTGCACAAGCGATATGCAGCGTTTCTACCGCTTTGTGGGCAAGCCTTTGCCCCTGGTCACACTTCCCGATCTGTAAGCCTATGCGGATAGCCTAGCCGATCCGAAACCAGCAAGCCGAAACCGTGCCCTCGCCGCCGTGAAATCGGCCTTATCCTTTGGCGTGAAGATGTCACCCAACTACCTCAAGGTCAACGTAGGTTTGCTGGTGAAGTTGGAGCAGCCAGAGGATATGCTTGCTGAGCGCATCATGAGCGAGCAGGCTGTAGCGCGTATGTTGGCTTTAGAGAGCAATCCGCGTAACCATGCCATACTGAGCCTGCTCTACCACACTGGGTTGCGCGCACAAGAACTGTGTAGTTTGCAATGGCGACACGTACAACCACGTGAGGAAAGCGGCCAGCTCGCCGTATTCGGTAAGGGGAAAAAGACACGCTTCGTGCTGCTCGACGAAGAGACCTAGCAGGAGGTACAACGCCAGCGCCCAAGTACGGCCATACCAGAAACCTACGTTTTCCTCTCGCGCCAGGCACGTTCACGGAAGGGCGAGAAGGGCCGCCGCATGGACGAGAGCATGATCCATCGCATTGTCCTTCAGGCGGCCAGGCATGCCAATATCGAAGGCAAAGTGAGTCCGCACTGGATGCGCCATGCTCACGCGACCCATGCCCAGGAGCACGGTGCGCCAATCGCACTCGTGCAGACGACCCTCGGCCACAAGTCTATCGAGACAACCACCAGGTATAGCCACGTTCGGCCTAATGCCTCAAGTAGCCAATATCTGAAGGTCTAAGCAAGGAAAGGAACATTAGCATGGACGATGACAACACGCAGTTTTGTTGTATTCACATTTGTACGGAGGAGGAACCACAATGACAAAGAAACATGAGAGTCTGAGAGGCTTGTATGATTTACAGGTATTGCTCGCCCTGTATGAGTTTGGGCGTCCAGCAAAAGAGCGTGAGATTGAAGAAAAAACTGGTCTTTCCCGTGCATATACATCTCTGGCTCTTTCGATCTATGCACAGCGTGGGTATATAGATCACGATAAACCAACATGGTGTATCAATGATGCTGGTCGCGCCCATTTACTTGAGGTTGCGCAGCGGGAAGCCAGCGAGTACCAATCCTGGGAGAAGTCTCAGCATTAAAGAAGATAGAGAGGAAAGGGGGACCTCATGAACGATGACAACACCGTCTGGCAGCCGATTGAGCCAACTGTTCGGTATCAAATGAAGAAAATTCTTGTAGCCCTTGTGGCCTGTTCGCTGCTGCTCACTTCTTGCGGAGCAACTACCAGGCCAGCAACCGTAACAAATCCTTTTTCAGCAGGAAACACCCCTACAGCGAACCCGAACGCACCTCCTGGGAACTTTCTCTACACCAGCAGCACAGAGGCGATGTTCCTGGCATGGGTCAACGACAATGGCGCTCTTTCGGGACAGACACAAGATGCCCAGTACGGAACTGATAGTTACGGAAATGAGATCGTGAACAGTACGCACGGTTCGTTCACTGGTACGCTCTCAAACGATCAAGTCAGTCTGAACTTCGGAGGCTTTCTTGGGGTGAGTACCATTACAGGCACCTATAGCAACAACACACTAACGCTCCAGATTCCCACAAAGGATGGAGGTGTAGGCACATTCGTTTTTGTTCCGGCCACGTCTGACGAATTTAATACTGCGGTCTCTGCAATGCAAACTACTGCTAACACTACCAACGCGAACGCAGCCGCAAGTGCTGCTACAGCGGCAGCATTACAGAGCCAGCAACAGGCTGTTACCGATGCGAATAAGGCTGTAAGTAACGATCTATCCTCGCTGCATAATGGCGTGTCTGATCTCACTCAGTCAGCAAACTTCGACTCAGTGTTCTCTGGGTATGCTACTGACTGGCAATCCATGCAGAACGACTATCAAACAGAAGTAAACGATAGTAAAAACGGCTGTGCGGATGGAAATGGTGTTACTGTAGGAGGTGATCTTACTACTATTGGAGGTGACGACATTACCTTCGGCGGTCAAATAGACACCATAAACGCATCATACAGTTCTATGCAGCAAGACATAACCAGCCTCAAAAGTGACTGGCAGGCGTTACAGCAGGCCGTGGCAAACAATGCTTCTGGTACGCCACCATCTAACTATCAGCGGAGTGACATCGATAGTGCGATTGCGAATGGAAACAATGCACTCAACAACGCTGATAGTGTGGTGAAAAAAGCGAAGCAAAAACGAGCAACCTATGACAACGAAGCAAACAGTCTAAACAGTCAGGCACAAGCAATCCCTGGTAGGATGGGGTGTTAGCCGTTGCTGCCACCGAGTCATATTGGGCATGTCGCATCCCTGCTGACCAACTACCAAGCAGCCAGTGAACAAGAAAAGGCCGAGGCAAGCGCATGAAACCTCAGCACTCGTAGCCCGCGAAAAAATGAGAAACTGCGAGCTAAGGAAAGAATAGCACATAAACAGGGAAAGGGATAAGAAAAATCATGGACGAAAACGAAGACAGACAACAAGCGGAACAACGAGGGCAGCCGCTGCCCTATTACCAACAAAGACAACAGCCACCAGTGCAGCCGCTGCCGCCACCACCGCAACCACAGCCACCGCCGCCAGACTACCACCAGCCACATCAGTGGAAGTTGCCTCCGATAGTATGGGTGATTCTTATCGTGATACTCTCCGCTGGCGTTTACGCACTGGCGGCAAGCTCGCACAACACAGCGACGCAGGACACCTCCGCTGCCACGACACAGGCAGCACAGTCAACGGAAGCGCCGACAGTAGACACACAGGCGACGCAAAACGCACAGACAACGCAGGACATACTAGCTACACAAAATGCACAGGCGACGCAAGATGCTCAGCCAACAGCGCAGCCGACGTTTCCTCCCCAATCGCGGGCATTCAGTGGCAACGGCAATCAGAAGACGACAAGATTTGCCCCGCTGCGCGATACCTGTCAACTCTCATGGACATGTGACCCTGTGGCATACGGCTTTGAGTACAATTTGATAGTTGAACTATATGACATCAATGGCAATCTGGTGGATACACCCGTGAACGTCATCTGCAAGACAGGGGTGACATCAGGCTCCACGATGGAGTACAACGCATCGGGGCTTTATTACCTAGAAGTTACCTCTGAGGGACCGTGGAAGGTAAAAATTCAGACGCAATAACGAGTGAAGTCAGATTGATAAAATCTGGACTGGACAGGGGGAAGAATACACTTACCCCTGACTGTCCTGCTGCCCATGCTCCTTGTAGGTTTTGTGCTGCACTATATTCCAGACAATATTCCACGTCACCTCGTACTCAGCGGCCAGCGATGTTGTTGAACGTCCTGCGGCATACGCTGCTCGTATCTCTCTGGCGACATCCATCGTTAGTTTCCTCCCAGCGCCTACTCTTCCTGTGCGAACCCTGGCTACATCTGCACTCTCTGCCCGCGTTATCCTGCCGTGTTCCTGGTTGGTCAGTATAACAAGGTTCTCTCGCAAATTATTGGTAATTTCGCCATCCCTATGATGAATGGCCTCACCTCTCTTTGCGGAGAGTCCATACTGCGCCATCACCCAGGCATGGAGCTTCCACTTCCTAATTGTCAGCAAACTCCACACACGTCGGCTTTGTGTTACAGGGGCTTTGCACATAATGTAGACTCTCAGTAGAAAGTAGATCGTCTCTCTTTATGAGGGTGTTTCGTCTGGTACATCTTCAATCAGTTCCCGAGAAGGTACGCCAAGAGCCTTAGCAAACTTCTCAAGCGTCTTGATGCTAATTTCTCTGTAGGGGTCACGCCATACCCCCTGGACAGTGCGATAACTCACATCGGCAAGCCTGGACAAACGGTAACCGTATCATACACTCTCCCCTCTTGTCGTAAGGATAGTGTATCAGAGGGATATCCCTTGACGGAAGTACTACTCAAGTGATATGCCCCGAGGGGATATGCTTCTAGTGTCACCTCTGATAGCAACTGGTATACTAAGGAGAGACTTGAGCATTGAGAGTATAGGCGTCCGTTCGGTAGAAATTACACCAGGGATGATCATCATCTACAAGCTAAGGCGCGATCAAAAGCCACGGCAACCAGAGAAGGAATGGCGTGGCAAGGTAATTTACTACAATGAGCATCTCCACAGGACAGTAGTGAAGTCGCTTGAAGAGGGGTATGAGGAATGTCAGGATGATGTGTGGTTAGAACAAATCATTCGGATAGAAGATCACGATAACATATTAGGTAGAACTACCTCAAGTGGTGGAGAATGCATAAAGTGAGTTTGATTTTGAGATAAAGGAAATGTCTAGGGATGTTTTGATCCATCACGCATGGTTGCACCTTTGAGTGATCTGGCTTTCTTCTCCAGTTCTTCCACAGTAATGCCTTGAATGCCAGTCAGGTCGGCTTCGCTCAAGTCAGCATCGTACAGGTTGGCTTCATACAGGTTAGCGAAGCTCAGGTCGGCTCCTCTTAGGAGGGAGCCGCTCAAGTCAGCTTTTTGCAGCTGTGCGTTTTTCAGAGTGGTTCCCATCAGAGTGGTTGGGTTCAATTTAGCTCCCTGCAAATCGGCATGGCTTAGGTCGGCATCGTCCAGATAGGCTCCCCACAGGTTTGCTTTCCGTAGGTTGGCTCTGCGCAGGTTAGTATGATCCCAATCAGCACGGCTTAATTTAGCATTGCTCAGGTCGGCCCCGTTCAAATTAACGATAGGCTTGTCTTTATCTATCAGCTCTGACTCGTGCAAGAACAGGAGGACACTTCTTTTACGCACTTTGTCTAACCGTGGGAGTACAGTCAATGTGCGCACCCGTGCTATCTACCGTACCTCAGCATCCTCTACTGACCCGCGTAAGTTCTCATGAAGTAGAAGTTCTGACATATTATCAATGTAGGCTTGTAGCGCTGTTTCACGTTGGTTATCCGTATTCTCCCGATTGCTCACTTTCCCTTGTTGCGCAGTGAACCAGGCTGCCCCAAATCCTACCACAACAGGGATAGCAAGTACCGCAAGTAACCCTAGCCAATCCCAGAGTGTTCTAGCTGGTTGCAGTTCTTTAGCTATAGTAATCCCTTTGGCGGTGCTTGTTATGGTTATTTTGCTCTCTCCACCGCTAAAACCTGTCCAGTCCCAGCCAAACTTATATACTGCGAAACTGAGTACAATAAGCGCAAAGAGCACTACATTAACTCCCGTAGTGATGAACAGATGTTGTCGTATTTTCTGCCCCCATAAGTGAAGAAGCCTTGCCACCGTTGTGCCTCCTCTGCTACATCATGAATGAGACAAGCTGAAGGAAACTTACTCTGCCTGAGTATATCAGATATAGCACAACAGTGCATATAGCAAAGCCGACTTTATGGCATATATGATAAGTGTCGCTACTTCCAGCCTGATTGGCAGCTTATCTGAGCTTGACCACCAGATAGTGTGGCTCTACCTGTGGTAGGTCGTAGATCACTGAAGCCTATTTAAGAGCCGTAAAGGCAACCCAGGCGCAAAAGACAAGCAAATCAGTACAGGACAACCTGTAACGACTCACCCGCACAAATGTGACCCCTATTCTTCATCATACCAACCTGTCTGCTTGGTACGCTCATGCTGCTTGAGCTTAGCCTCCTCTTTCACTTTCCACCGATTGGTCCACCCGCGTTTATAGTCCTTGCACATCTTGCAGCAACATTTTTTGTTTTTCAGTAACATTCTTCTTTTGACAAAACCTTCATCGTTCGGTATCATTTCATTTGTCTTGGCACGTAACTTTTCTCGCCCTAAGGACTCCCAGCCTATGTCCAGAAAAACACAACAGCAGCTTGACCCACTCATGACCATCAATGCCTACGCCCAGGGCATTTTCCCCATGGCAGATCATGATGGCACCATACACTGGTACGCGCCAGACCCCCGTGCCATCCTCGAACATCACAACCTGCGCATTTCGCGCTCACTCCGTGCCACCATACGCAAGAATATCTACGAAGTACGCATGGATACAGCCTTCGAAGCCGTGATGCGCCACTGTGCTGCCAGGGAAGAGACCTGGATCAACGAAGCCTTCATCGCAACCTACACCCACCTGCATTCCGCCGGGCTGGCACACAGCGTAGAAGCATGGAAAGATGGCATACTCGTTGGAGGACTCTACGGCATATCACTCCGAGCCGCTTTTATGGGTGAAAGCATGTTTTCTCATGCCACCGACGCCTCAAAAGTCTGCCTCGTCTCCCTGGTGGAACACCTCAAAGCCAGGGGTTATGTCCTACACGATACCCAATTTCTCACCCAACACCTGCAATCGCTAGGCGTAACCGAAATACCCCGCCAGCTCTATGAACGCCGTCTGCGCCAAGCATTACAAATACAATGCAGTTGGGAAACATAATGTCAGGGTTTCACACCAATGATTTATCCACCCCATTCCCCGCCATTGGTCTGGAAACCATACAAACCGTTACTCGTGATCTGGCGCAACTCTTAGGCATTTCTCTTCCTGAGAAGTCGAAAGCACAGAAGCACCCTCCCCGCCTTGTACGACCAGTACAGCATATTCGTGACATCCGTGTATGGGACACGCCAGTTGGGGAATATACTTCTAGTCTTAGCCCAGACCTGTGAAATCATTATTTGATGATAATGGTCGCGGCAGGCGAGGAGGGAAAGCAAAGAAGAGAGCAAGAGCGAAACTGGCAATAATCGTCGCGGGTGTACTTACAAAAGCCAGAGCGAAGGCAATCAAGTAGACAAGCGGGCCGAATAAGTACTGTTTGCTAATATCCTTTATAGCACGAGAGTCTACATCTTTGCCTAAGAGTCGATTGTTATAGGAGGCGTAGCGCCAAAGCAGATTAAAGCAGCAAGCTGTCAGAAAAAATGTGCCACTATAAACGATAGCGGCTGCATGTTGATCGGGACGTTCAACATACTCAGCCAGCAATGCAGTGGGTACTGGTACGAAAACAATGAACATTAAGAGTAAAAGATTAAGGAGTACCAATACGGTATTGATGCGCTTAATGTGAGTAAACAGCCTGTGGTGATTTAGCCACATAATGCCGATCATCGCGAAGCTAGTTACATAAGCGGCCAGCATCGGCCACTCGTCACCCAGTGCGTGCCACAAATCTGAACCGCTCAGCAATCTACTGGGAGGCAAATCTAGCCCAGGTATCCTAATGTTTAAGACAAGCAAGGTAATCGCCACAGCGAACACACCATCGCTAAACGCCTCCAGACGATTGGTCTCTTTTTCATCCATGTAGAAGCTCCCTTTATCCTACAGACACTCTGATGATAAGCAGTATACCCAGCTATTGCGGCTCTGTCACCTGGAATAATCACTAGGGCAGAACCAGAGCAAATTACCAGTATCCAACTTCCCTTTCCCCTTTTTAGAAAAGCCACTTTATAAATAGAGTTGCATCACGGCTGGCAAAACCGAATATAGTAGGGTTGACCCTTGCGGTCAACCAATACGCATCAACCGAAGCTGCCTCACCGTGTCACCCCATTCACTGCGTTCAGGGCAAGCTCTGAGCCGCAGCGAAGGGTCTGTCTGCATGGGCCTCGAGATGCTTCGCGGAGTTGACACTGAGCGGAGCGCATGTGCTCAGCAGGACCGGGTTCCGCTTGCTCTCACCTCTTCTGGTCATCCCTGCCACTCCTTCCTCCACTCACCCTTCTAGCATTTGATGAGCTTTTTCTTAGGTTGATGCGTATTGGGTGACCCTTGCGGTCAACCTTGGGGGCGGCGGGCTACCTGGGAATACGATCACCTGTTCGGCGATGCGATCAACCTGGGGCGGCGGGCACCCCAGGAATACGATCACCCACTTGGCGATGCGGTCAACCTTGCTGAGGGGCTTCCATCTGCGCATCCTCTTGTACATCCTCCGCCTCCAGCCTGGCTGCCTCGGCCTCCTCTTCCTCCTCTTCCTCCTGTCGTCTCTGGTCGGCAATCTTCGCCTGTTGCTCGATCTGCGCCAGCCAGCGGAAGAAGAGCGGGGTCATCACGACCAGGTCAACCAGCCCCGGTATCAGGAGAAAGGCTCCCCCTACCGCTTGATCCGCCACCGCAGAGTAACCATTTTGTAATAACTGCTGCGGTATAACATACTGCTTGTATAACACAGTCCCCGTAAAGACCAGCAAAAAAGCGAAGATATCTACTGGTTGCCCGTCAAGAAAGGCATAGAGCATCTGCACCGGATAACTTAAATTGCGTAACTCGCGCAATGGCCCAATCAGCGGCCACCAGTTAAGCAGGGCCATAAACAAGATGCTGAGCATTTCTATCTGATAGAGCGCATTATTCCTTTGCGCGACATTAAAAATTTCAGGCACGTGCCAGGCCAAAAAAGTGAAATTGAAAAGAATGGACGCAACCAGGGGCCGGGTAAGTACCTGGGCAACAGCCCGCGACACGGGCTGTCCTAAAATAGGCTGCAACAGCCAATCAGGACAGGCCGCCAGCAGCAATGGTGCACACAGCGTGGTCAAAACAACCGCCTGCATCATGTGTGCGGCAAAGAGTTGCGTTCGTGCAATGGTATCAAAAGGCGTCAGCAATACAAGCACACCCAATGCTATGGCAGTAATAAAAGCCGCTAGCCGCCACTTATTGAGAGGTGGATGTGCGCCACCTCTACCTGCCAACCTGGTCCCCAAAATGAAGAGCAGGCATATCAATGCCAGGACAAAAAGTGAAATCAAATTCAGCTGCCACGAAAAATTCAGGCCATTGCACATAAAAGGCTCCGCGATAAATACAGATTCATTCTTCTTTCTTCTTGCCTAGTATAAAGCACCTACCCATTTTGTGCAATTCCCTTAATAACTCCAGGCCTCAACAACGCCGCACTCTAGCGCCTCTCGTATATGGTAGGGTCGACCCTTGCGGTCGACCTCAGCAGGGGTGGGGCCTCCATCTGATATAATGCAAGCAAAAGCAGAGTCCCTCTATCATTCAACAAACCGCCGCAGGAGTCCCATGAATGCATGCATGGGGAGGAATGCGGCGTTCCTTCTTTGGGGCTTGGGCAGGGTTATCCATTCACGCACTTGTCAAATTTGGCATAGTGCGTGAATATCTGCTATACTAGAGGGATGAAACAGCTCCTGACCGCTAAGTTGAAACTGCAAACGAGTCCTGAGCAATTCCGGGCCTTGCGCCAAACACAATTGGCCTATCGGGACGCCTTGAACCACGTCTCTCGCTATGCGTTCGAGCATGGCAAGATGAGCAGTGGGCGTGCATTGCAACGGGATTGCTATGAGGAGATACGCAGGCAGTATCACCTGCCTGCACAAATGGCCTGTAATGTCCCTCGTCAAGTCGGGGCCAGCTAAGGCTCTCTGGACGAAGGTGAAGCAGAATGCGGACTTGCGCAAGGCGGGTAAAACCAGGAAACGGTACAAGGGGCTGGATCAGCCAGCGAAGTACGTGTCTCCCACACTCACCTACAACTTCCA
>VBHI01000012.1 GCA_005881495.1 Chloroflexota bacterium
GGAGTACCCAGCGTGGCAAAGCGTGTACACCTACTTCCAACAGTGGCGCGATGATGGGACATGGCAACGGCTCCATGACACGCTTCGCGCCCAAGTACGTCAAGGAGTGGGTCGCCACAAGCACCCAACGGCTGGCGCACTGGACAGTCAGAGTGTCAAGACCACGCAGATGCGCGGCCTGCGTGGCTACGATGCGGGCAAGAAGGTCAACGGGCGGAAGCGTCATATCTTGGTGGATACCCTCGGCTTGCTGCTGGCAGTCGTGGTCACCTCGGCTGCCGTTTCCGACCCCGCCGGAGCCCGGCTCTTGCTTCGGCGTTTAGGAGGAGCCTGTAAGAAGTTACGTCGCATTTGGGTCGACGGCACCTACCGGGGTCACTTATTGGAGTGGGTCATGCTTCACTACCGCTTCGTCTTGCAGCCCGTGTTGCGCTGCGATGGGCAAAAAGGCTTCGTGGTTCTTCCCAGACGCTGGGTCGTGGAGAACACCCAATCACAATACCCCTGAATCACTTCAGTTGACAACATCTCCTCCACCTCCTATGCTTGGCATCAGTGGGCTGCTGAACTTGCTTACCTGGGTTGAGCACCGGCAGCGAGCCCAAGCTTCACCGCATGAGGAGGGCGGTATCCCATGTCCAGTCTCTCATCCAACACGGCTCCCCCCCACCCGATTCCAGCCAGGGAATCAGTCGGTGGGAGGCTCTGCCCCCGGCCAATCGTCAGCGGCTTCTCTGGCTGCTGAGTCATCTGCTCGAACGCCAACTGGAACGCGGCCGCACACCAGGCAAGGAGGACGACGATGAACTCGACGCGAGTACCGAGTAAGTCCGGCCTCACTGCACTGGATGACGTGCGCGCGGAGAAAATTCGCGCCTTCCATCGTGAGCGGCTCGCGGTCGTCTACGTACGCCAATCCACCGTCCAACAAGTCCTGGACCACCAGGAGTCAACACGACTGCAATATGGGCTGGTGAGTCGAGCCCAAGCGCTGGGGTGGGCCGCCGACCGCATCCTGGTGATCGATGAAGATCTAGGCAAGTCCGCGACGAGTACGCAGGGGCGAACGGGCTTCCAACGACTGGTTTCCGAGGTGAGCCTGGATCACGTCGGGATCATCTTCGGGGTCGAAATGTCGCGCCTGGCACGCTCCAACAAGGATTGGCATCAACTTTTGGAACTGTGCGCGCTCTTTCACACCCTGATTGCTGATCTGGATGGGATATACGACCCGGTGCAGTACAATGATCGCCTCCTCTTAGGACTGAAGGGAACCATATCTGAAGCCGAACTGCATATCCTGAAGCAGCGGATGCACCAGGGCCGCTTGAGCAAAGCCCAGCGGGGCGAGCTGCAGTTTGCGCTGCCGATTGGCTACATCTGGAGTCCCACCGACGAGATTCAGTTCGACCCTGATGAACAGGTGCAACAGGTCGTCCGGCTCGTCTTCCGCACCTTTGACGAACTGGGTACGCTTGGCGGGCTAGTACGCTACCTGGCCCAGCACCAGATCCAGCTCGGGGTGCGCGTGCGCGAGGGGCCTGGCAAAGGGGAACTGGTCTGGCGCCGCCCCAATCGGGTCACCTTACAGATGATACTCAAACATCCCCTCTACGCTGGTTCCTACGTCTACGGACGACGACAGGACGATCCCCGTCGCAAGCAGCCGGAGCGACCACGCACGGGTCGAGTGGTGATGACGCCAGATGAGTGGCTGGTCCTGCTCCCCAATCACTGCCCGTCCTACATTTCTCCCGAGCAGTATGAGCGCAACCAGGCGCGGCTCGCGGCCAACCGCGCACGTGCGGATGCCATGGGAGCTGTGCGCACTGGACCAGCCCTCTTAGCCGGTCTGGCGGTCTGCGCCCGCGGTAGCTGTCGGCTCAACGTCCATTATGATGACGGGGGTGCGCGGCTGCACACGTATGAATGTGTGGAGCGCTGGACGCACTACGGCGAACCGAGATGCCAACACCTGGCAGGTGCATGCCTGGATACCTTCGTCATTCAGCAGGTCCTCGCCGCTTTGGAGCCAGCCACCTTAGAGTTGTCGCTCACCGCCACCGAGCATCTGGAGCAGGAACGGACCGAATTAGACCAGCTCTGGCAACACCGGCGCGAACGAGCCGCCTATGAAGTGGAGCGGGCCGCTCGTCAGTACCATGCCGTCGAACCGGAACATCGGCTCGTGGCCCGCACGCTGGAACGTGCCTGGGAAGAGAAGTTGGCATCCCAACAACAACTTGAGGAGGAGTATCATCGCTTTGTCCAGCGCCAGCCACGCCTGCTTTCGGAAACCGAGCGAGAGGCGATTCGCCGCCTGGCAACGGACATTCCCACACTCTGGAGCGCTTCAACTACCACGGCAGCCGATCGGAAGGAGATCATTCGCCAGGTCGTTGAACGGGTCATCGTTGACGTGCAAGGTAGCAGCGAACGGGTGAAGGTATGTATTGAGTGGATCGGCGGAGGTCACACCGAGGGAGTCGTGATCCGACCAATTGGCAAGCTGAGCGAGTTGAGTACCTATCCGCAGATCTGCCACCAGGTCCAGGTGTTGACCGAAGCGGGCTGGGCAGCGGTGGCGATTGCGCAGGCGTTGAATGAGGCGGGCTTTCGCCCTCCCCGTTCCACTACTGGCTTTCGCGCAGAGATGATCACGCAGCTGCAACGCCAGTTAGGCATGAAAGCGCCGCGTCCGCGAGTTCGGCATCATGAGGGGTTCCTACCCCATGAATGGTGGCCAACCGAACTGGCTCGCCACCTTCGCATCCCACGCGGGACGCTCTTGCACTGGATTCGTCAAGGGGTGCTGCGAGCGCGCCAACTCGATGAACCCCTACACCGCTGGGTGGTGTGGGCTGACGAAGCGGAACAGGAACGGCTTCGAGCGTATCATCAGCGTGTGATCGGGGACGAGTTCCGCCACCGCTGGACGGATACACCACTTGCTGAACAAGCTTGATGAGGATATCATACGAGCGAATCACGAAAGGAGTACGCAATGGCAAGCACGCAGAAACAGAAAACTGTCTGTGGGGGTAGTGTGGCTGGGTCATCGAGCGCACCTTCGCCTGGCTGACCCAATGTCGGCGTTTGGGCAAGGATTATGAAGTCCTGCCAAGCAGCAGCGAAGCGATGATTTACATCGCTATGACTCGTTTGATGTTGCGCCGACTGGCTGCTTCTTGACCTTTTCAAACAGGCTCTGAGGAGATCGTCGTCAGGTCAGTTTGCAACTGACCTCTTTGGGGAGGCCATATTCCATGTGAACATCATCCAATGGAGCTTCGAACAATCCAGGTGTTGCTCCTGCGGGTGGCTCTAAATTAGAGAACACTCGCGCCTCAGATTTCATTCCATCACAGATAGACGCTTCCCAGTCACCAGGTACTGGATTGTATAAAAAGTAACGTTCCTCTTCTCCTGGAAGGTCTTACCTGGTGCTTGCCAGCGCCTGGCACTGGGCTTCTCAAAAGTCGCAAAGCTACGACCTGGATTTGTGCTAGAATGGCACGTAGCACAGCAATCCTCCCAGAGCAAGTGGTACCGGCACAGAGCGGGCTAAAGTGAAGATGTGGCTGGATGTTGTGCGGAATCGTTTCCCTCCCCCCAACTCTGGGTCTCTCGTACAGCAGGCGCGTTCGATAGAACACCCGCAGGAGGAGACAGATGGACGAGTACACTCCGATAGACCTGATGGCGTTCCAGAACGCCGGGCTGGCGCTCCTAGCGCTACTTTGTTGACTCGGGATTTTGCCTTGGTTTAAACCCATCAAATAGTGTCGATCTGAGCTCAAATTGCTCAGGATATATGTCCGAATCAGGCGCGATTTCCCGAGTCAACAAAGTAGCGCTACAGCGGTGTTCGCAAAGATTGAGCCATATATGTACATACAGAATGTATACGGTTCTCAGACTTCCTCTGCACGTCTGATGGCTTCCAGAGGAAGTACGGGTGCATCTCATTTCAGATCGGCGACGGCAGCATCACAGGTCAAGCATGACCTCATCACGAGGTTGGGAACAGCAAATTAACACAATGCCGTCGGCAGGTCGTTCGAGTGGCTCTGGTTGGTAGCTTATGAGGCCCTCAATCAGCCCGCTTTCGCAGCTATGACAGACCCCTGTCCGGCACGACCACCTCACCGGAATGTCGCAAGCCTCGGCAAGTTCGAGCAGGCTCTGGAATTTTGGATCCCAGGGAACAGAGAGGCCACTGCGAGCAAAGGAGACCAGCGGACCCGTACCAGGAGATCCGGCTGGTGGGTGTGGTGGCTGCCGAGATGCGCCAAGCAGGCCGGGTGTGCTGGCGGCGGCAGGTCCGAATAGTTCGGTATGCAGATGCTCCCTGGTGACACCCCAGTCCGTGAGGTCACGCGTGAGATCTTGCGCGAACGCGGCTGGGCCGCACAGATAGAAGTCCGCGTCACGCGGCACGCCGATCCCCTTGAGCACCGTTATATTGAGGTGGCCGATCGCGTCAAAGTCCAGCCCTGGCCGATCTTCCTGGGTAGGTCTGCTATAGAGGATAGAGCTATGACCGTGGGGCAGGAGTTGCAGGAGGTGGCGAGCTTCCTGGGCAAAGGGATGTTCGTCGCGGTTCCGTGCTCCAAAGAGCCACCAGACTTCTCGCAACGTTGCCTCGGCGGCAAGGGCATGGAGCATGGCCAGCACCGGAGTTGCTCCCACTCCGGCACTCAGCAGGACGATGGGGCGGGTATCAGGCTGGAATGTGAAGGAACCTCGCGGAGCACTCACTTCAAGCACATCGCCGACGCGTACCTGGGTATGAATGTATGTACTGGCTGCCCCGTTCACCTCTTGCTTGACGCTGACGCGGTAGTGATCGGTCGCGGGTGCGTCGGAGAGCGAGTAGTTGCGCAAGAGAGGTGGGGCATCTGGTCCGGGTTTCAGGCGCAGGATGACAAACTGGCCAGGGAGGGCCGCTGCAAGGGGTTGTTTGTCGGCTGGCACCAGGACCAGAGAGCGCACACTGTTGCTCTCCCGTTTCATCTCTGAGACTTGCAGGAGACGGAATCCCTGCCAGGCCGGGGGAGGGCCGCTTGCCGGGGCGAGTCCAGGATTGCCTCCGGTCGTCTCCCCGCGCACCGCTTGCTCAAGCAGGGCCTGGAAGGACATCTTCCACCCTGGACTCAAAGCGGGGATACGGAGTGCTCGCTCCAGTTTTTCGCGGGGATGGTCATTCAGATAGAGCATCCCATCGATCTCCGCGACGGTCATGCGTTCAGAGCCAGCGGCGACCTTCTCGATCTCATCGCCAGCCTCCACTTCACCCTCTTGTAAGACGCGCAGATAAAAGCCCGGTCGGCGGTGGGCAACCAGCAGTGCTGGCATCTGGGGGTTGTTCATGCGGATGCCAACACGGTAACAGGTGACACGTGGTTGTGTGACCTCAAAAAGAGCATCGCCAATCCGGTAATGGTCGCCGATGCACACCTCCTCGTCAGATAAGCCCTCGATGGTAAAATTCTCCCCGAACTGTCCGAAGACGAAGTCATTGCGACCGAGCTGACGCTCCCAATAGTGATAGGACTCCATCTGGTAGACGAAGACCGCGCGTTGTTCTCCTCCGTGCCCGGCCAGGTCTCCTTGCTTATCGCCATCGATGTTGAGCCGCCGGACCATGCGCCGACCCTGGACCGGATCCTTCCAGACGGCGGTGCGCACCGTTTCTCCACGCCAGGCGATGTTGCGTGGCAGACCAACGTTCACTGAGAGCAGTCGTGGCATAGAGGCTCTCCTTTCTTCTCTTGTCCTCACTCCAAAGGTCTTGCACAACTCATCCACCCAATCCATGTGCGTAAAGAATAGCATCCTATCACTCTTCTAGAGCGTCCGTTCTCTCAAAAACGTTACAAGCACTTCTCAGCGAAGGTTCAATCTTTGCGAACATCGCTGGAGTTGAACGTTTGGATTTCCCTCGAACCAGTCAGGAAGCGGTCAACCAGGTTGGCAATTTCATCGGCTGCCGTATCCAGCGCGAAGTGACCGCCATCGACTCGATACACTTGCGCCTGCGGGACATCGCGGCGGAACGCTTCCGGTTCGGAATCATCGAAGGAGCGTTCGTACATGCCCCAAAGAACGAGTAGGCGCGGCTGGGTTTGACGCATCCATTCCTGCCATTTGGGGTAGGAAGCGACGTTGGATTGGTAATCGTAAAACAAATCGCTCTGGATGTCCGCCTGGCCTGGCTGGGAAAGGAAACGGAATTCATCGGTCCACAGATCCGGATCGTAGCGCTCGACCTGGGGATCGTTGCCCACATGCCGCGTGCGCGTGGTGGCCAGTGAGAGCAGATTCGGGCGCAACGTCGCCTCGTAGGTGGCGCGGTCGGCCCAAAAAGCGCGGCGGGGGTTCCAGTTTTCTCCAAGACCGCTCTCATGAGCCACGGCATCCTGAACGATCAGCGCTTGCACGCGCTCCGGGTGAGCAAGAGCCAGGCGAAAGCCAACGGGCCCGCCATAGTCTTGCATGTAGAGGCTGTAATGCGTCAGGTCGAGCGTCTCGGTAACATGCTCCATCACGCTCGCAATATGGTCGAAGGTGTAGGCGAATTGTGTAGGATCAGGCCAATCGCTATGGCCAAACCCCGGATAATCCGGGGCGATCAGGTGATAGCGGTCGGACAGGCGCTGCAACAGCGGCTCATACATCCGCGAAGAGGAGGGCAGGCCGTGAAGCAACAGCAGGGCAGGGGCGTCTTTCGGCCCGGCTTCCCGGTAGAAAATGGACAGGCCGTCGACCTGTACGGTGCGATAAAACGTAGGGTTGTTCATGAGGATTCTCCTTTGGATGGTCTTGAACCAGAACTCAGTCTGGAGCCAGCGGTACGAGAAAAAGCACTGCGGCGACAAGAGATGGTTGTTGTCTGGTTGCCATGCGCATCAATACTTTTTCGTATTTTTTTTTAAGGAGTGACTTCAAAAATCACTTCCAACTCGACCGGCATCCCAAGCGGCAAACTGGCGACGCCGAGCACGATGCGGGTCGAGAGTTTCTCTTCCCCGAAAACGTGGACCAGCATTTCCGAAGCCGCATCGGCAACATCCGGATGTTCCCGGAAATCGCCATCCGTGGCGATAGAGACGCCAAGCCTGACCACGCGGCTCACCTTGTCGAGTGAGCCTAAGTGGTGCCGCGCCGCTGCCAGCACATTCAGGCAGGCGATGGCGGCGGCCTTGCGTCCATCCTCGACTGTCAATTCCGCGCCCAGCCGCCCAAGATAGGCTGGCTTGCCGCCTGCTACCGGCAACATCCCGCTGAGGAAGAGCAGGTTGCCGATTTGCACAACCTCCACATACGCTCCCAACGGTGTAGGAATCGAGGGAAGCTCAATGTTGTATTCATGCAATCGCTGTTCTGCGCTAGGCTGCCCGGCTCGATAAGACAGAGAGTTGTTCATAGGATTCTCCTTTTGATTGTAGTGACTACTCCTTTTTGTCGTTTACCATTTGCCTAAGTGCGCGCCGCCATCGACGTGCAGCACTTCTCCGGTAATATGTGGCGCTTCAGCCAGGAACACGACTGCATCCACGATTTCCTGAGCGTCCGCGATGCTCCCCATTGGGGAAAGCGTGCGCAGAACATCCTTAGGATCGTCTTGATGCAGCGGCGTATCGACCACGCCAGGAGCGACGCTATTAAAGCGAATGCCTTCTTTGGCATATTCCATCGCCAGGTTTTTGGAGATGGACTCGATGCCACCTTTGGTGATCATCGCCACGGAAGCCGTAACTCCAGCTATTGGGTGATCGGCGAGCGAGGCCGTGATGCTCACCACGCTGCCCCCCTTTTTCTGCTCCTGCATCTGCCTGACGGCAAGCTGGCTGAGATAGATGAAGCCATAGAGATTGGTCGAAACGAGCTTCCTGACGTCTTCAGCCGTGTAATCAGTAAATGGCTTGGTAAGGAAAATACCCGCATTATTCACCAGCGTGTCGATGCTGCCGAATTGCTCGATGGCTGCATCAGCGATTTTCCTGGCCGTGCTCGCCTCGCCAATATCGCCGTCAACCAGTGCAAGCTGCTTCGACGCTTGAAAGCCGGATTTCTCCATGCTGCGCGCGGTGGCCACGACCTGATAGCCGCGCTCTAAAAAGGTCTTGACGAGGCATGCACCAATGCCCTGAGAGGCACCGGTAACGATGACGGTTTTTTGCGTTTTCATAGTTTTCTCCTCTGGTTCGTCGTTTGTGTTCTAGCTGAGAACATTGCTCTGCACCACAGTTTCTTGAGAACTAAGGAACTGTTCTCTGCTTACTCTAGCACGAAGCGAGGAGAGATGCGCCCAGGTTTTTGCGGCAGCACAACAGATTCTTGCGCAGTTAACGTGAGGCGCTGGGGAGGAATCCGGTGAGACGCTTGAAGTGCAGCGCCAGGTGGCTTTCATGTGCAAATCCTACCGCGTGCGCAATGGTGGTGAGGGACCACTTCGTCGTGGAGAGCAACAGTTTGGCTCGCTCAATCCGACGCCCGATAACATACTGATGAGGAGCAAAGCCGGTTGACGCTTTGAAGAGACGTGCGAAGTGGTAGGGGGAGAGATACGCGACTGCCGCGATGGCAGAGAGCGAGAGATCCTCGGCCAAATGCTCTTCGATGTAGGTACTGACGAGCCTAAGCGTCGCCCTGTCCAGGCCAACGGCTCTTGGCAGGGAGGGCTGCTTCACCGACGAGTGCTGTCTGAGCAGGTGGATACCCAGGATGTTGGCTAAGGACTCCACATAGAGCCTTCCCCCCAGACCCTCTGAGCGTAGCTCTGAGAGCAGCGAGAGCGCAATGGTCTCGATCTGAGGGTCGAACAGGCCGAGGGTCTGGGCGAACTCAATCGTATCAGGGTCAATGTCTGCCGCGGTGGCAATCTCCTGGATGAGGGTGGGTGAGAGATACAGATGCAGGTGGCGTACCTCTGCCTCGCGCTCCAGGTGCCAGGCGGTCGGCGCTCCTGCAGGCAAAATGACCACGTTACCGGTTCCCAGGTGTCCTTGACGCCCGGCGAGCCGTTCTTGAATGGTCGAAGGAGGACTGAGATTGATGACAAGGATATGGCGAGCAAGAGCAGGCAAGGCAAAATCATCGAGCGGGTGGATGATCTCGGCCACATCTAGCCCATGCCAGCCCCTTCCGCTGCTCGACAGCACAATATGTTCGGGCGGAACATCGAACATCGTTTCGTGTGTGCTTTCCTCGAAAGGCGTCTGCTCCACTCCCTGTCTCCCTTCCTGTTGACAAACAGATGCTGCTGATACAGGGGTCATACCTTCATCCTTGAGATTCTATCACAGAACTTCCCGTTCTCGGAAGCATTGGTATGGTTTCTCGACTTTGGCAGCAGCCGATGTTGTATCGTTTCCCAACTTCGACACCTCACAGCGTGTAAATGTGATTACTTGATAGTGTAGCTTTTTGATAATTCTATGACGCTTACCACAAACAGCTTTCTCAATGGGAGAGTACTTAGACCTGCCAGCAAAGGTCTCTCCATCGCTAAGAGAAGAAAAAGGCCATGCTGGCATGACGCTAGATAATTATCAAATTTTGCCGCCATCGAGTAATCACCTTTACACTTTAGGTGAGGGAGGACAAAAGGATGTTTCGCATATTGCCTGAAATGCTGCATCTTTTACAGGAAAAACCTGTTTTCTCGTACAGTACCTGGTTGAACTCGAAAACAAGCTTTGTGTCTTTTATCACTTTCGGCCAGCCTTTGCGTCCTCTGGATCACTTTTGCCCGCTCTTTTTATCAGTTTCCACCCTTTCTTCATCTTTTACCGGCCAGCCTTTGCGTCCCAAAACGGCGAAACTTTGTGTCCTGTGACACTGGCACGCGCCAAAACGCTTCTTGAGCCGCGTTTCTTTCCACTGAGCCACAAAGGGCTTGACAAATTGAAAATAAGAGTATATACTCCTAATTATGAACGAACACTTGCATCAACCAAACGCAGCTCAATTGGCTGAGATTAAGGCGACGTGTGCGTGCGCGAATGTGCGCAAGGCAGCACGCGCCGTCACGCAACTCTTTGATGAGGTGCTGCAGCCGACTGGGTTGCGGTCAACCCAGTTCACGCTGCTGGTCGCCGTTGCATTGCTGGGTGAAGCGCCCGTGACGCAGCTGGCTGAGGAACTGGTCATGGACCGCACGACGCTCGCGCGCAACCTGAAGCCGCTCGAGAGCCTGGGGCTCCTCACGATTGAGGCAGGGACGGACCGGCGCAGGCACCTGGTGCGGCTGACTGAACGTGGCCGCCAGGCTTTGGCAAGGGCGCTGCCCTCTTGGGAACAAGCACAGCACCAGGTGGTCACGCGCCTGGGACACGAGCAGTGGCACGCGCTCCGAGCCGAACTGAAAGCAACGGAGTTTACCCTGAGGAACGAAGGGACGCTTGCCCAGTCGTTCTAGGGTTTTTTTGTGGTAATACGTGTATATACACGAAATGAGCAAACACCGTTATAAGAGAAAAAGATGCATATCCCGAAAGGTAGGAAACAGATGAAATACTTTGTCACCGGCGCGACCGGCTTTGTCGGTGGTCGCGTGGTACGTCAACTGCTTGAAGCTGGACACGAAGTGGTGATTCTCGCGCGCAATCCCGTGAAGGCCAGCGGGCAGTTTGGGCCGAGTGTGAGGATTCACCAGGGCGATATCACAGAGAAAGAGAGCCTGCGCAAGCCAATGGAGGGCGTGGATGGCGTCTTTCATATCGCGGGCTGGTATAAAATCGGCGTCAGAGACAAAAGCCAGGGCCAGCGCATTAATGTCGAGGGCACGCGGAATGTCTTGGAAACCATGCAAGAACTGGGCATCCCGAAAGGCGTCTATACCAGCTCTGTCGTTGTCTACTCTAACACGCACGGCCAGCTTGTCGATGAAACGTACCGCTTTGATGGACATACCTTTCTGAATGAATACGAGCGCACCAAGTGGGTGGCGCATTACCAGGTGGCCGAACCCATGATCGAGGCTGGTCTGCCGCTGGTGATTGTGCAGCCGGGACCAGTCTACGGCCCCGGTGATACCAACATTGTGCATGCCGTCCTGGCCCAGTACTTGCAGCGCAAACTGCCCTTGCTGCCGACCGTCACCGCTTCTTCCTTCGTGCATGTTGACGATGTCGCACGCGGTCACATTCTGGCTATGGAGAAAGGCCGACCTGGCGAGTGCTACAACCTCACTGGCGATACCTACACCCTGGTAGAGACCATGCGTCTAGCTGAGAAAATCACCGGTGTGCCTGCCCCGCGTTTGAAGGCCTCGCCCGCCGTGTTCAAAACGCTCTCGGTCACCTGCGTACCATTGCCGGCGTCACCTACCTGGGCGACTACAGCAAGGCGAGCCGCGAACTGGGCTACCAGCCTCGCGCCTTCGAGGCCGGCCTGGCCGAAACGTTGCATCACGAGATGGAGTTGTTGGGAATGAAAGCGCCAGCACTGGCAGGGTACCCTTTTGGGCCGACAAACGCATGACCGCTCAGGCTTTCAGCGTCACCATTCGTCGCGCCGCTTCCTACATTGTGTGTCTTGTGTGTCGCCAGGAAGGAACTACAAAATGACCACTCTCCCGAACATCGTCCTTGTCCACGGCGCCTGGGCCGACGGCTCCAGTTGGAGCGCCGTCATCGAGCGCCTGCAAGCCGACGGCTACACCGTCACCGCACCCCAATTTCCGTTGACCACGTTGGCCGCTAACGTCGCCCGGCTGCGCCAGGTGCTGACCCGCCAGAACGGACCGACCATCGTCGCCGGCCACTCCTACGGCGGCCAGATCATGACCGCGCTGGGCACGGACGCGCCCAACGTCGTCGGTCTGGTCTACATATCGGCCTTCGGACTTGACCAGGGTGAATCGATAAGCGCGGTGCGGAGCCGATGGGGACCGCCGAGCCCGGCACAGGCGCACCTCGACATCGACCAGCAGGGCTTCGCCTGGCTGCCAGAGGACGACTTCGTACACCACTTCGCCGCTGACGTTGATCCAGTAAAAGCCAGGGTCATGTTCGCGGTGCAGCAGCCATTGGCTGGAACCGCCTGGCAGGAGGTGATGGGGGTCCCAGCGGTGCCACTACCGTCGAAGTCCCCACGAACCATGTGGCGATGGTCTCCCACCCCGATGACGTGGTGAAGCTCATCGAGACGGCTGCCCAGGCTGTGTCGGTCACAAACTAAGCACCTCGCCCATTCAGGAGACTCCGGCGCTCATGGTGCTTCGAGTTCTTAGACGGGTCAGTTGCCGATGAGTCCAGAAACGCCAAGTCCTGCGAACCCGAAGACCCACAGGATGTTGAGTCTCGTAAAGTCGTACCGACCAAGCCATTGGCATACTCAAGTTGTCTCCAAGCCTCTTGCGAAAAGGGGAGGGCTAATTGATAGGTGGGCAAGGTTTGTATCAGCGCCAACTCCCCCATCAGGTCCGCTTTGGTTAACCCTTGAGCTGGCACCCGAACAATCTCTTCACTTCCCACGAATTGCGCAACGAGGTGGGAAAGGGTAGCGGTAGAGTAAAGAAATGAGCCTTCTTTAAAAGGGAAAGTACATGAAAATCCCTTGAGAAGGAGGCTCTATGACCACTATCGCCTATCCCCTGTGAATATCCAGACCTCTGCGCAATCTGTGGCCTCGATTCCGGCCTGGTTCGGGGAAATCACTTTGCTGGTTCACCACCTCCAGCACCAGGGCGTGCTTGCAGCTATTGAAGAGCAGGTGCGCTTTGCCCGTCGTCGCTTCGGACGGTACGAGGTGATCGATTTTCTCGCCGTCCTGTTCGGTTATGCAATCAGCGGCGAACGCACCCTGGAAGCCTTTTACGAGCAGATCCAACCCTGGGCAAGCGCGTTCATGGCGCTCTTTGGACGCGATCGAAGCCCTGCGCACGCTCTTTCTGAAAGATCTGCTGGCTCGCCCTCTGCACAAAGAGGAGCAAAGAGCTGGGTTATGGGACCGACAAGGAAGTCGGTGGGTTGTCTTCGACGTTGATGGCACACGTGAGGCCGCCCGCCAACGAGCCTTGCCACAAACGCCAGATCGACCCTCTCCCCAGCGTCGCTTGCGCCCTATCTGCGCCCCTGGCTACACCGGGCGCAAACGTGGCGAAGTCGTGAGAACGCGCACCACAGTACTTCAAGCTCATACGCATCAGTGGATCGGCACTTGTGGAAATCCTGGCAATGGCGAATACCGGGCAGAACTGCGTCGAGCAGTGGCGGCCATGCAAGACTATCGGAAGCGCGCACAATCACCCCGAAGAGCGTGCGAGGCTCGCGCCTGGATGGGCAATATGGCACGGGAGCCGTCCTCGCCGATCTGGCAGGACTCGCGTATGTCATGCGTGGCAAAGACTATCAAATCTTGAAGCGAGCCGAGGTCCAGGCTCGCCTGAAACTGCCTCCCGATCAGCACCTGACCCACCCGGAAAGTGGGATAGTACGCGCGCTCTACGACTGCCCTGATCTGTCCTTGGGACCAGAGGGTATGCGGTGCCGGGTGATCGTGGCAACTCATCCTGCCGGGACAACCAAGAGTCGGATTGGCGTCACCCGCTCCGGCGTGGTCTACGAACTCTTCTTGACGAATCTCCCCCAGAGCGCGTTCACCGCTGCCGATGTCGTGGCGCTGTATCTGCATCGCGGGGCGTTTGAAAACGCCCTGGCCGATGAAGACCAGGAACAGGACCCAGACCGCTGGGCAAGCCATGCTGCAATGGGCCAGGAGTGCTGGCAGATCATCTCGCAATGGATATGGAACCTGCGCCTGGAACTAGCGCTACTTTGTTGACTCGGGATTTTGCCTTGGTTTAAACCCATCAAATAGTGTCGATCTGAGCTCAAATTGCTCAGGATATATGTCCGAATCAGGCGCGATTTCCCGAGTCAACAAAGTAGCGGTAGCGGTACTTTGTTGACACAGGTGGCTGCGAAAAGATTGAGCCAGATGGCATAATGGAAACATGCGAGCATATACTCAAGAGCTGAGACAGCAGGTTCTTCGCGCAGTTGACGAGGGCATATCCAGAGTTGAGATCATCGAACGCTTCCAGGTGTCGCGGGCGACCATTAAGCGCTACCTGAAGCAGAGGCGTGAGACAGGAAACGTTCTGCCACGACCCATTCCCGGGCGTCCGCCGAGGAAAAAAGCTGCGTTGCAAATAGGCGTGCAAGAACTGTTGGAAGCCCACCCCGAGGCTAGCCAGCGAGAATAGTGTCAGTGGTGGGAGGCTGAGCATGGCATGGCTGTAAGCCGAGCTTCGATGAGCCGGGCAATTCATGTCCTTGGCTGGACGCGGAAAAAGGGGAGGAGCACATCTCAGAACGTGCCATAGAGGAAGAGTGGCTGGCCGTGCTCAAGCTGTTCAAGTAAGCATTGGAGCAAAGGAGGTGGGGGCTGCTCTGACCACGCTCGCCAATAGCGCCGTAGCATGATCCACGGCTCCAGCCATCCTTGTACTGCTCGCAGGGCCATCGGCCAGGACACGTGTGGCCGCCTGTCTTTTCCCGCGCTGCTTTTTTTCCCCCGCTGTCACTGCTTCAGCAGAAACACCCATGTCTGGGAGTACTTGCGGCTCAGATGGCCACGGCTGTTCATCGGTCGGACTGGATAAGGGATGGCTGACATGATACCAGCAAAAGGAGAAGGCGCAGCAGACGAGCTGCCAATGCCGTCGGATGGCCTGATCGCTGCGCACCTGGTACTGGGACCACCCCAGAGCATGTTTGACCTGTTTGTAGCTCTGCTCGACCCACATGCGCAGTCCGTAGAGTCTGATCCCCTCTTCCAGACTGGCTGGAGGGAAGGGTGGGGTGTTCCCCCTGCTTGCGCTTGGGGCAGGCAGGTTGGTGACCAGGTACCAAGTGGAGAGGTCGGGCAACGTCTTGGGATCGGTGGTGACCACGATGGCACGTTCTTTCGTGGCTAGTCCATACAGCCCAGCCACGCTCTCCACCGCCCACCAGTCCTGGGTGCTACCATCGCGAAAGGTCCTCGTGATGCGCACCCACTGGCCCGGCTGCTCAGCACTCACCCATCCAGCCTCTCGGGCCACCTCTTGCAACGAACCCGCCACACCCTCTGGATGCCACCACGCGTGCGATGGGTTGAGCGCCATCACATACGGCACCTGCAACTGGCGCAGCCCGGTTCTCAGGCCACGATCTTCTCCGTAGAAGGAGTCAGCCACCACTGCACGGAACGGCCACGCCTGCTCTCTCGCCTGCTGGACGAGTTGCAAGGCGATGGTAAGCTTGGTACGAAAGGCTGGATCGTCCTTGCCTTCGGCAAAATAGCTCTCCGGAGTGTACGGCTCGATCTCCACCGGGTAATACACCTGCTCATCGGCCCACAGGCTCGTCACGGAAACGACTCCATTATCGATCTTGCCTACATTCCCCAGGTACTGACGTGCGACATGAGCCGTTTTGTGACCGTCCTTGCGATCCCCCGTCTCATCGATGACCAACACTCCCTGCGCGTTGGGAGCCGTCGCCGGGTTTGCGCGCAGCAGCTTGAGCCGCTCCGCCTGGACTTTGCGCTCATCCCAGTTGGATTCGGAGAGAAACCATTGCAGTTTTTGCGTTCGCGGGAGCTGAGCTCCTACCACTGGCTCCGTGTTGACCAAGCCGGTCAGGGTCTTATTGCGTTCACTGGGCAACAAGAGACCTTCCAGGTAGTGCCGGAAGCCCTCCCGTTGATTGCTTTTGCTAAACACGGGATCAAAGTGCTTGGCATACGCTTCCAAGGGCGCTGGCGCTTGGGCTACTTCAATGCGGTTTGTCATCTCACGTTCCTCCTCTCCCCTCATTCTACCATCCTTTCCCCTTGTCAACAAAGTACCGGTAGGAGAGCAGGGGACGGCCCCCATTGGGCCGCAGCAGTTTCGTGGCTTGCCGTTCCTCGTCGGCACCGACCCGCAACGCTGTTTTGTCGCGTTTGGAGATGGGCTGCAGAACGAGCCCCTGAGCATCCCCATCGATGAGGGCGCGCAGTCGATCATCGTGGCCCACCGCCTGCTCGCGTCGGGCATCTCCGCTGGTGGCCCTGTCGGTGAGCTCATCGCCGACTATGTCTTCACCTATCAGAACGGGGACGAAGCGCGCGTGACGATCCGCGACCGCTTCGAAATCACCGAGATCCCGACCGCCTGGGGACAACTCCCTTTCCGCGCCGTCCCCGATCAGAGCGACAGCCTGCCAGCACGCTACGAAGGACGCTTTGACGAGGCCGGCGGCCTGTACTGGCTACTTGGGTCATCCGTTCAAAAATATGCCTTTCGAGAATGATATAATACTCCCCCTTTGCTTGCAAACGAAGGTAGGAGAAGATAAAATCGGTAGTCGTCAACATATTCTCATGCTCGAACAACGACAATCTAATGTATAAGGAGTAGCTTATTTCGTGGGTCGTGTTCTTACTTATCTCCTGCAGTTGAGGGGTTTCTGCTTGGAAGTACTTCACTCTCGCTTTCTTCAATGGACGAAGCCGCTCAGTAACTTATTGCTCTTCGAAACGCTCACAGATCTTGGCAGAAGCAAGTCCCAGCTTATCGCAGAAAACGCTCTTTTACGCCAACAGCTCATCATTCTACATCGGCAGGTGAAACGACCGACTTGTAGCAAGGCGGATCGAACGCTCCTCGTGCTATTGGCCAGGTTGGTTCGCACATGGGAACAGGCTCTTTTTATTGTTCAACCAGATACACTGCTGCGTTGGCATCGTGAGCTCTTCCGCCTGTACTGGAAGCGCAGGTCAAAGGCCTCTTCTCACAAGCCGAAGGTAGCCGCAGAAACCATCGCATTGATCAGAGAGATGGCGAGGGAGAATCGGCTCTGGGGTGCTGAGCGTATTCGCGGTGAATTACTGAAACTGGGTATGCATGTATGCAAGCGCACCATCCAGAAGTACATAAGGCAAGTTCGCACTCCCCAGCCAAGAGGACAGAAGTGGGCAACCTTTTTGCACAATCACGCAGCACAGATCTGGGCTTGCGACTTCTTACAGGTCACAGATCTCTTCTTTCGACCACTCTTTGCGTTCTTCATCATCGAATTGGAGTCACGGAAGGTGATCCACGTAGGTGTGACACGATCTCCCACCGATTCTTGGGTTGCGCAACAACTCCGAGAAGCCACTCCATATGGGCAAGCACCGAAGTATCTGATTCGTGATAATGATAGCAAATTTGGACCATGTTTTGCTCGGGTGGCGACAACGAGTGCCATAGAGATTCTTAAAACGCCCGTTCATGCGCCACGAGCCAATGCGATCTGCGAACGCTTCTTGAGGAGTGTCAGACAAGAATGCCTTGATCACTTATTGATCCTTCACGAGAAGCAGCTTCAACGCGTGCTCAATCAGTATGTGGCGTACTTCAACCTGGCCCGACCGCACCAAGGGATTCGGCAGCAGCTTCCTGAACCGAACAGATCATCTCTTTCCTCTCATCAAGCAGGGGACAGGGTGATTGCTGTACCGATAGTGGGTGGGCTCCACCATGACTACCAAAGGGTAGCTTGAATCGGGAGAGCATGTTCGATAGAACAACAGGTGGACGAGGTGCATCCAGAGAGCAGCGTCATGGAGAGAGATACTTTTGGCAGAGCTAGCATGGAGCCTTTGCATAGATTCCCTGAGTGTATGCTGCAAGGAAGCGTGCGTTTTTCTCGTTGGAGGGCCGTCCTCTCGTGCAAGAGAAAAATTCCCCTCCTTCCTCCTTGGTTAAATATCACATAACAAAGAAAATAGAAGGGTGGTGATAGACCAAGTTGTCAATTTTGTGAACGGATGTACCAAGTAGCCAATACACCTTTGTTGAGAGGGCTTGGATCTAATTTAAGGTAGAAGAACTATGACTAACTCATCTACAAGTCTCCAATCGAAGTTATCACTCAACGTATACGTGACGCCCATGCGGCCTATGGTAGGAACACCCCCGCAGGGTCCTGGTGACGAGCCAATATGGTCCCCGATGTCCAGTACGCTTATTTATGGTGAGCATGACGCGATTCTTGTCGATACGCTCGTCACGTTCGATCAAGTCGATGCCCTGGCAGACTGGGTTAAAAGTTTCAAAAAGCGTGTCACCACGATTCTCATTACACATGGCCATTCCGACCATTGGATTGGCCTTCAGCAACTTCTTAAGCATTTCCCTGGGGTAAGAACGATGGCGAGGCCTGCAGTGAGAGACCGAGCTCAATTTGAGGCCACTAATCCTACCCTCAGAAAATATTGGCAGGGGATCTTTCCTGGAGAAATCGGGGAAAACCCCACGGTGCCAGATGGAACTACCGAGACTTTTGTGGAACTTGAGGGCCATCGCATCGATTTGATCGACATTGGTCAAGGGGATACCGAGCATACAACGATCATGCATATACCATCCATAGCAGCGATCGTGGCGGCTGATGTGGTCTATAACCAAGTTCATATGATGACCGGGGAGACTGACGAGCAGTCTCGACAAAAGTGGATGGACAATTTGGATCGAATCGCCGCAATGAACCCCCAAATTATAGTGGCTGGGCATAAGCGAGTTGGTACATCAGACGGACCCGAAAACATAGCCGAGAGCAAGAAATATCTGGCCGATTTCTCCCGAGTGGTCAAAGAGAATGAAACGGTTGAGGCAATTGTCCAGGCGATGCTGACCCTGCACCCGAATCGGGATAATCCACGCGTTGTCTGGCACTCTGCACGTCAGGCGGTAGCAAAACGCACATAATCTGCATTGTCATAAAGGGAGGAACAACAGAGTTCTTACTAATGTAAATCCCAACATGATGAAACTGGTGAAATCTGTACAATTATTAATGACCAGTTTCATGTTGGGATTTACACTAACAACAGGGCAAATTGCCAATATTTGGCAAAGATATGGCTCATGTCCACTTTTGGGGATTGATGGGCTTATCGGTGGAATAGATGAGTTTTGAGAGGGTGCCAGTTTGTTTTTGAAGTTCAAAAGTATCCCTCTCGAAGATAAAAAGGTCGGAAGTCTATCCACCAGCTGACGATTGAACAGCAGGAACCAAGCCTCTCACCGGATCTCATGGATGAAGGCATGGTTCTCTGGTTCAATTGCGTGGAGAACGCGCTGGCGCAGAAGAGGGAATCCCGCTTTCCCATACATGGTGCGTTTCAGAAGTTTCAATTTCGTCACCTGCCCCTGGACCTGGGCGTTGTTAATGGACCACGTGAGGCCCGCTTTCAGCGCGGCTTTGTCTTTCTCCACACCAGCGGCAAATGACTGAAGTTCTACCAGATCGCTGGTGGCAATGCGCTCTAACCAGGTATCGAGCCGATATCCTTCTCTTTTGCGAACCATCTGCATGAAATCTTGAACGAGATCATATGCCCGTTTGAGGGTTGGGCTGGCCTGGCAGAACGTTGCCAGATCCTCTTGTTCAATCTCGTCCAAGCTGTTGGGGTCTCGGACAAACAGCCAGACAGCGGTGTTGGCAGTAAAGGTGTGGAGACGGTTGGGATTGAAAGAAGTCTGAACGCTCGCCTGCTTGAGCGTTTCAATATGGCGATAGACCGTCCGTTCTGATCCGGTGTAGCCTTGCTTCTGGATTTCACGCCAGAGCACCAGACCTTTTCGCTCTCCCTGCTGCCACCGCTTGAGCACAGAGGGAGCAAATGGATCAAAGGAACTCGGCTTCTTGCGCCGTTTCTTGGCTTCTGGAAAGGTTCCAGCCGCCAGCCATGTCTGCACGGTTCGTTCGCTCATATTGAGTTGGCGAGCCATCTCTTTTGCGGTCAACCCCTGTGAGTGCCTCTCCACCACTTGCTCATAGCGGGTCTTGCGCCCAGCTCGTCGCGTCAAGCGGGCTTTCTCCACATGGACAGGCTCTTTGGGGCGCCATTCTTCGATGGAGATAGTCGGTTGCCCGCTCTCGTTCTGGGTTGGCTTCTCTCCTTTGCCTGCCGCTACGATTTCGGCCTGACAGCGCGCCAGAAGGAGCTGGGTTGCTTCCGTCAGGTTCTTACTCACCTGGAAGCGGTCGGCTACCT
>VBHI01000013.1 GCA_005881495.1 Chloroflexota bacterium
GCGGCCTACTGTAATGGAACGATATTGAATATCAGTGGGGGGAACGTGCGTTCCGTGACATGCTAAACAGAGGGCGGTGCCCTCATCATCGTTTCCGTAGTAGTGTCAATAGAGAAGAAAGGATGTCTGCATCTATGTCTGTCCCGCTTAAGATTGGAGTTATTGGACTGGGCCGGATGGGTCAGTTGTACGCACGCACGCTGATGACGCAGGTCGCGGGAGTGCAGCTTTACGCGGTGGCAGAGTCCGCTGAGCAGCTGAGAACCAGCACGGCTCGTGAGTTCAACGTGCCACACGCCTTTGCCGACGCACACGAACTGCTCTCCCTTCCTGAATTGCAGGCAGTGGTGATCGCCACACCCACTCAGACACACACTGAACTGGTCATAGCCGCGGCCAAGGCGGGCAAGGCTATTTTTTGCGAAAAACCACTGGCCCTGACGCTTGACGCGACCCATCGCGTGCTCGATGTGGTCGCTGAGGCTCAAGTACCACTCCAGGTCGGTTTCATGCGCCGTTTTGATGGAGCATATAAGAAGGCAAAGGTACTGATCGATGCCGGAAACATCGGGCGTCCTGTGACCTTTAAGTCTGTCGGACGCGATCCGTTCTGCCCACGACCGGACTATGCCGACCCCTCCCAGAGTGGCGGCTTGATTCTTGACATGGCGATTCACGATTTCGATCTGGCACGCTGGCTGATGGGCAGCGAGGTTGAACGGGTATCAGCGGAGGGAACGCTGCTGGTATGCGAGCAGCTTCAGCAGGTCGGCGATATCGATAACGTCGTGGTGAATCTGCGCTTCGCCAGTGGCGCGCTGGGCAACGTGGAAGTGAGCCGCAACGCGTTCTATGGCTATGATATTCGCACCGAAGTGCTTGGCTCCGAGGGAGCCGTTACGATTGGCGCTCATCAGCATACACCCGTTGTCTTGCTCACACGCAATGGTGCTCAACACGATACCGTGCCGTACCTGATGGAACGCTTCGGCGATGCCTACCGTGCTCAAATACAGCACTTTGCTGACTGCTTACGGACAGGCAAACCGCCATCAGTTGGGGGCACAGATGCGCTGGCGGCTCTTAAAATAGGGATTGCGGCTACACGAGCCTATCAAACGAGCCGCATCGTTACGCTTGATGAACTACATCCATAACGTATAGAAGGAACAAACAAGGCAATTCTGGACAATTCAGAGATCGGCCATCTTTATCTCAGGGGCACAATGTCCGGGGCAGGAGGGTCTTGAGGTGCCGCGGCGCTCATCGCAGCGTGTTCGACTATTCCTCACCCAAATATCCCTGTAAGGAGCGTACTACTATGAGCATCCAATCGATCAATCCAACCACGGAGGAGATCATTCAAACATTCGAGCCCTACAGCGAGGCTCAAATCAACCAGGCGCTTGACCAGGTGCATACTGCATTCTTGAACTGGCGCGAGACATCGTTCGCTGAGCGTAGCAAGCACCTCCATCAAGTTGGCAGCTACATGCGGAAGCGCAAAGCAGAACTTGCTCAATTGAGCACGCTGGAGATGGGCAAGCCCATTGTCGAGGCGGAGGCAGAAATCGAGAAATGCGCCTGGGCCTGCGATTTCTACGCCGATAATGCCGAGCGATTCCTTGCAGATGAACATGTGACCACGAATGCAACGGAGAGCTACGTGTCGTTTCTACCACTGGGAGTCGTCTTCGCCTTGATGCCCTGGAACTATCCCTATTGGCAGGTGTTCCGCTTTGCGGCGGGAGCCCTGATGGCAGGCAACACGATCGTCCTCAAACATGCCTCCAATGTCTCGCTGGCAGCCCTTGAGATCGAGCGGATCTTCAAAGAAAGCGGCCTGCCGGAAGGAGTCTTCAGAACCGTGTTGGTGCCGGGTGCAGAGACGGCGAAACTGATTGCCGACCCACGAATTGCCGCGGTCACGCTCACGGGAAGTGATCCAGCGGGGGTGGCGGTGGGATCAGCGAGTGGACGTGCCTTGAAGCGATCGGTATTGGAACTTGGTGGCTCGGATGCTTTTATCGTCCTGGACGATGCCGACCTCGATGCCGCTGCACAGACGGCAGCGCGTGCTCGCTTCCAGAACACAGGGCAAAGTTGTATTGCTGCTAAGCGCTTTATCGTGGTGGAGGCGGTTGCCGACGCCTTTGAACAGAAATTTGTTGAGGTTGCCGCCCAACTTCGCGTGGGCGATCCAATGGAGCGCGAGACGCAGATCGGGCCGATGCCGCGCGGCGATCTGCGTGAGAATCTGGATAAACAGGTGCAAGCCTCTGTCAAGATGGGCGCACAGGTGGCTCTCGGCGGCAAACCACTGGAGGGCAAAGGCTACTTCTACGCGCCAACGATTTTGACCAACATCACGCCTGAGATGCCGGTCTTTCGTGAGGAAACCTTTGGTCCTGTCGCTGCCGTGATTCGTGCGCGTAATGCTGAGCACGCAGTGGAATTGGCGAACGACTCGCAGCTTGGCCTCAGCGGCAATCTGTGGACGCGCGACATCGAGCGTGCGCGCAAGCTGGCACGCCGTATCGAGTCGGGAGGCGTCTTCATTAATGGCATGACCGCCTCCGACCCCCGTCTGCCGTTTGGAGGCGTCAAACGCAGTGGCTACGGACGCGAGCTTTCCACTTTCGGTATCCGGGAGTTCGTTAATATCCAAACGGTCTGGATCGGGCCCGCAATAGGACCCCAGATTCCAAGCGAATAGAGGAGGTAGTTATGACAGAGCATATTCAATAGGTGTAGAACGCCGTCGTGAAGACGAGGGACCTCTCATGGCCCCGCAGGGTGCAAGGAAGTGCGCCCCTACAACCGGATGCACTCGACAGAGATGTTGAGCGTATCCCATTCACAACACATTATCTTTTAGGAGGACAAGATGCACCGACTCTACAAGTTTATCGTTCTGATAGTTCTGTCACTTCTCATCCTCTCGGCGTGCGGAGGTGGGAGCCAGGCGACAGGCAGCACGTCGTCATCGTCAGGGGGCACGTCACGCAACCTCAAGTTCTATGTGATTACACATGGCCAGGCTTCAGACCCCTTCTGGTCGGTGATCAAGAGAGGCGTTGACCAGGGGGCCAAGGACATGGGGGTCCAGGCGATCTATGAGGCCCCACCCGCCTTCGATGTGGTCGCCCAGTCCCATCTGATTGACAGTGCGGTGGCAGCTCACCCAGATGGGCTGGTTGTCTCCATCCCCGATCCCAATGCCCTGGGTCCCTCGATTAAAGCCGCCGTCGCTGCCGGGATCCCGGTCATCTCCATCAACGCGGGTGCCGAGGTCGCGAAGAGCCTGGGAATACTGGTTCACGTCGGACAGACCGAGGAACTGGCCGGTTTTGCTGGGGGCCAGAAGATGGGAGCTGCCGGAGCCAAACATGCCCTGTGCGTCAACCAGCAGGTCGGTGTGGCTACTCTTGAGCAACGCTGCAAAGGCTTCTCGGACGCGATGAAGCAGGTCGGGGCCACCGTCAAAGAGATAGGAGTCAACGGCAACAACCCGACGCAGACCCAGCAGACCATTGAGGCTGCGATCCAGCATGATCCCACGATTGATGGGGTAATGATGCTTGGCCCCCAGGGCTCTCTCCCGGCTATCAAAGCGCTTCAGGATCTGAATAAGACGGGGCAGATTAAGCTGGCTACCTTCGACCTGACACCTGATGTGCTGCAGGCGATTAAGAATGGCCAGATGCTGTTTGCCATTGACCAGCAGCCCTATCTCCAAGGATACCTACCCATCGTCCTGTTAACGCTGTACAAGACGAATCTCAATGCTATTGCCAACGACGCTCTCATGACCGGCCCCTCCTTTGTCACATCGGATAATGTGGCCAAGGTGATCCAGTTGACAGGGCAGGGGACACGCTAGCAAGGCTCCGTGTTGGAGTCAACAAGGCCAGTAGACCAACTGGCACAGCATTGACTCCAACACCGGCTATAGAGGAGGAAAATATGAGCGTTATCACAGGTGAGCGTACGGTGCGCGTCAATCCGCTTCGTCGACTCCTGATTCGCCCGGAAACGGGAGCTGTTGTCGGTTCAATCGCCGTGTGGATCTTCTTCGCCATCGTCGCGGGGAGCAGTGGTTTTACGAGCTCGAGAGGCACATCGAGCTATCTGAGCGTCTCGGCTGAACTGGCCATCCTGGCAATACCCGTGGCCTTGCTGATGATTGGCGGGGAATTTGACCTGTCGGTTGGTTCGACGGTTGGCGCGACCGGGATGGTCATTGCCATTTTGAGCACGCAGTACGGCTGGAACGTCTGGGCGGCAATTGTCGTGGCTCTGATCTTTGCGGTACTGATCGGCATGGTCAACGGCTACCTGGTCATGCGCACCCGCCTCCCATCGTTCATCGTCACGCTGGGTACTGCATACATCCTGTACGGCATGACGGCAGGTCTCACCACCTTATTGACCGGGCTGACCGTGGTGAACGGCGTCGACCAGGCGCCGGGCTTCAGCTCCGCCCACGCGGTCTTCGCCACCGCGCTCGGCGGGGGCCAGCAATATCCCATCGAAATCATCTGGGCGCTGGCGCTGGTAGTGCTGGCAACCTGGCTACTGCTGGGCACCTCTTTCGGCAACTGGATCTTCGGCGTGGGTGGTGATGCCAACGCGGCGCGCAACATTGGCGTACCGGTCGCCCGCGTGAAGATTCTCCTGTTCGTGGGCACGGCCCTCGGCGCCTGCCTGCTGGCGATTATCCAGGTTATGGCCTTTACCAATGCCGATGTCCTGCGCGGCCAGGGCCTGGAGTTCTATGCAATCGTCGCGGCGGTCGTCGGAGGGGTACTGCTCACGGGTGGCTATGGTTCGGCTATCGGCGCCATGTTCGGGGCGCTAGTCTTTGGCATAGTAGAGGAAGGCATCGTCTTCGCGGGCGTCGATGCTAACTGGTACAAGGCAGTCGTTGGAGTAATACTGTTGCTTGCTGTGCTGCTCAACAGCTATGTACGCAAACTGGCAATGGAGGCGCGACGATGAACACGACGAACACGCAACCTGTTCCTTTGATCGAAGTGCAGGCTGTCTCAAAAATCTTTGGCAGCGTGATCGCGCTGAAAGACATTTCGATGAAGGTGAATGCCGGGGAGGTGATGTGCCTGCTCGGTGACAACGGGGCGGGTAAGTCCACCCTGATCAAAATTCTGTCTGGCGTCCACTTGCCTAGCGAGGGCCGCTACCTGTTTGAGGGGAAAGAAATGCATTTCTCCTCGCCACGCGATGCGTTAGGTGTGGGTATTGCCACCGTCTACCAGGATCTGGCGATGATCCCGCTGATGGGCATTTCGCGCAACTTCTTCCTCGGGTCGGAGCCCACCCAGGGCTGGGGCCCCTTTCGCCGTTTCAACGTGAAGTTCGCCGACCAGGTGACGCGCGAGGAGCTGGCGAAGATGGGTATCCGGGTGCGTGAGACGACGCAACCGGTGGGTACGCTCTCCGGCGGTGAGCGCCAGTCTGTGGCGATTGCGCGTGCTGTGTACTTCGGTGCCAAGGTGTTGATTCTGGACGAGCCCACGGCGGCATTGGGTGTGAAGGAGGCAGGTGTGGTTCTGCGCTACATCGCCCAGGCACGCTCGCGAGGACTGGGGGTCATCTTTATCACACACAACCCCCATCATGCGTATCCGATTGGCGACTACTTCACGATTCTCAATCGTGGGAGCAGCTATGGCACGTTCGCCAAAGCCGAAATCAGCCGTGAGGAACTCACCGGGATGATGGCAGGAGGCGAAGCGCTGGAAGAGCTGAGCCACGAGCTGGCCGAGTTCGCACACACGGATGAGAAGGCTGCTGCAACGCTGGCCGAGGCCGCCCGCGAATTTGGGATGGAAGCAGGAGAACTGCACGTTGAGCAGCTGCCGTCGAAATTTGTGGAGGCGGAGCATCAATTCGATCAACTCCCGTCAGCAGATGGAGAAGATAACCGATGATCCAGGATGGACAATTGCTCAACTATATTGGAGGGACGTCGCAGGGCTCGAAGGCTGGCTGGCGGATCAGGGCAGGCAAAACATCCAAGCCCTCAATGAGGTGCTAGCACGGGGCGCGACCGCGTGGTGGGATGCCTATGGTGGGAAGGACAACATCGAGGTCATCGAACCGAGCAACACAGCGCACTGAGAACGTGATCCTAGTGCCTTGACCGGCTATTGGAGGGCCTATCTATGGAGATTCGCAAATGAGCGCATGGGTGTGTCAGGGTTTGAGCGCGCAAAGAGAGACCCTATGAACAGACTTAAGGCTTGCCCACTACCACTTTTTGAGAAAGAAGGGATGTATGAAGGCTATTGCTATCTTTCCGAAGACGCACGAGGTCAAGTTGATCGATCATGAGGAGCCCAAGATCACGACGCCGACGCAGGTGAAGCTGCGTACGCTGGAGGTTGGCGTGTGTGGCACCGATAGGAAGATTACCTCCTTCCAGTTCGGTACTCCTCCTGCTGGCTATGAGTACCTGGTGATTGGGCACGAGATGCTCGGTGAGGTGGTCGAGGTGGGTTCGCAGGTGCGCGATATCAAGCCGGGCGACCTGGCAGTGACGGTGGTGCGGCATCCCTGTCCACATGAGTATTGTCGCGCCTGTCGTAGGGGGCGCCAGGATTTCTGTTTCACGGGCGATTTCACCGAGCACGGCATTAAAGAGTCGCACGGCTTTATGACTGAGTTTGTGGTCGATGAAGAGCGCTACCTGCACGTGGTACCCGGCGACCTGCGCGATGTGGGAGTGCTGACTGAGCCACTTACGGTTGCGGAGAAGGGCCTCGCGCAGGTGTGGCAAATTCAGCAGCGCCTCCCATGGATAGATCCGAAC
>VBHI01000215.1 GCA_005881495.1 Chloroflexota bacterium
CATCCCCTACGCGCCGCTGCTGGACCTCTTGCGCTCCTTCTTGAGCAGTCACCCATCAGTCCTGCCTGCTCCAGAGGTGAAGCAGGTCGTACAAGCCTTCCTCCCCTTGCTCCCTGATCTCGGCTATGTGTTTGCGGGCGGAACTCCTCTGCCCACGCTGTCATCGCTTGATCCCGAACAGGAGAAGCGCCGCCGCTTTGAGATTCTGACCCACTTCTTGACCAGCCAGGCCAGCATGCACCCTGTGCTGCTCGTGCTGGAAGACCTGCACTGGAGCGACGACACGAGCCTGGAATTTCTCCACTACCTGGCACGCCGCTGCGCTGCTCATCGGCTCCTTCTGCTGCTGACCTACCGCAGTGACGAGGTCCGCCCCGGCCTGCGCCATTTCCTGGCGCACCTGGACCGCGAACGGCTCGCGAAAGAGAGCCTGCTCGTTCGTCTCACGCGAGACGAGGTCGAGGCGATGCTACGCGCCATCTTTGCGCTGCCTCCTTCTGCTCGTTTAGAGTTGCGTGATCCTATCTATGCGCTCACCGAGGGCAATCCTTTCTTCGTCGAAGAATCGCTCAAGTCACTGATCGCGGCAGGGGAGATTTTTTACGCTAATGGCCAGTGGGATCGCAAGCCGTTGGGTGAATTGCATGTCCCGCGCAGCATACAGGACGCCGTGCAGCAGCGAACGGATCAACTGAGTGATTCTGCCAGGCGCGTGCTGACCCTGGCGGCAGTGGCTGGACGGCGTTTCGACTTTGCCCTCTTGCACGAACTCACGCAGTACGATGAACTACCCCTGCTCCTGCTCATCAAGAAGTTGATCGCTGCCCAACTGGTCGTTGAGGAGTCGGCGGAACAGTTCGCCTTTCGCCATGCGCTGACGCGGCAGGCCATCTATGCCGACTTGCTGGCGCGCGAACGCAAGGCGTTGCACCGCCGAATTGCGGAAACGCTGGAGCGCCTCTACGCCTCCGTCCTCGATGCTCACCAGGCTGATCTGGCCTACCATTTCTTTGAAGCGAGCGCGAGGGAGAAAGCATTGGAGTATGGGCAGCGTGCAGGACAACAGGCACAAGCGATGTACGCTTCGCACAGCGCGGATCGATTCCACCCCCAGCATCGCTCTATCGCCTGCGTGGGCAGGCCTACGAAACCCTGGGTGACTTTGAGCGGGCGCGCCCAGATTACGGGACCACGCTGCAAATGGCTCAAAGAGCTAGTGACCGCCAGTCTGAGTGGCAGGCATTGATGGACCTGGGTTATCTGTGGGCGCAGCGCGATTACTCACAGGCAGGCAGCTATTTTCAGCAGGCACTTGCGTTGGCACGCCGCATGGATGATCCGCTCACCCTGGCTCGTAGCCTCAATCGCCTGGGCAACTGGCATGTGAATATTGAACAGCCCCGCGAAGCGCTGCACTACCACCAGGAGGCGCTCGTACTGTTTCAGCAGGTGCAAGATCGACAAGGCCTTGCCGAAACATGCGACCTGCTGGGCATGGCAAGTACGCTTGGCGGTGATCTGGTTCAAGGGGCAGCCTATAGCCAGCAGGCTGTTGCCCTCTTCCGGGAGCTTGATGATCGCCAGGGGTTGGCCTCTAGCCTGACGTTGTTAGCCGAACTCGGCGGGATTTATCAAAGCGAGACGATGGTCCCGGCCACGATCAGTTTCGCAGAATCACTCCATTTTGGTGAGCAGGCTCTCAAGGTTGCCCGTGAGATTGGCCAGCGCTCTGCCGAAGCCTACACACTCTTTAGCCTGGCTCACTACCTGGGTCCACATGGTGATTACGCACAGGCATTGGATATGGCGCAAGCGGGTCTGGCTCTCGCCGAGCAGATCGAACATACTCAGTGGATAACCTTTGGGAACTGGATACTGGGGACACTTTATCTCGACCTGCTCGTGCTTCCCCAGGCACGAGCTTCACTCGAACGCGCGCTCACCCTGGCCCACGAAGTCGGCTCCTGGAACTGGATCCGTATAGTCTCGGCGTTTCTTGCCAGTGCGTATCTTCTGCAAAATGACCTCGCGCAGGCTGACTCGATCCTCGCTGCTGCGCTTGAAGCTGATGCGGCTATGCAAACCATTGGGCAGCGGCTCGTCTGGGCCGCACGCACCGACCTCGCCCTGGCTCGCGGTGACCCGGGACTGGCGCTGGACATCACCGATCGGCTGATCGCATCCGCCGCAAATCTGTCTGACGAGCGTGTCATCCCCCGCCTTTGGAAGCTGCGCGGTGAGGCGCTGGCGGCGCTTCATCGGACAGCAGAAGCCGAGTCCATGCTGCGAGCGGCACAAGAAGCTGCGCATGCACAGGGGTTTCGGCCATGGCTCTGGCGTATATGCGTTGCCCTGGGCAGGCTCTATCAGACCCAGGTACGAGAGGCCGAAGCCGAGCAAGCGTTCTCGACTGCCCGAGCGCTCATCGAGGAACTCGCTACCAATCTCCCAGACGAGCAGGTACGGGAGCAGTTCCTGCGCGAGGCCACAGGCATGCTGCCGCATGTGCGTTCGGTTTCACCAGACCGCGCCGCCAAACAAACCTTTGGAGGGCTGACCGTGCGGGAGCGAGAAGTGGCAGCCCTGATTGCACAGGGAAAAATCAACCGCGAGATCGCCGAGGAACTCGTAGTCAGCGAACGGACCGTCGAATCGCACGTAAGCAACATCATGTTCAAGCTCGGCGTTCATTCGCGCAGGCAGATCAGGGCCTGGGCGGTTGAAAAAGGCCTGATCTCCCCCACTAAAGAAGATCTGGTGTTCCATAGATGCTATAATGCAAGCTGTACTATTCGAGGGAGTGTACGTTTTCATCAGAAGGCAGCGAATGTCATGGCGGCACCGTTTAATAAGCCTGTTGTCTGCCCGGTCCTCATTGACCGTGCCAGTGACCTTGCAACCCTCTCTGGGCTGATTGAGAGCTTCGCGTTGTAAATTTCATTGGCGGGCCTAATAGGCTATAATTATCCATACCCCAAAATGTGCTTTCATGCACGTCTCTTGCTACAGAACAAGTAACAGGAAGTTTGTTCTTAGCCCTTAATTCCAACAGAGCAGAGAAATATGAAAATACAACGGGAGATTAAAACATCTCACCAACAAAATCTTGTGCATACACTCTTCGAAGAACAGGAAACCATTCTTTTAAAAGGGCAGGTACGTTCGCAAGAAGCGAAACATAGGCCATTCTTGCATTCTCTTCGTGAGATACTTGAAGCGGCTTTTGGCCTCGGTATCATTACGATAGTTAGCTCATTTCTGCCGAGTGCCTGGGTATCATCTCACCTCATTTTTTGTGCATTTTTTCTGGTAGTTTTCGCCGTTGCCGTTCGCTATAGTAAAGTAACCGCGTACAGCGCCGGTTTACTTGCAGCGGTGGGCTATGGCCTTTTTCTCTGGCATCGTCCTGAACTGCGTGTGCAGTTTGATCTTCCTCATCTCTTGATTGAACCGTTTTTGTTGCTTATCAGTGGCGTGCTTGTAAGTGACCTTTTACTCGCCCAATTTCGCCGGTTCATCATGACTGAACAACAGCATATACGAAACGATGAGCTATTGCATGAAACCATCCAACACTATCAAAATGCGCTGGTGATCAATGCTGAGCTGGAATGGCAAATAGCAGGACAAACAACCTCGATGGCAACGATCAGCAATAAGATGACGCAACTCTGGAAACGAAATGGCACAGAGCGATATGTTGCCATCCTGGATATGGTGATGCATGCTCTCGAGGCCCAATCCTGTGCGCTCTATATGCAGCGCAATGGGCAGGTGATCTTATGTGCAAGTCGAGCAGGAGAGTCAGTTGAACACGCCGCCGCCTTGAATCTGGATGATCCATTGATACGCCGAGTCATACGGCAGCGCCAGGTAAGTACCGTCCGTGATTTGCTGGCTGAAGAGAAGGTGGTATCGCAGAAGACGGCGGTGATGGCAGGCCCACTGATCGACCGTAATAGGCAAATCATGGGAATTGTGATTGTCGACCACATGCCCTTATTGAATTTTACCTCCCGTGCGGTTGGTCTTTTCAGTTCAATTCTACAGATGTCATCAATTGCCCTGCAGATGGCCTCGATTACGCCGGAACTTGATATCTCCCGTAGAAAGACCGGGGCGCTCCAAAGCTTCACAGAATCCGACATCTCTTTAAAAGACAGTGGAGAGATTACGGTTATTCAAGATTCCAGGAAAAGGAAGTCTCATCGGCATCTCTCGTCATCTTTATCATGAGGCAGCAACACATGGCGCAAATTATGCAAGACATTCAGGTAAATCGTCGCACTTCGTACTGGGTTGGCTCTGTCCTTCTGACTCTCGGTTTCATTGGAGATGTTGTCATTGGTATGCTTTTCCTGCTCGAAGCGAACCCGCAGCTATTCCTGCTGCACCTTCCCTTCGTTTTCATCTGGGCATTGGGCATCAATATCATTGTAAACCAAGGGTTACAAGGCGAGCAGGTTGCTCATATCGGTCGCATTAATGTGAATGGATGGGGAGTGGCCGCCCTGCTCCTAGGCTTGTGCGCATTACCGGGGTTTGGATCGCTTACGTTTAATGTCGTTCTAAGTATCGCCTCTTTCATGTGCCAGAGGACAACTAGAGAGATGCCAGTTGAAACTGTGCCAACATTGGAGATATCGACAACGCTTGACCTGGAGATTCAGCCACTGGTAGATGTCTTACACAATAAGGACCTTGAAACCAGGCGTGCAGCGGTTGCAGCACTTGGTCGTCATGCCAATCCTGGGTCGATTCGCGTGCTTCGACAACTATTATCAGATCCCCAGGCTGAGATTCGCAGCGATGCATCGATTGCATTAACCCGTATTGAGAGTGAGTTATCTTGCGCTCTCAATGCCTCACTTGAGCAATGGACAGCCGACCCGGCAGATAGCGAGTTTACACTTACTCTCGCAGATCAATACTACCAATATGCGTGCAGTAATGTGCTCGATGAGGTGAGTCGACACTTGTATTTAGTGAAAGCACGGAACTTAGTACAGCAAATCATCTCACAAGACAATATGGGCGCTGAACTATGGATACAACTTGCACGCATTCGTCAACTTCTCGGTGAGACAAAGGATGCGTTGCAAGATGCTCGCACCGCCCTTCAACTACAGCCCGATTCTCAGGAAGCGTATCTGCTCGCAATGGAACTTGCCTTTTGCTTGCATGCTTGGGATACCCTCATCTCTCTCGCTTCAGAAGGATTAACCGAATTACCGGAGGATTCAGAGGCGCAAACATCCCTCCAGTTGTGGGCAATGCTTTCATCAGAACGACAGGGAGGAAGGTCTCATGACCGATATTTGCCTATTAGTTGAAGGGGCATATCCCTACGTCTCAGGCGGCGTGTCGAGTTGGCTTCATGCCCTGGTGACAAATTTGCCGAACTTGACCTTTGCCATCGTACACCTCGGCGTGCGTCCCGATCCTCAACGCAAAGCATTGTATCGCCTACCAGACAATGTAATAGAGTACCGTGAGGTGTTCATCAATGATGCCAACCGCTTGAACAAGCACAAAGTAACAAAACCAAAGCCCTCCGCGTGGCAGGAATTCTATGCGCTTCACGAAGCCGTTGTCGTGGGGAAGCCATACGATGCCAATTCCTTCCTACCTATGCTGCGCCAGCCGGGCTTTGCCGGGCTAACGACATCAGATCTCTTTCAAGCTCGCGAAAGCTGGGAACTTTTGGTGAAGCTCTATGAGTTGCATGCCGCCGGGCAGTCCTTTGTGGATTTCTTTTGGACATTTCGTTTCACGTACTTGCCGATCTTCACGATACTTGAAACTACCTTGCCTGAAGCGCACGTTTACCATGCGGTGAGCACGGGCTTCTGCGGCCTGCTTGGATCGCTAGCGAAGATACGAACTGGACGCCCCTTTCTCTTGACGGAGCACGGCATCTATACCCGCGAACGCGAGATTGAGATTATACAGTCTACCTGGATGGATCAACCAACTTCTCATTATCGCATTGACAAGCAACGCATGGGTTTCTTCCAGAAATGGTGGTTCAATATATACCGCTTCATGGAGAAGATCAGTTATGATGCTGCTGATGCCGTCATTTCGATCACCGCTGTCAACCAAACGTATCAACTGAAACGGGGAGCCGATCCCAAGAAATTGAAACTCATTCCCAACGGGATCAATGTCCAGCAACTGGCTCATCTTCGCCAGCAAAAAAACCATACCTCAAATCGCTTCATGGTCGGTTTTGTTGGCCGCATCGTTCCTATTAAGGATGTCAAAACGTTCATTCGCGCCCTTAAAATCGCCAGCGAGACTATTCCCAATCTTGAGGTATATCTTGTCGGCCCGACCGAAGAGGACACTGAATACTTCCAGGAATGCCAGCGCCTCGTCGAAGTGCTGGATCTGGAATCTGTCGCCCATTTCACCGGTTCAGCAGATGTACGAATCTATTACAGCCAGCTCGATGTCTTAGTCTTAACTAGCCTAAGTGAAGGCCAGCCGCTCGTAGTCTTAGAGGGCAACTGCGCTGGCATTCCGGTTATCGCCACAGATGTCGGTGCCTGCCGTGAATTGCTGATGGGCATATCCATCGAAGACCGGGCGCTTGGAGACAGCGGAATCATTACCCCCGTTGCCAGTCCTAATGAGACCGCCAGGGCGATTATTCGACTCTGGCACGACGAAGGCTTGCGCCTGCGCATGGGTCGTGCAGGGCAGAAGCGCACAGAACGCTTCTACCGCCAGGAGCAACTCTATAGTACCTATAACAACCTCTATCAACACTATATAGCACAAAACTATCAACCTTCTATGGTGCAAAAGGAGAGATAAAACGATGGCGGGTATTGGGTTTCGCTTGCAGGCCATGGTAGCCAAAGGCTCATACCTCGAAGCTACGACTGCATATCTATCTTCCGCGATCATCACCGCTGGCCCCTGGCTAGCCGGAGTAGTAGCACTTACGGTACTGGGCAGCGCAACATCTACCTATCTTTCAGAAGCTGACCGCTCTCTGCTTTTTGCCACGATTGTTTCGGTGTTTGCTGCAAGCCTGCTTCTAGCAAGCGGACCGCAAATGCTCGTGACGAGGTACCTGGCCGATCGTCTCTATCTCAACGATACTGACAGCGTTGCACCGACATGCGCTGGAGTGTTGGTCATGATCATCCCTTTCTTTCTCATTACCTTACCGTTCCTTGCGTTCACTCCATTTGACATTCGCTATCGTCTGCTGGTAATTACACTCTTCTTAACCCTGACCATGACGTGGATAATCGTGATGTTGCTTTCGGCTGCACGCGGCTACATACGTATTTTGGTAATTTTCGCAACCTGTTATACGCTCGGTGTTGGCGCCTCCATCGGGCTGGGGCACCTCTTCGGACTGCTCGGTAGCCTGGCCGGGTTTACCCTGGGGCAAATGACGTGTCTCTCGTTCCTGATTGTAGTCGTCTACCTGGAATTTCCTTCCGCCCAAGGTATCAGCTTTGCCTATCTCAGTTACATTCGTAAATTCTGGGATCTGCCCGTCATCGGTGTATTGTACTCACTAGGCATCTGGGTGGACAGTATCATTTTCTGGGTGTCTTCACGAGGTCAAGTGATTTCTGGATTCTACCACCTCTTTCCTCCTTATGACACCGTTAAATTCATCGTGTCCCTATCCACAATTCCTGCAGCAGTGATCTTTATGATACATCTGGAACCTAACTTTCATCGCCACTATCAGAACTATTACCAATTCATTCAAACGAAGGGAACCCTGCCGGATTTAGTCGGTGCCAGGAAAGGCATGATAGAGGCTGTCCGAACGGGAGTAGGGACGATCCTTAAAGTTCAGGGGATTGTTGCTCTCTTTCTCTGCTTACTCGCGCAAGATGTGGCGTCGTTTGTCGGACTAGCACCCAGGTGGGTACCGCTCCTTCGTATCGAAACTCTCGCAGGTGTAGGACAATTCTTTGTTTTCGTCATGATGTTACTCCTGTTGTACGTCGATCAGCGAGGAGCGACGTTGCTCCTCGTTGGAGCATTCATGATCTGCAATGCTTTCCTCACCCTGGCGTCTGTGTACCTTGGTGATGCTTTCTATGGTATGGGATTTCTTGGAGCAACCATAATAGGAGCCATCTTTGGATGGTTCTTGCTCAACGCCCGGCTCCAACGACTGGAATACTTGACCTTCATGGCCCAGCCCATGGGGTAAGTGAAAAGTACTCGCACGGGGGAACAGGTACTATTGGCAAAAATGCTTATGGCTATTGCAAAATTTATATATGAGAGGTTTGTTATGATATACTTAAGGAAAGGACTACAGCACTGGCAATGACAAAATCACACCCACTTCACCAGCCAATCAACGCACCCAAACTGGGCACATTCACTCGTTCTTTTACACCCATCGTTGAGCTGGCGGCTGTTCCTGCCGTTACAAGCCCCTGCCCTTCTCCCACCATCGATCTAAAGGTGCTGGTAATCGCTTCGGATGGCCAGGAGGTCGATCTGCCAGCTATCAAACAAGCGCTGGAATACCTGGGAACTCCCTACACAGTCTATGTTGCCTCCCAAACACCGAATGGGTTGACGCCTGACAAGTTGAGCAACGGCTGTCACGGATTTTATCAGGGAATCATTCTGACCACTGGAACCCTGTCTTACTTTAACGGTACTGACTGGGTCAGTGCGCTCTCACAGCAAGAATGGACAAATTTGTGGAATTACGAGGCAACAATGGGAGTGCGCGAACTCAGTTGGTATACCTATCCCACTGCAGATTTTGGCTATCAATCGCCAAACGGAGAGGTAGATACCTCAATAACTCCGCTACCGATGAATCTCACGGCACAAGGCCAGGCAGCCTACCCGTACCTGAATGCCACTAACGCTGTAACCATCCAAAATGCATACACCTACCTGGCGCAACCGCTCACTGATGGAGCCACAGTTCCCCTCTTCAGCGATAGTAACGGCAACGCGCTTGTTGCGGTAAGTACCTATCCAGATGGGCGGCAGGCCCTGTCAATGACGTTCGACAGCAACCCCAGCCTTATCCACAGCATCGTTCTATCCTATGGTCTGATCAACTGGTTGACCAATGGGCTCTTCCTGGGTGAGCGGCATATCTACATGTCGCCACAAATCGACGATGTCTTCATCGACGACACTGTTTGGTTGCCAATTACGCCTTGTGGTACACCCGTTGATAACACCGGTACCACCTATCGGATAACTGGCGATGACCTGCAAGCGGTCATCAATTGGCAGGCGGGCAAAAGGTCAGACCCAGCATCGGCCAATCTAACGCTGACGATGGCCTTCAACGGTTATGGAGCAACGACCGATGCCTACACTCCAGATACCTTAACTCCGCTTGCAACCGCAAACCAGAACCAATTCTATTGGGTCAGCCATACCTACGACCATACCAACCTGGACAATCTGGATTCTGCGGATGCAACCACAGAAATCACGCTCAATGATCAGATAGCAACGACGCTGGGCCTGACAAACTTTAGCGTTCAGAATATGGTCACGCCCGACGTGTCCGGCTTGACCAACGCGAATTTCCTGGTGGCTGCCTACGACAATGGGATTCGCTATCTGGTATCGGATACCTCCTTACCTGGGTATAACAATCCCTCTCCCAATGCAGGCATCTATAACACGCTCGAGCCGGAGATTCTCATGCTCCCACGTTATCCCAATAACCTGTTCTACAACGTCTCGGCTCCCGACGAATGGGTTGCAGAATATAACTGCCTCTATTCAGGCTTCTGGGGTCGCAATCTCACTTACCAGGAAATTCTGGGTAAAGAGAGCCAGTTTCTCGTCACCTACATGTTGAAGGGCGACCTTGACCCGTGGATGTTCCATCAGCCGAACTTGCGTGCCTATGATGGTACCCATACCTTGCTTAGCGATCTGCTCGATCTGACCTTACAGAAATATGCTCAGTACTACACTCTGCCCATCATAAGCCCGACGATGGACAGCCTCGGCCAGAACGTTGCCAATTGGATGCAATATAATAACGCAGGTGTGACGGCTAGTCTCATCCCAGGCGTATCAATCACGATTGCAGCGCAGAAAGGCGCACTTGTGCCAGTCACCGGTTTAAACACAGCAGGCGCTGAGATTTATGGCGGTCAACCCATCTCATACATCAATCTCACTGCTGGACAGTCAGTCACACTTCCATTGACTTAGATGGAGGTTGAACTGCATCAAGAAACTATACTGTATGCCAAATGTGGTAAAGCGGCACGCATGCAATTCTTTCAAGGCAGAGACGGAGAAATCGATGCAACAGCACAATCCGAGCACAACGAATCCCGGGGAATTACGGCGCCCGTGGAATGCTGTGCATAACTGGGCATACTGGTTGGACAATCCTAATCTCAAGCAGTTGAGCTCAACTACTTTTGAATTAGTGGTGATCGACTACTCTGCCGATGGCTCAGCCGGGAAAGCCTTTACTCGCGAGCAGATCGACACGCTGCGTCGTACCTCGTGTTCGCGACGTGTTGTCTCCTATCTCAGCATTGGGCAAGCTGAATCCTATCGCGGGTATTGGCAGCAAGGCTGGAAAGAGGGTACTCCTGCCTGGCTTGACGCCCCCGATCCCGACTGGGGAAAAAACTACTGGGTGCATTACTGGGACCCCAACTGGCAACATGTTATCTCCCGCTATCTCGATGCCATTATTGCGGCGGGTTTTGATGGCGTGTACCTTGACCGCATCGATGCATACCAGGAGAGCTATGCTGCTGGTCATGAAAATGATATGGTACTTTTCGTCACCAATATTGCCCACTATGCGCGAACGCATTCACCTCTAGGCGAAGATTTTGGCATCATCGTGCAGAATGCAGAAGAACTGGCTGCACATCATCCAGACTATGTGCGCCTTGTCACCGGAATTGGCCGCGAAGAGGTATATGTCCAGGCGACAAATAGACCAACTTCACAATCGGCACGCGCTCAAACGGAAAAGTATCTTGACCTCTTCCATCAAAACAGTCTGGGCAAGCTCGTATTGACGGTTGATTATGCCAACAGGACAGACCTGGTATGCACAACATACGAACGGGCACGCGCCAAAGCATACATACCATATGTGACAAATGTTGATCTCGACCGCCTCCAAATGAACTCCTACTATAAGCCGGGAAGTCAGGGCTTGTGAATTCTCGGTGGGCAGAGAAGTGCGAGGAAAAAGCCAGAGAAGGGGAGGACAAGAGGGAAGCAGAGAAAGGCAGAAGGGGAGCGAGGGGAAGCCCTGGCTGCGATGTCTCACCTGGATGAAGCAGCACAGACGTTAGAAGTTGCAAAAGACGGCGCACGTCAGCGACAGGAGCGGGCGCTCCTCTGGCAGGTTCATCGTTTGCTCTGGCGAGTCTATCACCGCATGAAGGACGAGGACCGGGCTGAGCGTGCATTCGCCGCAGCGCGCAGTATTATTGCGGAACTTGCAGCCAGCATCAATGAGCCCACTTTGCGCGAGCTTTTCTCCCAGGAAGCTCTCAAATCGCTGCCGAGGGAGAAGCCCATCCCGGAGCGTCGTGTCGCCGCGGAACGGTTTGGCGGGCTGACCGAGCGCGAGCGTGAGGTGGCTATGCTTATCGCCCAGGGCAAGACGAACCGTGAGATCGCTGATACACTGGTGGTGAGCCACCGCACCGTCGAAACGCACGTGAGTACGATTTTATCGAAGTTAGGAGTCTCCTCTCACTCACAGATAGCGGTGTGGGCTGTCGAGGTAGGGCTGGTCAAAGACGGCCCGTAAGGCCCTACTCATAAGTACGTAAAAGTGGGATAGGAAGAACAAACGTCCCTTACCTCTATTTCTCCGTGTTCTCACTGATGGAAAATCGCCACGTTTCGAGCATACTTATTGCAGTAATACCACATTAGAGGTCTATTCTTGTGATGTGCTGTGTCCGTGCTGGGTAGGAGCGGACCTGGATGGGGGGACCTGTGATTCCGCCGTCGGCTTGCACATCGACAGTGGCACCATCCAGCGACTCGTTGTTTCGAGCCTCACCTTTGCCATCAATGTGCATATTCCGGGCAATATCTTCGGAATTGCGCTCTTGCTGCTCGAACGTGAACCCGAATGGCATGATGGCGAAATCGTCATCGTCTATGCGCCGCAGGCTCAACCGACGATGTAGGAGAAGCATATCTGTCCTTGCACCTCTTGCAGCTACCAGGACAGGTACACCTATCTGGGCGCACGTACATAATCTCCGTACTGCTTTCGCGGAATCTCCGTACTTTTCCACGATGGCAAACCCGCCTTTTTCGAGCATACTGCTGGTGACGGTTGGAATCAGATGAGTGACAACCGGATATACAAACAGCATGCAAGCAGAAAAAGGAGAAAAGACATGACAACGCAACAGCGTATCGGAAGAAAAGACCAATGCCTTCGTAGGCAAAGTGCTGGCTGACACCGCCGGCCTGGCCGTAACGGTGATGTCGAGCATCGGCGACCGTCTCGGCCTCTTCAAAACCTTGGCCGGGCTGGGACCAGCCACGAGTGAAGAACTGGCAGAGCGTGCGCACGTCAACGAACGCTATGCTCGAGAGTGGCTTAGTGCCATGGCCAGCGCCGGCTATTTGGAGTATGAGGCGGCAACTCGCCGCTTTACCCTTCCACCTGAACACGTACCGGTCCTCGCTCAGGAAGGTGGTCCGGTCTTCTTCGGTGGCGTGCAAGAGGAAATGGTGGGACTGGCCGGACCGGTCAACCAGTTGATGCAGGCATTCCGCAGCGGCGGCGGCGTCCCGATGGAGGCCTACGACCCCAGCACCTGGGAAGGCGTGACACGCTTTACCAGTGGCTGGTTTGAGAATCTGCTGGTGCCGGTGTGGCTTCCAGCGATGCCAGAGGTGCAGGCGAATCTGGAACGTGGAGCTCTGGTTGCCGATGTGGGCTGTGGGCAGGGCAAAGCGCTGATCAAGCTGGCCCAGACCTACCCACAGTCGCACTTCGTGGGCTACGACAACTTTGCTCCATCCATCGCGCAAGCCACTGCTAATGCCCAGGCGGCTGGCGCGGCCGATCGCGTGCGCTTCGAGCACCGGGACGTTTCAGAGGGGCTGCCTGAACAGTACGATGTGATTACCACCTTCGATGTCGTTCACGATGCAGTCAACCCACGTGGGCTACTACGGGCCATCCGTAATGGACTGCGGCCTGGTGGGTGCTATGTGTGCCTGGAAATCAACAGTTCCGACAAGCTGGAAGAGAACATCGGGCTGCTCGGTGCGTTCTTCTACAGTTGTAGTGTGCTTTACTGTATGACGACCTCGCTCGCGCATCATGGAGAAGGGCTGGGTACCGCCGGCATACCGGAACCGAAAATGCGCGAACTGTCTGCGGAAGCCGGGTTCAGCCATGTGCGGCGCGTTCCGATGGAGAATCCCTTCAACATCCTTTACGAGATCACGCCGTAGCAGCTTCAGGCACCTCATGCTCAAACAAGGGTTCAGGCTCCGCCGATGTTGCACATTAGGCATGGGACAACGTATATTACTCGGTATGTAGTATTTCAGATTTCGCACAAAAGAGCAGCAGCAAGGGAGAGCGTATGACCAACAAACTGAAATTGATGTGTATCCTGGCTCACCCCGATGATGAGTCGCTCGGCAACGGCGGCATACTTGCGAAGTACGCCGCCGAAGGAGTCGAGACCTATCTGGTCACAGCCACACGCGGCGAACGTGGCTGGTTCGGCGACGAGAGCGACTATCCAGGGCTGGAGGCACTGGGCAAGATACGCGAGGCGGAGTTGCTGGCAGCAGCCAGAGTGCTTGGTATTCGCCAGGTTGAGTTTCTGGATTACCTGGATGGCGACCTGGATCAGGCCCCGCCGGCGGAAGCCGTGGCAAAGATCGTGGAACACTTGCGCCGAGTGAAGCCCGATGTGGTGGTCACTTTTGGGCCAGATGGCGCGTATGGGCATCCCGATCATATCGCCATTTGCCAGTTCACTACGGCTGCCATCGTCGGAGCCGCCAATCCAGATGCTCCATACCACCGGGATTTGCCTCCGCATTATGTCTCGAAACTATACTATATGGCTGCATCCGAACAATTGTTTCTGGCCTATCAATCCGTTTTCGGTGAAATGGTCATGCACATTGATGGCGTGGAGCGAAGGGGAGTTGCTTGGCCGGAATGGGCCATCACGACGCGCATCGCGACCCGGGAGTACCGGCAGACAGTGTGGCAGGCCATCTTGTGCCACGAGTCCCAATTGGCGGCATATCGCCAGCTCGAACATGTTTCACAGGAGTACCAGCAGGAACTATGGGATCGTCAGACCTATTATCGGGCCTTCAGCCTGGTCAATGGCGGTCGCGGTGTTGAGGACGACCTTTTCGCAGGGCTGGGTTGAGGACATGGAGAGTTGGCATTGTCTCTATCCACACCTCCAACACTGCCATCGCAGCTAGTGCTGCGCACACAGGAGGCGTGAAATGACAACCAAAGGAGAGCATAAGTCATGGACACTCGAAACGCGCTACGCTATCGGATCGCACCGCTTGAAATGACGCCCAGCGAGTTCCGCAAGGTGGGCCGCCAGTTGGTCGAGCGCATCGCAGAATTCCTGTGTACACTCCCAAGCCGTCCTGTCGTTCCCAATGAATCGCCCAGGGTGATTCGGGAAGCGTTGGGTACCGGACCGCTACCTGAGCAGGGTAGCGAGGCAAAGGACTTACTCGAAGAGGCAGCAAACCTCCTGTTCGCGCATTCAACCTTCAACGGCCATCCGCGTTTCTGGGGGGTGATTACCTCGTCTGCCGCGCCGGTTGGCGCCCTGGGTGAGCTGCTGGCGGCCTCCGTGAATCCCAACATGGGTGGTTGGATTGGAGGGCCGATGGCCAATGAAATCGAGGCGCAAACCATACGCTGGATCGCCGAATTGATTGGCTACCCCATTGACTGCGGTGGCCTGCTGGTAAGTGGGGGAAATATGGGCAATTTCGTGGGCTTTCTCGCGGCCCGCAAAGCCAAAGCTACCTGGGACGTCCGGGCCGCAGGTTTGATGGGTGAAAAGTCTCGCCGCCTGCGTCTCTACACTTCCAGTGAGACGCACACCTGGATTCACAAGGCCACTGACATGTTCGGCCTGGGCACCGAGGCCATTCGCTGGATCCCAGTGGACACACAACTCCGCATGGACACGACTGCCCTTCGCAAGCAGATTCAAGCAGATATCGAGGCCGGTGATTTGCCGTTCCTCGTCATCGGGACAGCAGGCACCGTGAGTACGGGCGCGGTCGATCCCCTCCCTGACATTGCTGCGATCTGCCGGGAGTATGATCTGTGGTTCCACGTGGATGGGGCTTATGGCGGGTTCGCTGCCGTGCTCCTCAATGAGGGCAAAGAAGTGATTCCGGGTGACCTCAAGGGGATAAGCGAAGCCGATTCTGTCGCGGTGGACCCGCATAAGTGGTTGTATGCGCCACTAGAGGCCGGCTGCGCCCTGGTGCGCAATCCGGAAGCGCTGCGTGAGACGTTCAGCTTCCATCCTCCCTATTACCACTTCGCTGAGGAGCCGTCCACCTTCGATTACCATGAATACGGACCGCAGAACTCGCGGGGCTTCCGGGCTTTGAAGGTCTGGCTGGCTTTGCGCCAGGTGGGGCGAGCAGGCTATGTCGAGATGCTTTCCGATGATATCCAGCTCGCCCAGGAACTCTACCGACTCGTGGAGGCGCATCCCGAACTGCAAGCCTTCACTCAGGCGCTCAGTATTACCACGTTCCGCTATGTCCCGCCCGATCTTACCCCTGGCTCTCAGGAGGTCGAAGCGTATCTCAACCAGTTGAATGCGGAACTGCTCACCCGTTTGCAGAGAAGTGGGGAAGCCTTTCTCTCCAATGCGGTCGTGAGAGGGACGTTCCTGCTGCGCGCCTGCATCGTCAACTTCCGCACCTCACTGGAGGATGTGGAAGCTTTGCCAGTCCTTGTCATCCGCATCGGCAGGGAGGTGGATGTCGCTCTCCGGCCAGTAGAACTGAATACATAAGCAACAGCAAGGAGCTTTTTCACATGGATACCAAAACGTTCATCATCGCGACGAATGGCCGCCTCAAATGGTGGCTTCATCACACGCTGGAAGATCTCAGACACGAACAGTTGGACTATCGTACCCCCTTGATCGACGACCGACCGATTGCAGATGTGGCGATGCATGCCACTGTCATTCTGTTGGGCAACGCCCTCGTTGCCGCAGGGAAGCACTGGTCGCTGGAGGAGTATCCGCTGGATGGCTGGCCTCCCAAGATTGCCAAGCCTGACTCGGCAGCGGCATTAGTCGCCACGCTCGATGAACTGCTGGCACAGGTAGATGAAGTAGTGAGCAGGTTCTCAGATGACGACCTGGACAAAGAGATAACGTTTTCTTGGGGGCAGCAGCAAGCTGGCGATGCCCTCAGTACGGGCCTGGTCCACGCCCTGACCCACGCGGGCGGCATAGCAGGGATTCGCGCCCTGGGAGGCTTTCCTGTTCCGTCAGGGTACTGATGATGGTCAACTTACCTTCCATAACCCTGTCTTCCCACAACCGCCCAACCCGCAAGGGTCAACCCTACTATACACGTTGCGGTGCTGCGCATCGTACGCGCGGCCGATGGGTGGTCGGATATAATAGGGTTGACCCTTGCGGTCAACCTTGGGAGGGTCGGGCCGGCGATGCCGCGCATCGCACACGCGGCTGATGGGTCAGGCGGGCTCATATTCACCCATCCTGACCTGCAAAACGGGTGAAATCGGACGGACTCGCCAGGCTCAACTCTGCCCTGTTCCTTAGATGAGTTGGTGCGCGGCTACTGCAGCGGTAACTCGTTGTATATGACTTTCGCGCGCTGAGCAGGTAATCGTGTATAATGTAGTGATGAACAAAGGTGTTAGTAAAGGAGAAAGATTATGACTCTCGGTCCCCTAGAATACATTCTCATCGGCTTTGAGGGCAATCGATTTACTGGCCAGATTCTGCCGGAACTACGCGCCGCCCGTGATAAGGGTATCATCCGGGTCATCGATCTGCTCTTGATTTTGAAAGATGAACAAGGCAATACTGCGGTGATGGAATTGAGCGACCTCAGTAGCGAGGAGTTGGAGCAGTTGGGCCCCATCGCCGGTGACCTGCTTGAGGTGCTTGAGCAGGATGATGTCGAGGCGATAGCGAGCAATATCCCCAATAATAGTTCGGCTGCTCTCTTGCTGATCGAACAAACGTGGGCTGTCGGCTTAAAGAAAGCGATTATGGATGCTGGCGGAATACCGCTTGCCGGAGGGCTGGTTGCACCGGCTGTGGTGCAAATGTTGGAGGCAGAACTCGCAGCGGAAGCTGCTAAGCAGAACCAGGCAGAAGTAAAAGCTGCCGAGTAAGAGGATCTTACAGCAACGCTTCAGTTTGTCACAAGCCAATCCCACGGATAATTTGAATTAGTCTTCATCTCTTAGCTTCAAAGCGACGAAATGATCTAGTGATCTCGCCATTGAATGAAGAAATCATAATACCAAATATAGAGCGCGAAACGCAACGCCAGGTAGAGCCCATAGACGATTTTGCCGAGGACCCATTTTCCTGACGAATGCAATGGACGCCGGTGGAATCTTACGCGGGACATGCTGCGCTCATATTCTGCTACCATGTCCTCATATCTGCTTATGCGATTCATAATACACACTCTTCCTTTCTGCTTTTCTCAAAGCCTGCGGTAATGTACACCCTGCCGGTGTAGTAGTAGTTGCACCCGGTCAGGATGCACAAGTGAGATGGCGAGCACGGTTTCCCGCCTGGCCGGGCTGAACTTGTCTCCCTCCCAGCCGATGACACTGGAGAAGGTCACTCCTTGTTTCAATCCAGGATATGTACGTCTCCCAACTGTTAATCGGTGCCCTCAGCAAGAGCGCTCGCGAGTCCAAGTGCTTCTACGATACTTCCTGCTGCCGATACAACACGCGCGGTGCCAACCACCGGCGCGATCGCAATGAGCGTGCCGATAATGCGCTCCGGCGTCAGGCCAGCTTCACCACTGACCTTGATGTTCACCAGCCACGAGGCTGGAGCCGCGTCCAATGTCGCAAGGGCTGCAATGCGGACGAGCATAAACGTCTCCGGGTCGAGTCCGGATTCTTCAAGCGACCCCTCGGTCATGCGCATCAGTGTGTTCAACACGCTCAAATCGCCTTGGGCGAGCACGCTCAGGGTCTCGTTGGGATCTGTCATTTTGTAGATAATCCTTTCTTATAGCTTGATACAACTCATAAGTGATAGGTGCAACTCCTACCCATGGAAAATCACTTCACCACTGGTACTAGTGTATTCGTTCGGAGAAGATTATGCAACTTCAGAACACACTATTTTTTTCACGTTGCGAATAAGAATACGAACTGGCACCTGATCTGTTCAGGTAACATATCTCTTCCTATTTGACTCTCAGTCTGATAGAATGAACCAGGTGACGGCTTTAGCAAAGAGAATTTTGAGGAGGGAAAGCACCTTGAACGAGCACATAAAGATATCTGAATCGGAGAACCGCCCTGACCAGGTGGATCCAAACGCCCAACCACCCGAACCCGGTCTCCCACCACATGAAAATATGTGCTGGATTCCCGGCGGCACCTTTCTCATGGGGTCCAACCAGCATTACCCGGAAGAAGGCCCCACCCATCATGTGACCGTCGACGGCTTCTGGATGGACCTGTATACGGTGACCAATGCCGATTTCCAGCGCTTCGTCGAAGCCACCGATTATGTCACCGTGGCTGAACGCCCGCTCAACCCGCAAGACTATCCCGGCGCGTTGCCCGAACTGCTCGTCCCTGGCTCAGCAGTCTTTCAGAAGCCGCCACATCGTGTCGATTTGCGCAATCCCGGCAACTGGTGGGCATATATACCTGGCGCCAACTGGCAGAATCCTGAAGGGCCTAAGAGTTCCTTGAAAGGGCGTATGAAGCATCCGGTGGTCCACATCGCCTACGAAGATGCCGAAGCCTACGCCGCCTGGGCAGGCAAGTCGTTGCCGACGGAGGCACAATGGGAATTCGCCGCGCGTGGAGGACTGGAAGGAGCTGTCTACGCCTGGGGCAACGACTTCGCCCCTGACGGTACATTGATGGCCAACACCTGGCAGGGGGAGTTTCCCTGGCAGAACTTGCTCAGCGATGGCTACGAAAGGACTGCCCCTGTTGGGTCCTTCCCTCCCAATGGCTACGGCCTGTACGAAATGTCGGGCAACGTCTGGGAATGGACAACTGACTGGTATGCGGACCGCCATCCAGGTGAGGCGCACAAGGCATGCTGCATCCCGGTGAACCCGAGAGGGGCAGCGCTGGAACAGAGTTTTGACCCTGCTCAACCAGAGGTGCGCATTCCGAGGAAGGTACTCAAGGGCGGCTCCTTTCTCTGTGCGCCGAATTACTGCCTGCGCTATCGACCGGCTGCTCGTATTCCTGAGACCATTGATACATCCACCTGTCATATCGGCTTCCGCTGCGTCATCAACGTCGTTCGCCAGGTGCTCGACTAGCGTATTACACCTGGCTACTTCTTATTGCTCACTCTGTTGCGGCGTAGTCTATTGGACTCACATTCCCATCACAACCTATAGATGACTCTGCTGGGAAATTTTGTCCGGACAAGTGGACAAGGGAAGGAGAAGAGGGTAAAGTAGAGGAAAAAGGTCATGAGGAGATTCCTCATGAAGACGAGAAGGAGGATCAAGATGTCGCTGCACGCCCAACCGCTCGAAGCCATTCCCGATCTGACCAGCCGAATAGCTCAGGCGAGTTTTCCGAAAAGCACCCTGGCCATGCATCTGCGAGATGCGCTCGGCCCGATCTATCAGGACGCCGACTTTGCTCATCTGTTTCCCAGACGGGGACGAGCCGCAGAAGCGCCGTGGAGACTGGCGTTGGTCACCGTCTTGCAAGCGCTGGAAAACCTCTCCGACCGCCAGGCCGCCGAGATGGTGCGGGGACGGTTGGATTGGAAATATGCGCTCTCGTTGCCATTGGATGATCCGGGCTTTGACGCCAGCACTCTGACCGATTTTCGTCAGCGCTTGCTGGACCATGAGGCGCAGGATCTCTTGCTGGAGCCGATCTTGCAGATCTGTCGTGAGCAAGGTTGGCTCAAGGCAGGGGGCAAACAGCGTACCGATTCGACATGGGTGATTGCCAATGTGCGAGGGTTGAGTAGCCTGGAAAGTGTGGGAGAGAGCCTGAGAGCGGTCCTGAACGAGATCGCAGAAGTGGCCCCTGACTGGTTGCTTGGGGTCATCAGCCCCGACTGGTTTGATCGGTATGTCCATCGCTTTGAGTTGCAGCGCTTGCCGAAAGGAAAGCCTGCACAAGAAATCTTGCGGAGGCAGGTAGGAGAAGATAGCTGGCATTTGCTGCAAGCAGCGATGGACGAGCAAGCTCCCCAAAGCGTCCGAGCTTGCCCAGGCCTGGCCCTCTTGCAGCAGGTGTGGAACCAACATTTCGAGCGGATCGACGACGTGGTGTGCTGGCGGGATAGCCCGTTGGTTCCCAATGCCGAGCGGGTGGTATCTCCCTATGAGACGGATGCCCGCGAGAGCCGCAAGCGGGACACCGAATGGGTGGGGTACAAAGTGCATCTGACCGAGACCTGTGGAGAAGAAGAAGCGGTGCATCTGATCGTGCAAGCGGAGATCACGGCAGCGACCGTGCAAGATGTCGAAGAGACGATGCCTTTGCTACGCGATTTGCAAGCCCGCGACCTGGTGCCAGAGGTGCGGCTGGTCGATAGTGGCTATGTCAGTGGCGAAGTGCTCGCAAGCCACGCCGAGGTGGGGATCGAACTCGTGGGTCCGCTCAAACAGGAGGGGGGATGGCAACACGAGACGGGCTATGGAGTGAGCGCTTTCGAAGTGGATTGGCAGAAGCAGCAGGTGCGTTGTCCCCAAGGGCACCTCTCGCAGAACTGGTGTCCCGGACGACATAACCGAGGCGAGGAGGTGATACGAGTGAGCTTTTCCGCCGTCACCTGTCAGGTCTGTCCGGTCAAAGAGCTCTGTACCAAGAGGGAAAAGAACAAAGGGAGGATCGTCACCCTTTCGCCTCAACCCATCTCTGAGGCGCGCACGCGGCGTCGAACTGAACAAGACACCCCTCCTTTTCAGCAGCGCTATGCCTTGCGGGCAGGGATCGAAGGCAGTATTTCGGAAGGGATTCGCAGCCATGGGCTGCGCCGTGCGCGCTATCGAGGACAGTCAAAGACGCAGCTGCAGGCCAAAGCCATCGCGGCGGCTATCAACTTGGTTCGCATCCGTCAGATGCTGCAACGCACACAGCTTGGGCTCTCACCTCGGCCCAAGCGTCCTCTGTCTCCTTTTGCACGTTTGCGATCACTCTTGGCGGCATGATGTCCGGACAAAATTTCCCAGCAGAGTCATGAATTAGTTGTAGGTAAACGAGCAGACAAGCTGCATGTGCTCTTTTTGATCGCTAGAACTTCCCTCCCACGCCCAAGGCCGCCGTAGCCCCTTCTAGTCAACAAAGAGACTGGCGGTCTCCAAGCCGTTCGAGCACAGCAGACGAGCTCGTGTATGCTGCATGCAATCATCTGTCCGCTGGACGAGCACCATGCACATCAACTCAGATCAGTTCGGCAATCCGGGCTGCCGCGCGTACCGCGCCGTCGGGTTCAACATTCCGGTACATGACCTTCCGGCCAATCTCCTCCACGATCGCTGCTGCGATGACCTCTGGCGTTGCCTGCTCGAAGTCCATACAGCGCCCAGCCTGGTAGCGGCCAAGGCGATGCCGAACATGGAAGTTCTGCTCGAAACGGTGGCGCAAGGGGAAGTACAGAAACGGCCGCTTGTTTGCCGTCAGCTCCATCGCCGTCGTCAGACCGCCCTGCACCACCGCCAGGTCGCAAACGGCGAGGTGACGGTACAACTCGTGGACATAGGCGCGCACTTCGATCCCTTCCACTGTAGGGAGCGACTGCGGATCGATACGCGGACCGGCCACTACGATCATACGGAGTTCCGGCACCCGCCACTTGGCCTCGGGAAAGGCTGCCATGACCCGTCGCAGCAGGTGCTGGCCCACGCCAGAGCCGCCAACTGCCACAATACAGACCTTTTCGTCAGCGGCGTAGCCCAACTCCGCCCGAACCGCCTCCCGATCGGCGAAGGCGGCGAGATCGAACCCGGTAATGTAGCCAGCGAAGTCGTAATGCTGCTCTGTCCATGCCCGGATGGAGGGAAGGTCCGCTCCGAAGGTATCGGGAACGATATCCTCGGGGTTGCCAACAAAGATCGCCCGGTCTCGTATTTGGGGAAACCGCTCGATCTGCTCGATCATCTCGGCGTTGTAGTCGGCGGTGAAGAAGGCTTCGTGCGTCCCCCCATCAGGCATAGGCAGCCAGCCGACAAAGTCTGTCAGCCAGACGTAGGCGGCGCGCTTCTCTTCGGGGTATTCGTGGAGATAGTAGTCAAGCTCCCAGGCCTCATCACCGATCCAGAGGTCGTACTGTTCCTCGTTCACCACGTCATGGAAGAGCATGTAGTTCGCGACGAGAATCTCGTCCATGCGGTACCAGGCCTGGAGCAGTGCAGGTCGTGCTCGGCGGACTCGTTCTCCATGTGACTGGACTCATTCGCCAGGTGTACACTGGCTGGGTGGATGCGCTCGCCACGTGCCTTGAGCACCTCGGTGACGAGATGCTGGGCCAGCCAGTCGATCGCAAGGTCGGGCCGCTCTTATACGCCAGTAAGTGAGAGCCAGGCGGGATGAACCAACCACAAAACAGCCAGCCCCAGCAGTGCAACTCCTATCACCGGACTCAGGCGCCGCCCACCCGGGAATGTCTTCTCCTCTACTATCACCCCTGTCAGCAGGGCCATCGGCACCAGGCTGCCCACTCCTAGACCAAACATCACCAGCATCAACGCCCAGCAGCTTCCCAGGCAAAACACCCCGTGGCGCAGCCCCAGCCGCCAGGCCCCTCCTACCCCTTTGCGGTAGTAGTGCATGAAGAAATTGAACGGGCTACGGCACTGTTTGAGACAGCGTTCCTTGAGCGGGCTGACCTGAAAGCCGCCCGCCAGTGCGAGGGTAGCTGCCCCAATCACCCAGGAGTGCAGGTAGAGCGACAACCAACGATGCACCAGTTGATGGATCAGCGTGTCTCCCAGAAACGCGGCAGCTGCGAAACCCGTCCAGACGACTGTATAGCCTGCCAGGAACGCCAGTTGGATCGTGCGTTGTCATTCCTGCTGGCGACTGGCATGCACCATCATATACAGCATGGGCATGCTCGATGGCAGCATCATACCCACCGTCATCACCTGCCAGCAAGCCAGGAAGACGACCAGCGCCAACAGCACAGGGAGATGGCTCTGCTCAAGCAGGTAGTGATGATTGATCAGGTAGCTCTGGTTCGTGAGAACTGCCAGCAGGGCGAGCGTCCAGGCGGCTACCACTACCACCCAGGGCCAGATTACAGGTACCCGGCGGCGCGCAGCCGGTCGAGCAGGCTGCCGGTCGTTTCCGTCCGTCAACTCCATGGCGCACATCGAGCCCCTCCTGTTCTGGGAAGTCGAGGAACAACAGAAAGGGTCGCACCGTTCCACTGTTCCTCACAAGCCTCATACAGTATCCACAGTATCCAGCTACACCCAGATATCAGACGTGCAATCTCCTCCCGGATAGCGCATCTCGTGGGCGCGGGAAGGACCAGCAGGCTCCCTGCTGAAATCCACATAGAACTTCTCGTTGATCTTCAAGCCACCATTTGCCGTATCGCAATCGATTTGCAGCAGATACGACCCACTCTTGGCCAGCTCAGGATAAAACTGATTGTCCCACGAACTGTAGAGCGAGTTAGTGACATAGAGCCGCTTGCCATCCAGGCTCAACTGCAGCATCTGTGGACCGCCTTGCAGCGTATGACCCTGCACACTGCCAGCTTTGCCAAGCAAGCCACCGCACCAGACCTGTCCGGTCAGGCGAGGATGCGAGGGATCACTGATATCGTACTGGCGAAGGTCTCCATGCAGCCAGTTCGAGAGGTAGAGATAGCGGTCGTCCATCGAGATCAGAAAATCCGTGATCAGCGACGGGACGGGAATGGGCCAGCCCTCTAGCTCAATTGAGGGGATATCAATGACCTTGTCCACCTCCCACTTGCCGTTGGATTTGTGCCAGTGCCACATGTTGCTACTGAGGGTCGCTCCGACAAATCCATGCGTACTGTCAGGGTTATGGTGGAAGCGCACTTCGAGGGGCACCAGGCCTTCCTCGCCCAGATCGAAACTCTGGACAATTGCATGCTTGTCCCAATCCCAGAAGTGCAGATGGTGCCCGTACTTGCCTGCTACCACATCGTCCAGATTGAAGCCGTTGATAAACGTCTTGGGGGCCGCCCACTCACTGCTGACCATCACATTGTGGCGTGGCTGATACCAGTAGTCGTAGTTGAAGTCCATGCCCTCGGTTGACTGTTCCCAGCGGCCTGCAATGTTGAACCCGTCGTCGAGCAGCAGAAATCCTCCGGGACCATTGCCTTCCCGGTCCCCAAGCATAGAGATCATAATGTTGCCATCGGCCAGACAGTGCACGGTGTGAGGTGTGCTCAGGTTCGCCTTTGTCTTGATCTCTTCCGGTTCGATCACCTGATGCAGTTTAGGTGCCCGTTCATCAGAGACATCCAGGATGTGGATGCGGCTAGAGAGCATGCCAGGGAGAATCAGAAAACCGCGCGATTTGCTTTCATCCGCATGACAAGAGCTACAGGCATTCCAGCCAAAATGGTGTAATTCATCACCCACCTGGGGCATAGGTGTACGATGAATCACCTGCGAATAGGTGGGAGAGGTGGGATCCACATCTACGGTTGCCAGGTAATCCGGCTCCTCGATCCCGGTTCCTACGTACAGTGCGATGCTGTACAGCACCTTTTCGGGCTCGGCCTTCATAGCCTCTTCGGGTGAAGCGTATCCTGGCCCGTGATTGGAATGATCTTCGTGATGCATTACATTTTCGTCCGCCATACTGTTCATAGTTCCTTTCGTTGCACGAGAGGCTTTGACTGTGCTGTCCCTCTCAACTAACACTGTAATCGTCGCTTCGAATAGGAATAGCTCCTCGCTTGATTGCCTACAAATAATTCATACACCTTCCTCTTTGTGCTATATTGTAATTAATATAGCACATCTGCTCATTTCAAGAAATAGAAAGAACTGAGCAGTGAAGGAGCGATTCTTCCATACATCGGCGCACTTATATGAAACATATGTCCGGGAGTTTGCCATTTGAAACAAGGACGCATGAAGGAGGTCTTCTATGCGGATACAGTTTAAAATGGAAGGTGGTATCGCCTCCTTTCCAGGTCTCAGTAAGCCAATCACGATAGACAGTGATCAATTGCCTCAGCAGGAATCCGACGAATTGAAGCGGCTGGTCAATACTACACACTTTTTCGATCTGCCGGCAGTTATAGGTTCACCCGCACCTGGCGCTGCGGACTACTTTCAGTACACAATCACTATCCAGGATGATGGAAAGCAGCATACGGTGCGTTTGACTGATCCCATCGAAGACCTCCACCTTCAAGCGTTACTCACCTACTTTCAGACGCGGAGGCCAACCTTGGGGTAGCTTCTTCATCTGACTCCGTATCGGGGTCTCTACAAGACCCGGCTCCAACATATTGCGACGGTGGACCGACCCACCCTGTGCCACAACATAGTGATCGCGCTTCGCCGCCCTGGCGGCAGTTGCGTAAGCTGGCTTATAGATTTACCAACAACATCCTACTGGTTGGGAGTAAGCCATCACCGCCAACTGCCTGCGCAGGGTGTAAGCCAGGGAGGGCTCAGCCGAGGAGGCCAAGCCGAGATCACTCTGCCGGAATGGCCTAGATGATGCCCTGCGCTGTAGCTGTCGCTCGGACAGTCTGTGGTGCCCGCCGCGGCACCGTTCCGGCGCGTGCCAAGATCCGTGCCTGCGCAGCTGCTACCGCTGCTGCGTCCGCGAATTGTGCGGTCGACCACAGATTCTGCAGCGTCGCGTACCAGATCCTGGCCGCTGCATCCATACCAAGGTCGATTGCCATCAAGTAGAACCAGCGATTGATGATCCCGGAGTTCAGGTGCGGGTTACCACCAGGTACGTATCCAGCCATGGTGGCCGGCTGAGGATCCTTGCCCAGAATCGGGTTGTCATATGCCGTCCCGGGGTTCGCCATCGAGCGAAGGGCTTCCCCGAAGAGGCCTGGGGCCATAATATCTTCGCCGATCAGCCAATTGAACTCCCCTGCATCTTGTCCCTGGACGCGAGCGTCGATGCAGGCGCCGAAGATATCGCTGGTCGCTTCGTTCATCGCACCGGGCTGGTCTGTGTACAGGAGACCTGCGGTGTATTGCGTCACCCCATGGGTGAGTTCGTGACCTGCAACGTCGACGTCGTTGGTGAGATCCCGGAAGATCACGTTGTCTCCGTTGCCGAAGACCATCCGGGTGCCGTCCCAGAAAGCGTTATTGTAGTTCACATCGTAGTTTACGTTCGCATTCAGATTCAGGCCAAGGTTGTTGAGCGAATCCCGTCCCAGAAGGTCACGATAGAACTCGAGCGCGGCTCCCAGCGAATCGTAGGCGAGATTGGCGTTTTCTTGGAGAACCGCGGGATCGCCCTCGTTCCGCACGTCGTCAACATCGAAGTTAAACTGGTTATGGTCGTCGTAAATGAGGCGAGCATGCGTGTCTGGCCTCGGTATCGTTACTATGCCCGCAACAGCGACTGAACCACCGGGCTGCAGAGAAGTTGGCCCTGGTGAGCCAGGCTGTTGGGACGTTGGCCCACGTGCGCCAGGCTGTAGTCCATGTGGGCCAGGCACCGACGGGGTCAACGATTCTTCCGCACTTTGTCGACGCTTCTGGCGCATTGCCTCTGAGATCTCAATGGATCGGCGAATCTCGCTAACATCGCCGCGTTCCTCCAGCGCTCGATATCTGGCAATGTTCTCGAGTACGTGCCGCGGCACGTAGAAACATACATGACGATTCATGAAGTACTCCTCCTTTTTCCTATTGTGCCCACGATTTTGCATGCTCTCTCGGCACACAAAAAAATCCGGCGCGCGACACTAGACAGATTTTCGCGGTACTGACAGTCTTGTACAGCAACAGTGATGCCGTTTCTCCACTGCCGCTGTATTGATGTACTGCACACAAGTATAATTTGTCTCTCTTAGTTGACTCTGTGAAACAGCTGAGATGAAGCTGAGAAAGCAAGGAGGCCCTGTTCTGATTTGCGCTAGCGGCTTCAGGGGATGCTTTGCCAAAAACCCTGATTATACAGGGAACAACACGGGTCGCCCTGGAAACTCCGCCCAAGTTAGCTACTTCACTTGCCCACACCCTGGAGGTTTGTTATACTGCTCAGGGCACACATGAATGTTTATACAAGCGAGGTTTTTTTATGGCAACAGAAGATACACCGGCAGGCACCACCAGCGTTAATACAACGCCATCGGGGTTAGGCAAGGCGCGCCTGGCCCTCGCCATTTCCGCCGGAAAACTGGCGGGAGCTTCGGGGCGCTTTTTCCGCATCGGCGGCGGTACAAGTTTACCAGGCATGATCGCGCGGCGCATCGACCCCAATATCCTTAAATCGGTGGTTGGAGCGAGTACTGCCGAGAAAATCGTCATCACAGGCAGCAACGGCAAAACCACCACCGCACGCATGACTGCCACCATCGCGGACTACGCGGGGCAGCGTGTCTCACATAATCGTACAGGCTCCAACATGCTGCAAGGAGTCACTTCTGTCGCTGTAAACTTCGCCGATATGTTCGGGCGATTGGACAGCGACGTGCTCCTCTTCGAGATCGATGAGGGAACCATTCCCCTGGCCGTCCCGGAGATTCAGCCCGATGTGGTCTTGATTACCAACATTTTCCGTGACCAGTTGGACCGCTACGGCGAACTCTACTCGGTCGCCAAAGCGCTCGATAAAATGCTGGAGAGCCTGCCGGAGACCTCCACCATTCTACTCAATGGCAATGATCCCCAGGTAGCAAATTTCGGACAGAATGCAAAGGCGCAACGCCTCTTCTTCGGCCTGGAGACCACCGAGGTCGGAACTCCGGTGCCCGAACAATCGGCGGATATCATTCGCTGCATCCACTGCCAGGAGGATTTGCTCTACGAAGTGGCCTACATGTCGCACCTGGGCCTCTATCGCTGCCCCAATTGTGGTTATACGTTGCCAAAACTAGATTTCGCGGCCACTGCTGTACAACTGGCCCCCGATGGCGAAGGGCCGTCTCACGTCAAGATTCGCACCCCCCAGGGAGAGATAAAGCTGGATATTCCCCTGCCCGGCGTACATAACGTGTGCGGCGATCGCCAGCATTCGCCCGGCCTTTGGACGCCTGGAGAAAATACAGGCGGGCGACCAGACCATCTACCTGGCTTTTGTGAAAAACCCCACCTCATTCAACCTTATGCTGCGACTGATTAAGCAGCATTCTACCGAGAAGCACGCGCTAATCGTCGCCAGCAACACCGTTGTCGATGGCGAGGATTTTGCCTGGCTGTGGGACGTTGACCTCGAAGAGATTGCACCAGATATTCGCGATATCGTCTGTAGCGGCAGCAAAGCCGAAGAACTTGCCATGCGCATGAAATACGCTGATATACCCATTAACAAGATCAGTACCATCCATGAGCGCGAAGCCGCACTGGATGCAGCGCTAAAAAATGCAGGCCCTGGCGGCACCCTCTACATTATGGCAAGCTATACTCCCACCAACGAGCTCCGGCGCATCATGCAGAAGCGCGGCTGGGTGAAACACTTCTGGGAAGAATGATACTGCCGTGCTTCCGTATTGCTGATTGAATGTGACGCTTCTTAGATTGGCTTCTCGTGCCAGTTTAAGAAGTGTTCTTTTTAGTGGTTGCTTGTTTTTTAGGGGTGTCTCCTGCTCGAATTCGGGCTTGGGTGAAACACTTCTTCACTCATTCTGTATGGAGAAAGGCTCAGAAATTCAAAAGTGTGTAGTTTTTCAGCGAACCCTATTTTCTCTTAGTATGCCTGTGGTTGAACCTAGGTCTCAAGCAGCTTCACGCTCTTTTTTGCCGTTGAAATCGTATTATCTATGTGTTTTTTGTGTTCATGTCATTATTTTTGCTATGTCAAATAATGATTCCCCTTAGAAGTGATGTAATAGCAAAGCTGAAAGGTGTAGAAGTGAGCGAAGCTGTTATGTACGCAAAGTTAGGCTTTATTGAACAGCTCTTCCAGCAACTTTTGCCTAGCTTGGTGTTTCTCTTCAGCAGGAGCAATCACCTTTGCATGCAGCTGTTCCAGTAACTCCTCAGTAGTGGCAAATGTGACGGGGGGCCTGACAACCCAGGGATACTCTAAAATATCGATGACCATAGCGTATGGCTTTCTGCTGGCTTCGATGATAGGAACGAAGGGAATCTTAAAATGAGGAACGGTGGCATAGAGTTCTTGGGGAACCGATGGCCCGCTCAGATCCGCGATGATAAAGCGAGCTAGACCAGCCAAGGTTTTGACCGTTTCCGTGTAGTTGCGATCTTGTGGCCGCTCAAAGTCAAAGATGATAGGCAAGTATTTCTCTTCTCTCAGCTTGGCAGCGATGGCTTGCAATACCTCTTGGCCACCACCACCGAAGCGTCCGAGGATAAGCACACCTCGTTCCGTCACGGCATTGAGGACATTGCGGAGCTTCTTGTGATTGAGCAACAGGTAGATGAACTGCGCGACCTCAAGATTATCAACCGTGATGGTGGGTTCTCCGTAATTAGTTATGAGGAGGTTTTCCTGTCTCGTTCCATCTAATTGGATCCCCCATGCAGATATTCCATGAATGGAACAATCCACCAAGGTGGCTCCAGAAAGGTTTGTCCCAATGAGCGTAGCTCCGTAGAGGTTAGCCCCGCTAAGGTTGGCGTCGCTGAGGTCAGCTCCCCGGAGGTCGGCTCTGCTAAGGGTGGCTCCGCTGAGATTTGCTCCGCTGAGGTTGGACTCCATGAGGAAGGCTTCGTAGAGATAGGCTCCGCTGAAGTTGACTCCACTAAAGTTGGCGTTGCTAAGGTTGGCTCCCCAGAGGTCAATCATTATATCAGGATGTTCTTCCCTCCATTGGTTCCATACTTCTACACTTTGTCCGAGTAAATCAAGCTGTTCCTGGTTTGCCATATGGTATCCTTCTCGTAGAAAGCAAAGCCTATGATGGTTTCTTACGCTTCGCTCCAAATATTAGAGGAGATTATACCACATGCGTTTTGTGGCTCATCGGGCCTTGTTTGCGCGGCTCGGCGACGCTCGTTTCGTGCCATTTTGTTCGCTGGAGTCTCCCATTGTTCGTGTTTTTCCACCGGTTTTGCTGTCAGCATTTTCCTCTTGCCTGATCAATTGTGGCTTGTTCGGGCTTCATATGGCAAGCCATGAGGGATGGTATGCTCTACAAAGTTTGGTTTATGTGATGTTCCATTGTTCAATAGGGCCGTTCAATGCTTCGTCATTTTCGTTGTTGAGTTTTTGGTCATGCCTACTGGCACTAGTAAACTACATCTAGTACTCAAATGTGAATGTCCCAAATCGTCTGTCCTGGCGAGATGAAATTTACCTCGAACAATAGGATGTACTGGTGGACCTTCCCTGAGACCGCAAAAGTAAGACTCCCCTGCAAGGGTTGGCCTGCTTCCACTTTGCCGTCAAGTGATGAGCTTGCATTTGGGTCATACCCTACCCCATAAGTGTTCCCGTCCGTATCCCTGACTGTCCAACTCACAAGGCTCGACATAGTTTGTTCAGATGATGAAATATTCTTCGCCTTGACAAAGATATTGAGAAATACCTGATCGGGCTTGAGATACGATGCTGTACCCCCATTCTTGGCTGAAACAATGATAATTTGCCAGATGTTACCGACGTTCACAGTCTGACCGACTTTGAAATGTCCGACAGGAGTGGGTGTTGGCGTGGGTGTGCTTCCTGATGATGAAGGCGAAGTAGGCACATTGGTTCCCGTGTTCGATGCAGAACTTCCGCACGCAATGAGGCCAGCGATAGTGACGATGATAGCAACAAATAGAAGCAAGCGGTGGATGTTTTGCATGATCTCCCCCTTTGTGTTGCAAAAAATAGATATAACTTGAGTACACCATACTGAAACGGGGCTTTAGAGGCCTTTACTGCTTGGATAACTGAGCGTGTGGAGGTCTATTTTTTTGTCCAGTTATGGCTAATGGGGTCTATCTGTAGCTATCCTCTTTGGTGTCAAGTTTGGGTACTTTATTGATGTTTTCTTATGAGGCCTGTTCTCTCATAGACATCGCGGACTGGGAATTGAATGCCAAGGCTTTCTAGTTGTGCCTTGTCTTCTAGTTTGTATGTGGAGAATGTCCATCTGCTCATTTCACGGTGGTAGACTTCTAGAAGGATGCTCTGAGAGTCAGCCATCATATAATCTTGTATCGTTGGGTGTGCTTGGTAGTAGAGCAGTTTCTTCCCTCTATCGGTGGTTTCAGTGCTCGGAGAAAGGACTTCGATAACGACCGTAGGATAATGCGTCTGGTTATCTTGTGGTGCTTCATCGCGTGGATCACAAGTTACTGTAACATCAGGAAAGACGTAACGTGATTCAGAGAGTTGGAGTTGCATGTCAGGGTTGTATACTTTGCAGGGTCCACCTCTCAATAGTCCGTAGAGGATGCCGGTTAAGTTTGCTGTGATGGTCGAATGATCGGCGCTTCCTCCTGCTAGCATTCTTAATTCACCATCGAGATATTCGTAGCGTGCGCTTTGGCTGTTTTGATTGATGATATGGTAGTCTTCTAGAGTGATGTTTGGGTATTCGCGTTGTGCCATTGTGTCTCTCCTTACTGTACTATATGATACCATACTTTTACCTGGATATTTGTTATTTGATATCAGCTAAAAATCATGTATCATCAATTCGCATCTCTCGGACAATAGATACCCCTATCGCTGGTACATGATTTCCTTCAAAAAGAAGAAGATTTACATTTCAATGCCGAGATCAGTAGCAACTAAAATCCTGATGGCGTATTTGGGTAGTGACTCTTGAAAATTTATGTGTCGCTACTTGGTGGGCGGGATTCGAGGGGTGGTGCGGTGGCGGAGAAATCGTTGGCGACCCGGGGAGTGTACTGGTCAAGCAAGAACTTGACGCGATCAGGGTCCTGCGCCGCGACGACGAATCCGACATGATACCGCTTGTTCAGACGCCAGACGATCTCTGGTTCCTGGTACGCTGTGGTATCGGGGTATTCCTGGCGGGCAAGTGTGATGATGACGCCTGCGTAGTTTTGCTGAGGCTCCGGCAGTTGGTAGGCGCCTGGTCCGGGGGCTGTCTCAATTTTGGCCCACTCGCGCCAGAGGTTGATGCCTGTGGCACCTTCGATCAGTTCTACGATATTGGCACCGCCGACGCGTGCGGCGGTTTCGAGAAAGTAAAAGTGGCCCTCGTCACGCCCTTTGATAAATTCCATGTGGGCTACCCCCTGCACAAGCCCAAAGGCGTCGAGAATTTGCCGACTCAGTCCTTTCAGGGTTAGCTCGTCCTCGGAGCCACGGGGAAGCGTGCGGGTGGTGGATATGCCTCCTTCGTGAAAGACGTCGAGTGGCGGACGCCCGTACTGGTGGGCCTCGGTAAAGACTACCTGACGGTCAACGACCAGTGAATCGACATGATATACGTCACCGGGAATGTAACGCTCTAACAGGTAGAAAGATTGCTTGTCGCCGAGTGTGTTCAGGCGGGACCAGAACTCGTCCGGGGTATCGATCTTCGTGATGCCGATTGTGGATGCCTCGAAGCGCGGTTTGAGCACCCAGGGTGGTGGCACGCGCGCCATGAATTGATTGATTCTGTCGTAATTCAGGACGTGGACAAAGCCGGGGACGGGGAAGCCATGCTCCTGAGCTTTGAGGCGCATCGCCAATTTGTCACGGAAGTAGCGAACGGTAGTATCGCCCATGCCAGGTATGCGCAGGTGTTCGCGCAGGTTGGCGGCCGTCCACACGTCATAATCATCCAGGGCGACGATGCGATCGATAAGACGCGTGCGGGCGAGGAAGCTGACACCGTGAATCACCTCGTCCACTTTGGACAGATCGGGCATATGGTATAGTTCATCAATGCTCTCACGGGGCCATTTAGCATGCTCGAGTGGGGTTACGGTCAGCAAGATCACATCACACCCTTGGCGCTTGCATTCGCGGATGAACTCCTGCCCCTTCTCGTAACTGGTAATGCAGAGCACAGTTTTCTGAGGTGTGTTTGTCATCGTTATCCCTCCCAAACGGTGGTTCTCTTTAAAATGAGGTGGGTGCAATGCCTGTCATCACGAGTGATCACGGAGCGGAACCCCTGCGTTGCTCCGGGGGTTGTACCTTCCCCAATAGTATAACATATCGGCGTTATGCTGCTTAGCGGGCTGTATCTTTTGGCTTGACGCGTGGCGTAACCGGTTCATGTCGGTCCGCGTGCAGCGCACGGATTTCCGGAAGCGCATGGAGTTCGCTGATGACACGCGTCAGCGCCGGTGCGTCAGATGCGCGGCAGAGCAGTTCAATCGACTCAACCTCTTGCCCGCTCAGCAATTGGAGTTTCTCTACGGTGACCTCGTTGCGTGCGCAGGTGTCATAGACGCTGGCGATCAATTGGGGTGTTACGGCTGTAGCCTCCAGGTGCAGGTGGTGGATGCTTGATGAAGGACGAGGCACGATGGCACGTTCTACGTAGTAGAGCAGGTACAGGACGAAAAACGTGAGAGCCGTTGTGACCACGGCCTCGACAATAAAACCTGCTCCACAGGCCATGCCGATAGCAGCTACCACCCAGATGGCGGCTGCGGTGGTGAGTCCTTGCACTTTCTCCTTTTCGCGGCTCAAGAAGATGGTGCCTCCACCCAGGAAGCCGATACCAGCCACGACATAGGAGGCGATACGTGTGGGGTCGAACGAGACGTGTAGGGAGCGAGCGATGTCGATAAAACCATAGGCCGAGATGGCGGTAAAGAGGGCCGAACCGAGGGAGACGAGAGCAAGCGTGCGCATGCCCGCTGACCGCTCATGGATTTCGCGCTCCAATCCGATGAAGGCGCCAATGAGTAAGGCCACCATCAGGCGCAGCAGGATGACGGGGAACGAGATCATGGCATTTTACCCTCCGTTGGTGCAGGCTCGCTTTGAACAAGTGGG
>VBHI01000014.1:0-10800 GCA_005881495.1 Chloroflexota bacterium
ACGTCGATACTCTGATCGCTCATGATGAACTATGGTGTATGCTTTCTTATCGATACCATCATATGCTTGCTTGCGGCACAATGCAAGCATATGATAGTGTCGAAATGAAAATATACTATGAAGAATGAAGCTTCAGCAAAAAGCGGCAAGGAGCCCCTGGGCTTTGGCCCCAGGGAGGAATTGCCGCGTGCGCTAGCACACGTACTGTTTTCACATATATTCGAAATTGACAAAATCTCTGAATTATAGTACACTATTTCTATGAAGCAGATCATCACTGCCAAACTGAAATTGCAGACCGACCCTGCACAGTTCCAGGGCTTGCGGGCCACACAACTGGCATATCGTGACGCTCTGAACTACGTGAGCCGCTACTCGTTTGAGCATGGCAAGATTAGCAATCAGATACGCTTGCGCGATGAAACGTACTACGAGATACGTGCTCTCTATAAACTGCCCGCGCAAATGGCAACCAATGTCCCTCGCCAGGTCGGGGCGACCTACAAAACGCTCTGGACAAAGGTCAAGCAGAATAGTACCGCACGCAAGGCAGGCCATACTAAGAAGCGCTACAAGGGCCTTGATAGCCCGCCCAAATATGTTTCCCCAACACTCATCTATAACTACCAACGGGATTATAGTCTGAAGCCAGATCACCAGGTAAGTATCTTGACCCTGGAAGGACGTATTATCGTTCCCTATACGGGCTATAGCCGGCATGTGGCCTTGCTGCACCAGGGAGCAGCGATTGGAGCAGCTAAGCTCTGGTATGACAAGCCACACAAGCAATTCTATCTGCTGATCTCCCTTGAACTTGATGTAGCTGATGCCATGCCAGAGCAGCATACCACTGTCGTCGGAGTTGATGTGGGTATCCGTCAACTGGCGGTAACTGCTACGACCAGAGGGAAGCAATCGTTTCATTCTGGCAAACGGATTGTTCCCAAGGCCAACCACTATGCGAGACTGAGGAAGCGTCTGCAAAAGAAAGGCACTCGCTCCGCCACACGACGAGCCGTCGTGATTAGCGGGCGAGAGAGACGGTTGAAGCAAGATGCCAATCATGCGGTCTCCAAGCGCATCGTAACTCGATATCCCCATTCGCTGATCGGGTTGGAGAACCTGACAGACATCCGCGAGCGTACGCGGCGCAAGCATGGCAAAAAGGCGAGCAAGAAGCAGAGAAAGGCTAACGCCGCCTCTTCCAAATGGGCCTTTGCCGAATTGCACAGCATGATCGCCTATAAAGCCCTCTTGCATGGGTCGATGGCAATCAAAGTGGATGCCCACTACACCAGCAAGGCTTGCCCGGTGTGTGGGCATACGTGTGATGCCAATCGGCCCAACAAGGGTCTGCTGTTCATCTGCCAGAACTGTCACTATATTCTCCATGCTGACCTGGTGGGTGCCAGGAATATCACGATGCGAACGCTCCTCATCCGGCAAAACTGGGTGAGGACGGGGCAGTTGTCAATTGCCCCTGATGTGTCGGATGCTGAAGCCAAAGCTGCACGCCTTCGCCGGTATGCAGAGTTGCGGTGGAGTCTAGACACAAGCCCCTGCCTTTAGGCATGGGGTAATTGACTGAGATATAATAAGAGAGTATTAGAATGCTGCTCAGTGTAGAGCATACCCCTAATTAAATCCAATGCGCAAGTTTTTCTACAGGATTGCCACCTGCGGCGGTGGGGGGAGGAATGAACACTGAATCCGGTATGCTCGCTGCTTTAACGAAAGGGGTCCCTATTTTATGACAGACACAGCAACTCACCGCCAGGTGCAAATGCCACCGGCTACTGATCTATATAACATCGATCATCTGCTCTCAGAAGAAGAGCGTTTGGTGCGCGATACCGTACGTAAATTTGTTCGCGAGCGTGTATTACCCATCATCGGGGAGCATTTTGAAGCTGGCACCTTCCCGCGTGAACTCATTCCAGCTATCGCTGAACTTGGCTTGCTGGGCATGCATATCGATGGCTACGGTTGCGCGGGTTTGAGCGCTGTCTGCTATGGCCTGGCCTGTCAGGAGTTAGAGGCTGGCGATAGTGGTCTGCGCTCCTTTGTCTCTGTTCAGGGTTCGCTCACCATGTTCCCAATCTCTGCTTACGGTACCGAGGAACAGAAACAGCACTGGCTCCCGTGTATGGCTCGCGGCGAAGTAATCGGCTGTTTCGGTCTGACAGAACCAGATTCCGGCAGTGATCCTGGCAGTATGCGTACGACTGCTCGTCATGACGGGAATAGTTACGTCTTGAATGGCACGAAAATGTGGATCACCAACGGCGGCCTGGCAGATATGGCTATTGTCTGGGCACGAGCCGAGGACGGCATTCGAGGTTTTATCGTTGAGCGCGGTACTCCTGGTTTCACCACCAGCGATATCCATCATAAACTCTCACTACGTGCTTCCGTCACCTCTGAACTGCATTTTGAAGATTGCCGCGTCCCCGCCGAGAATATGTTGTCGAACATACGCGGCCTGCGCGGACCGCTCTCTTGTCTCGATGAAGCGCGTTATGGAATTGCCTGGGGTGCGACTGGCGCCGCGAGAGCGTGTTTCGAGGTGGCTCTTGACTACGCGAAGACCCGCGTTCAGTTTAACCGCCCCATTGCCAGCTTCCAACTTGTGCAGCAAAAACTCGCTATCATGGCCACTGAATTGGTGAAGGCACAGCTCCTTGCTTTGCAGCTTGGACGCCTGAAAGATGAAGGTCTCCTACATCCCGTTCAGATTTCTCTTGCCAAGCGCAACAATGTTCGTGAAGCACTCAAAACGGCCCGCGAGGCCCGCTCAGTCCTTGGCGCGAATGGTATCACTTTAGAGTACCCCATCAGCCGCCATTCCAACAACCTCGAGTCGGTCTATACATATGAGGGCACTGACGATATTCACACGCTTATCCTGGGCCAGGCAATTACCGGCGAGAAAGGAGCCGATGGACGAAGGAACACTTTCCCCGTGGGGTGTATCTGATGTCGCTAAAGTCCGGCAAAATGATGATACACCTGGTTTCTCGGGTGTAATGGCGTCTACCGATGACATGCACTTCATCGAGTTGCTTCGTCGCGGCGATGAGGCTGCTTTTGTGTCGCTTATTGATCACTACCATGCCTCCATGTTGCGCCTGGCACAGGTCTTTGTCCCGACCAGGGCGGTGGCGGAAGAAGTGGTTCAAGAGGCATGGGTAGGTGTACTGCAAGGACTGCATCGTTTCGAAGGGCGTTCTTCACTCAAGACCTGGATTTTTCGGATTCTCACCAACTGTGCCAAAACGCGTGCCCAGCGTGAAGGGCGTAGTATCCCTTTCTCTGAGTTATCAGACTTCGATCCCGAACACCGCGAGCCTGCAGTAGACCCTGAGCGCTTCTTTGCAGCGGATCATCCTGATTCGCCGGATCGCTGGATCTCTCTCCCTAAAAACTGGGATGCAATGCCCGAGGATCGGCTTCTCTCCCGAGAGACAGACGCACAAATTCAGCGGGCAATCGAGCTGTTGTCACCTGGCCAGCGCGAGGTAATCACACTTCGTGATATAGAAGGGTGGACCTCTGCGGAGGTATGTAACTTCCTGGCCATATCTGAGACTAATCAAAGAGTGCTTTTACATCGCGCTCGCTCTCGAGTACGCCAGGCTCTTGAGCAGTATTTTGGTAAGGGGCAGGCATAATATGATGAAGAGAGCAAGGGAATTATTCAGCAGGTTGATGGCGCGTACTGTGAAGAGGAAGACGGAGCTTGAATTGACCACTTCTGACAACGAGCTTACCTGCCGTGAAATTGTGGAACTCGTCACCGATTATCTTGAGCAAGCGCTCTTGCCGCAAACACGTGTACAATTCGAGGAACATATCGCAGCATGTGAAGGCTGCACCAACTATGTTGAACAGGTACGAAAGACCATCGACATGTTGCATCGTCTGGCGGCAGAACCTGTCCTACCTGCGACGAAACAGGAGTTGCTCGAGGTGTTTCGTAACCTCAAACAAGGTTGACATACACAGTGCCAAAGCGAATGTACTCCCCCATTTGTGGACAGAAGAAACTCCCTGGAACTCCAGGGAGTTTCTTCGTGGGTTTCTAACTGCATGGTGGCTGTCCTGGCCCTAAATCATTGTTATTGCCATAGCTACTGATTCTCCAGTCACCATTGCTATCTTGTTGCACCGTCAGCCGTAACGTGTAAGGTTTCGCGAGCTTACTGCGCGTAATGGTGTAGCTGAAACTATAGCTTTGTGCATTATTCTGCACAGCACTGTCTTGTACCTCGCTATAATTGGTCACTGTACCATAACAACGATCAATAGTCAGCGCCTGCTGCTTAAAATCGTCTGGAGCGAGCTGGATGGTGATTACTGCGTCAAGGTCGTTATAGGCCTGGTCATAGTTTTGATTGGAAATGGCCGAAAGAAAATCCGCGGCCGTTTTGGCTGGTCCTGCGCCAGCATTGGTCGCGGCGAAAAAATTCACCGCCGCATAGCCAATGCCGCATGCCAGAACACCACATACAACAAGGATGATCCCCCAGATGAGAAGCCGCCGTCTCCAATGTGTTTTACGAGGAACTTCACGTTGTGGACGGGCTACACGCGATGTCGCAGGAGGATGATCGATACGAGCCATGCCAGGTGGACGACGCGGAATAGCCCGTTGCCTTCCTGTTCCATTGAAATCGACAGGATATTGCCCGGAAAAACCGTCTCTGGGTTCCTGGTCTTGACGTCCTTGCATAGTATGCTCTCCTTGCAAAGAGATGGGTATCTATCTACTTGGTACGTATCATGCTCTAAAAATCTAACATCACGATGCCAACCAGGTTCACGTGAGCACGTTCTAATTGCTCTTGTGCTTGTTTTGCTTGCAAACGGGTTGTATGACCTTTTCCAATGGTCAAAATTGTCTGCTCTACCAGTGCCCCTATCAGTGAGGCATCAGGCCCCGCTAATACTGGCGGACTATTGAAAATAACGACGCCATTTGCGTTTTCTCCCTCTGACAGAAGAAGAGAAATTTGTCGAATAACTCGCTGTAGTTTCGTGGAGAGCAGTAATGTTGGGCCTTCGACTGCCGTCCCTGCGCCAAGCACGCGTAAACCGGCAACAAAGGTTTCTTTCAAATGTTCTTGGACCTTCTCAGTGGTGATCGATTCCTCTGCCTCTGTTAGCAGATCACTGAAACCGGCTCTCTTATCCAGGCCAAAGCGCTGCTCCAGGCTGGGTGTACGGAGGTCCGCATCGACTAAAATTGTTGGCATGCCACTTCGTGCGGCCACAATCGCCGTGTTAGCCGCGACGGCTGTTTGTGCCGCGTAATGCGCAGGTGGAGTGAGCAGCAGCGTGTGAATACGCTGTTCGTTGTTCCAATTGAAACGAATATTTGCATAGAATGTATAATAGGCTGCGCTGTATGCGGAACCTATGTCATAATCTGTGAGCAGTGCAACCTGCTCTTGTGAGCGAATACTCACGGAAAAGCTCCTCTTAACTAAACAAATCAATCTTCTCTATTACCGGTGATTATGAACGCTTGCGACCTAGTGGTGGGGCGCGCGGCACCTCGCCATAAACTGGAAGCTGCAGGAGTCGCTGTGCATCGTCTTTGTTACGGATTCGATCGTCAAGGTATTCGACAAGAAATGCCAGGGCAATACCAACCACAAGTGCCAATAGAAGCAGGATCACAAAAAACGTTTGCTTGCTGGCGGATATACCTGGCACTCTCGCCGGGTCTGTCGCGGTGCTGACTACTCGTGCAGTCACAGCAGGCGTTGTAGCATCAATTGTTGTAGAACATGAGGCTTCTTTGGAAACCACATATCCCAGGTAGGTGCAGATATTGGCCGTGCTTACTTCGCCAACGGCGTTAGCGATTGCCCATGCCCCTGCCGGAGAACTCCAGGTGGCGCTGACCGTCACCAGGCTGTGAGCGCGAGTGGAACTAAATGCCCCACCTATGGCACCTGGGTTCTGCCAATCACCAAGATCGGGATTGGCGCCAAAGCGTTGCTCAATTTGAGGCATATCTAAAGCGATTTGGTGAGAAACCTCGCTATCAAATTCTTTCAAGGAGAGTATAGGACCCGTGGCCAATGCATCGGCAAGCGATTCTGAGACCGAGACATTGTCAGCAGCCCCATTGGGAGATGCTCCTAATCCAATCTGTATCGTGACGTCTGAACTGTACTGGGCCAATGCGCCAGGAGTTTTGCGTAAATGATAATACTGATATCCGACGTACAGGGCCACCACGCCTACGACCAATACCACTAGCCAGGCACGCCGCCAGATAATATTCCAATATGCCCGTAGTTCCACGGATATAACCTTTCTAACACTGTTTTAATTGAAAGCGCAGCAGAAAAATCTAATCTCTTCCTCTTACAATGGATAATCACTCAACTCCCCTCGTTTTTTGTTATTGTACCAGGTCGCTTGTAGGTGTACGCAGCTCCTTTGGTCTTTCTTCGCCCATTTTGGCTTCAATAAACTGGAGAATTCGACGATGAAAACGCGGCAAATCAAATTCAAGCGCGTGGTTACGAATAGTCTGAGGGTCAAATACACGTTCATCGAATGATGCAAGTGCTTCTGCAAGGCTTTCCGCTGTTTGCTCTTTAAAAAACATCCCTGTAACACCATCAACCACTGATGCCAGTGCTCCACCAATGCCATAAGCGATCACCGGTCGACCAGATGCCTGCGCTTCTAGCGGCGTGATGCCGAAATCTTCTTCGCCAGGGAACAGGAACGCTCTACAATGAGCGTAATAGTGCAGGACCTCCTCGTCAGAGATTCGGCCCATGAAACGGATTGTCGGACCCGCCATTTTTTTGAGTCGTTCCAGGTGACGCCCACTGCCAATAATGACCAGGGGTAGTCGTAACGCATTGCAGGCCTCTATCGCTACATCAATACGTTTGTACGGGATTAAGCGGCTAACGACAAGAAAGTAATCTTCCACGTGTACCGCCGGGTCAAAGCTAAAACGACGTGCCTCCACCGGTGGCGGAATCACGACCGCGTCACGGCGGTAATATTTCCGGATTCGTTCAGCCACTACCGGTGAATTAGCGATAAAATGATCGACGCGCATTGCGCTGGTCTGGTCCCAGGTGCGCAGCCCAGTGATCAAGAGAGGTAATATGCGACGGGCCATCTTCCCCAATTGTTCTCGTTCAACGTATTCGTCATAGTTCCAACACCAGCGCATAGGAGTGTGACAATAGCAAATATGCATCGTTTCGGGTCTCGTAATTACTCCCTTGCCGAAGGCGCTGGAGCTACTCAGAACAAGGTCATAACCGCGTAAGTCCAGGCTCTCCATAGCAAATGGGTAAAAGGGTAAATATGGCTGGTGGTGTTTAGTGACCATTGGCAGCTTTTGCATGAAGGATGTACGTATATCCATCTTCTGAAATGCCGGGTCAACACGTTGTGGATCGTAAATAGATGTATATATGGGCGCGTCAGGAAAAATTTCGTGCAATGCCAAAACAACTCGCTCTGCACCGCCCATTTGATTGAGGTAGTCGTGAACTAACGCTACTTTCATTGCCTTAATACGCTCCTCGATTGGTTAAGACCGCGGGAATAGTGCGGAAGAGAATAAGGAAGTACAGGCGCAACGACCAATTTTCGATGTAGTACAGGTCCATCAGCACCCCTTCGTCAAAGCTCAAATTGCTGCGACCTCGTACTTGCCATAATCCGGTCATGCCAGGCTTGATTGCCAGGCGGCCTTTTTGCCACTCCTCATATTGGGCCACCTCAGCGGGTAACGGCGGGCGCGGCCCAACCAGGCTCATCTCTCCCCTCAATACGTTGATGATTTGTGGGAACTCATCTAAGCTGGTGCGGCGCAAGAATTTCCCCACCGGTGTTATACGCGGATCATCCCTCACCTTGAAGAGTGGTCCCTGAGCTTCATTCTTGACCCAAAGCGATGCCAGGAACTGATCTGCATTCTTATACATAGATCTGAACTTATATACTTTGAATGGGCGTCCATCTAAACCAATTCGTGTTTGCTTATAAATGATCTCTCCGGGTGAGTTGAGGCGAATTGCTAACGCGATACATAACCAGAGTGGTGATCCCAGCACCAGAAGGAGCAGAGATACCGAAATATCAACAAAGCCTGTAATGACGCGCTGTAAAGTGTTAAGCGAGACCTGCTTGATACTGATCAGCGGGATACCTTCGACGGCCTCCATGTCGATGCGCGAAAGGCTTACTTCATATAAGTCAGGTACAAGTTTGAATGAAGCCCCCAGCTTTTCACACAGGCGGACGCTTTTGATAGACTGCTGGTGCATAGTCGAGGGAAGGGCAATAATCACTTCATCTATTTGCATGGAGCGGATCACCATTCCCAGGTCTTCTAACGTACCGAGCATCTTAAAACGTCCAAAGTCACTAGGTGGTTCGCTCGTATCATTTAAAAAGCCAACGATATGAAAGCCAAGATTGGGACTGGCCGCTATGTGTTGCATGATCATCTTGCTGAGTCGCCCCGAGCCAACAACCAGCAGTCGTGTTTCACCCAGGCCAAGCCGGTAGAGCGATCCCATTGCCGCTGATACAATCAGGCGTCCGAGTGACAGTACGATAATGGCCATTGCCCAGATAAACGGCACAAGTAAGCGAGAACTTGAAGGTGGCTGGAAAATGAAGAAATAGGTTACCAGAAATACCAGTCCAACAGTTGTCGAGCTGGCGATTGTCCACACCTGGCGGAACCAGCTTCCGGTCAGGCGAATATTATACAGTCCACGAATCGCAAAAATAGTAATCAAGCCAATTACAACACTGATTCCAAGCCCCACAAAGTTACTGAGTGGCGTATAAGAGTCTGCGCTATGAACCAGGGAGCTCTCAATATTGTGGCGAAGAAATACCAGTAAATGACTCTTAAAAAGAACATAATAGCGCATAAAGTATGCTAGTCCGAACGAGGCGCCTATCAATATGGCATCAAGCAGCACCATGGTGACAGCCTCGAAGATGTGCCATTGACGACGATGTGAACGCCTACTGGAGATGGCTTTCATTATAGGGCCAGTTGCTCCTACTCTCATATCTAGGGCTCCTGTCCTATCTGTGTCTGGACTCAGATGGGTCGTTTCAGAAAGTTTACTGCTGTTCACGGTTTGCGTTCTATCCTACATCCTACACTAACGAACAAACGAATCACGTTGGGAACGTCTTTGTGTGGTGCTATGTACCGATGCTGCTTGTTCATACACCTGGATAGTCTGCTCGACCATCCTTTGCGCTGCGAAGCGCCGGGTTACTACTGGTGCCATTGTACTACACTTCTGCCGAAATGTCTGGTCTGTCAAAGCTGTATGTATTGCTGCAACCAGGGCCTCCACACTCTGTGGGTCAATACATAGTGCTATGCCAGATCCTGCTTCAGGTAAACTTGATACATTCGAAGTGATGACTGGAACTCCGCATGCCAGCGCCTCCGCGACCGGTATCCCGAAGCCTTCGTAAAGCGATGGGAACACAAAAGCCGAGGCGGCGCTATACCACAGAGCCAGCTCGGAATCCGCTACGAATCCGGCAAATAGAACCTCCGATGAGAGGCCCAGTTGTTCTACGCGCTTAAATATTGCGTCATAAAGCCAGCCTTTGCCTCCTGCTAACACAAGTTTTTCATGTATTGCATAGGTTTTGCGTAACTGAGCATACGCTTCAATGAGCGTAGTGATATTCTTGCGTGGTTCCAATGTACCGAGGTAGAGAAGGTATCCGTCTGCCAAACCTTGTTTCTCTCGAAAGATTTGTAGCTCTTCATCCTTATAGGCACTGGAGAAGCGTGCATCAATGCAAGGGTATACCGTCTTTACTCGTTCACCGGGAACTCCGATAAGATCGACAGCGTCCTTTTTTGTACTCTCAGAAACAGTGATCACCATTGATGCCTGACGTATACTACGAACAGTAAACATTTGATGATAGAGGCGCTTTGATCGCGTGAAAACATTTGGAAAGCGCAAAAATGCCAGATCATGCAGGGTAACCACCCCCGCACAGCACCGCGGTAACAATACCGGTAATACATTGACTGGAGAGTGCAAGACGTCGATATGTTTTTGTCGAATGAGCGATGGCAGTGTCAGTTGTTCCCAGGCAACTCTTGCTGCTGGTTGGGACTCAGACCATGTCGCAGATACATAGGTAATGTGTGCATGTTGGGCCGAAAGTTTTTCGACGATCTCCTGCCCATTGACAAAAACAGTATATTCGTGCTTCCCAGGTTGCTTAGCTAGCTCATTCAGCAGATAGCGTATGTAACGACTGACCCCACCATTGCGATAATTCTGGCTGAAGGATAGCAATTGAGCATTGATACCGATATGCATACCAACAGTCTCCTCATGGCTGTATAACGTCCTTGTAATTGGCGAGGTAACAAGCATGGGCCTATTGACTTCTACTCCAGGCCAGGGAGTTATCCTGGAAGAGTGGGTAAATTTCACCTCGCTGATAGAGTGTACTTAATGCCGATTGTACGGTAGTATTATAAAGAACATATTGTGGCAGTGCCTGAATTTGTACCCCCTGAGCATCGGCTACTATCTTCAGTACCTCTCCCGCTGTTCGGGCCTTTCCATCATCGAGGGCTTCCCGTATACCTTCCAGTATGCTTTCCAGACGCTCGATAGTATACTCGATAGCCGCATCGGCCTTCTCTGTTGCTGTGTAAATCTCGCCGTGTCCTGCAACCACAAACTTAAACGATTCAATGTGCGTTTTCAGCGTAGTGAGGGTACGAAGTCCTATCTGTATATC